>JAVEVF010000002.1:0-44338 GCA_034005175.1 Coriobacteriia bacterium | reverse complement strand
GAGCTCGCCCAGCTCATGGCGAACGAGGCCACGCGGGACATCCAGCTCACCGAGACCACCGTCACCACTCCCATCGAGGAGACGTCGACGTATGTGCTTGCAGGCAAGAAGGTCGCGGTGATTCCCATCCTGCGTGCCGGCTTGGGCATGGTCGAGGGCATCATCGAGCTCATACCGGCGGCGCGCGTGGGACATGTGGGTCTGTACCGCGACCCGGAGACGTTGCTTCCGGTTGAGTACTACTGCAAGCTTCCCGAAGACATCGGCGAGCGAGACATCCTCATCGTCGACCCCATGCTTGCCACCGGAGGCTCGGCGGCAGCAGCCGTGCAGTTCCTGCGTGCCCGCGGGGCGCGCTCCATCAACCTGCTTGTGATCATTGCGGCACCAGAAGGCATCGAGGAGGTCGTCAACGGCTGCGATGACGTGCGTATCTACACGTGTTGTGTGGACAGCCACCTCAACGAGCACGGGTACATCGTGCCTGGCCTCGGTGATGCGGGCGATCGACTGTTCGGCACGAAATAGCGTCAGGGAGGCAGAGCAGCTATGGTCCGCCCCTCGTGGGATGAATACTTCATGAGCATTGCCGAGCAGGTGGCTGGCCGCTCGACGTGCCTGCGCCGGCAGACCGGTGCCGTGCTCGTCAAAGACCGCCGCATCCTTGCCACCGGCTACAACGGGACGCCCGCTGGGCTTGCCCACTGCGAGGAAGTGGGCTGTCTGCGGGAACAGCGCAAGATAGCATCCGGCAGCCATCACGAGCTCTGCCGAGGCATTCATGCCGAGCAAAATGCGGTCATCCAGGCTGCTAAGCACGGCATCACTATCGATGGGGCTACCGTGTACAGCACTCACCAGCCTTGTTCGCTGTGCGCGAAGATCCTCATCAATGCCGGCGTGGTGGACATCGCTTTTCGCGACCCGTATCCAGACCCGCTCTCAGAGGATCTGCTTGCCGAGGCGGGCATCACTCCACGCATGCTCGCGGGTGGTGGCGGTAGGTGAGCTGGCTGCAGCTGACTGCAGTGATCACCGCCGCGGCGGCGGTGACATTCGGGCTGACTCCGCTCGTGCGCGATCTCGCATTCAAGGCAGGCTTGGTCGACCAGCCTGATGAGCGCAAGGTGCACACAAAGGGGATTCCGCGCCTCGGCGGCGTCGCCATCTTCGCGGGGATGATGGCAGCAGTCGGCCTTCAGGTCGTCGGCGAGGCGACGCTGGGGTGGAAACCAGCTCTGACAAGCGGAAACCCGCAGATTCTCGGGTGCATCGCAGCCATGGTGATCATCTTCGTCACAGGGCTCATCGACGATATACGCACGTTGAGCCCTGCCCAGAAGCTCGCAGGCCAGACCTTGGCGGCAGCGGTGGTCATCGCCTCCGGCCTGCGCATCGACTTCATTGGAAACCCATTCGGTGGACGCATCATCGTGTTGGGGCTTCTGAGCATTCCGCTGACAGCGCTCTACATCGTGGCGTTCGCCAATGTCATCAACCTCATCGATGGCCTCGACGGCCTTGCTGCAGGTGTGACTGCTATCGGAGCGGTGACGATGCTTGTGCTTGCACTGCAGGGCAATCAGTTCGCCGCGGCTGCGTTCGCGGCGGCGCTCATCGGTGCGTGTGTGGCATTCCTGCGGTACAACTTCCATCCCGCGACCATCTTCATGGGCGATTCTGGCTCGATGTTGCTTGGGTTCACGCTTGCCGCCATCTCGCTTCTCGGTGTGATGAAGTCGGTCGCCGCCATCGCGTTGCTCGTACCCTTGCTCATCCTCGGCGTTCCAATCTTCGATACCGCAAGCGCCATCATCCGGCGCGTACTGCACAACCGCCCTATTCAAGAGGCAGATCGCGGACACATCCACCACCGACTGCTCGGTCGGGGATTCGATCAGCGCCAGACGGTCCTTATCATCTACGTGTGGTCGGCGGCGTTAGGTGTGGGGGCGTATGCGATGCGCTGGGCGGCTACACCGGTGAAGGTCCTGACCTTCGCCGTGCTGGCTGGCCTCTCTGTGTTCATGGCGCATTGGTTGGGCTTGTTCGAGGTAGCACACCAGCAGGCCGAGGATCTGACCTCTGAGGACCATCCTGCTGCAGGCTGAGTCCTGGTTGAGTGCGACGTCGTCGCGTTGGCTGTGGCCGGCGCTAGATGGTGTGCTGTCTGCGTCATCGGTTGCCCGCATCATCACCGTATTGCACGCCTGTGGAGGTTCGTGTACGATGGGCAGGCTTTCCGGGACCCCCGTCGGAAACGCAGTCTGTGGCACCGTGTGCTCGCATGCGTTCGGAGTCACGATTCGCACCTGCAACCGGCTCCACGGCAGGGTCTCGTGGTTGGCGTTTCTTGCACCGATGAGTCCTACCGGAGGGTCCCCAACTGTCTCCTGCACTCGCCGATAGTGTCGTCACGCTGCTTGGCCAACCGGTCGTAGCGGCGGGCCTCGGCATCGCCTTCGGTGTCGGCCTCCTGCTTGCCTCCCGGGCGAGCTTCCGCACCATCACGCCGGAGTCGCCCGAGATCGGACTTGCAATCGCGGCGGTGTCGCTCATCGCCCGCATGGCGCTCGCTGCCGGAGCGCTCTTCATCTACTATCGCTTCATCTCGCAAGGGTTCCTGATGTTCGCCGCGGGAGTGGCGGGCGGTTTTGTCGTGTCGTACGGATATGAGCTGGTGAAGTACGGCAAGGTACTCACTCGGCCCCGGTGAAGGAGGAAGAAACCGCGTGGATGGGTTTGCTGAGAAACTGGCGTCTAAGCTCCACCACTACTCGGTGCTGCCGTTCAACGATGTACACGGCACCGTGTCGCCCACCGATCCGTTCGTGCTGACGAACTACACTTTCTTTCTGAGCATCGCATTCGTGGTGACGCTTGTGTTCTTCATGATTGCAGCGAAGCGCACGAGCCTTGTGCCAAAAGGCGTCGGCAACATCGCTGAGGCCGGCGTGGAGTTCATCCGCAACCTGTGCGTGGAGAGTATGGGCATGGAGGGACTCAAGTACGTGCCATTCATCGGCACGCTGTTCTTCTTCATCCTCGTCAACAACGTGATCGGCCTTGTTCCAGGTGCGCTCCCGGGCACGGGATCCATCGGCGTCACAGCGACCTGGGCGATCATGGTCTTCATCGTGTACAACGCGATCGGCATTCAGAAGAACGGCCTCATCGGGTACGTCAAGAGTTTCGTTCCAAGCGGTGTGCGTGAAATGCCTGCTGGCGGCCGCTTCACACTCGGCCCGTTCATCTTCCTGCTTGAGCTCGTGGGGCACTTCCTCAGGCCGCTCACGCTGGCTGTCCGTCTGTACGCCAACATGTTTGCCGGGGGGATCATCCTCGGCATCTTCGGCATCTTCATGATTCTTGGTGTCGAGCAGCTCGGCGCACTTGGCATCACGATGACTGGATTCGGGTTTCTCATGCTGGTCATCATGTATGGGTTCAAGGTCTTTGTCGCGTTCATTCAGGCGTACGTGTTCGCCATTCTCACCTCGGTGTACATCGGGGGAGCGCTGCACGCGTCGGAGCACTAGACAGGGTTCAACGCCGGCACTTGCCGGCTTAGAAGAGTTGTCAGGGGACCTGAGAAGGGTCCTGGAATGAAGGAGGATCACTGGTGGAAGGCTCTCTGAACGTACTGGGCGCAGGAATCGCGTATGGCCTCGCTGCATTCGGTCCCGGTCTGGGAATCGGTATTATCGGCGGCAAGGCCGTAGAAGCGATGGCGCGCCAGCCTGAGATGGCCGGCAAGGTGCAGACCACCATGTTCATCGCCATCGCGTTCGCCGAAGCGCTCACCCTGCTCGGCTTCGTTCTGGCTCTGATTCTCAGCGCCTAGACGGATATGTCCTGCACGAGTGGAGGTTTTGAGCCATGCTGGTAGGAGTCGCATATGCAGCTGAGTCTGGCGGAGGGTCGTCGATCTCGGTCGTTCCGGTGCTTGCGGATATCTGGCCGTCGATCTTGGCGTTCGCCGTACTCTTCATCTTGCTGAAGAAGTTCGCATTCGGTCCCATCTCCAACATCCTCGAGAAGCGCGCGGCCACCATCAAGGAGTCGCTTGAGAAGGCCGAGCAGACCCAGGTCGATGCCGAGCGCATGCTCGAGGAGTACAAGGCGCAGATGGCCGAGGCACGTGCTGAGGCCGGTAAGGTCATCGAGCAAGGCCGCAAGGTGGCCGAATCGATGAAGACCGAGATTCTCGCGCAGGCCACCAAGGACGCTGAGGCTGTCGTGGCCAAGGCGCACGAGGCCATGGAGGCCGAGAAGAAGGCCGCGGTGGCCGAGCTCCAGGCGTCTGTCGCAGACCTCTCGGTAGCCGTGGCAACCAAGCTTATCGGCGAAGAGCTCTCCACCGCCGACCACGCTAGCCTCATCGAGAAGTACGTCGCCGAGGTGGGGAGCCTCAATGACAACTAGCGAGATCGCTAGGACATACGCACGGGTCCTCTACGACCTCGCCACCGTGGCTGACGTCGTCGACGTGGCCGATGCGGGCATCCGCATCGCCGCTGAGACGATCCGTGGTCATATCGATTTGCGGACGGCGCTCACCGACACCGGTATCCCCGTCGAGAAGAGGCGCGATATCGTGCGCGAGATCTTCGGCGAGACGGTGGTGCCAGAGGTCGTGTCGATCGTCACCCTGGCCGTGGATAGAGGTCATGTCGACGTGCTGGGTGAGGTCGTTCGCCACTTCGGCGAGATCGCGGAGAGCGAGCGAAACATCGTCGTGGCTGAGATCACGACCGCTATACCGCTAGACGAGGCCCTTCGCGCCTCCATCACGGACAAGCTCGCCGCCGCGCTCGGGCGTCCCGTCTCGCTTCTTGAGCGGGTGGACGGCTCGATCGTGGGCGGCATCATCATCAAGGTCGGCGGCAGGGTGCTCGACGGGAGCCTCTCGGCTCAGCTCGACGCGGTCCGCGCCAGCCTGTCTACCGCACCACAGGGAGGTGAGGCGTAGGTGGCCGAGATCACCGCACGCGCCATCAGCGACGTCCTCAAGGCGCAACTGGAGAACTTCGAAGCCCAGATCGACGTGCGAGAGGTCGGCACCGTCATCCAGATCGGCGACGGCATCGCGCGCGTCGACGGGTTGCGTGGCGCTATGGCCGGCGAGCTCCTCGAGTTCGTGGGTGAGGACGGGACTATCGTGTACGGCATGGCCCTGAACCTTGACGAGTTCGAGGTCGGCGCCGTGCTCATGGGCGGCGTGACCGCCATCAAGGAGAACGACATCGTACGTACGACCGGTCGCACCGTCGAGGTGCCTTCCGGTAAAGCGTTGCTCGGCCGCATCGTGAGCCCGCTTGGCGAGCCGCTTGACGGCAAGGGGCCCATCGCCGCCGAGGGCTACCGTCCGGTCGAGTTCCGGGCTCCTGGCGTCATCGAGCGCAAGGGCGTACACGAGCCGTTGCAGACCGGCATCATGGCTATCGACTCGATGATCCCGATCGGCCGTGGCCAGCGCGAGCTGATCATCGGCGACCGCCAGACCGGCAAGACCGCCGTTGCGCTCGACACCATCATCAATCAGAAGGGCACCGGCGTCATCTGTGTGTATGTCGCTGTGGGCCAGAAGGCTTCCACCGTCGCCAGCGTCGTCGAGACGCTCGAGCGCTACGGTGCCATGGAGTACACGATCGTGGTGTCGGCTGCGGCTTCCGAGCCCGCACCGCTCCAGTACATCGCGCCGCTCGCTGGCTGTGCGATGGGCGAGCACTTCATGTACACCGGCGAAGACGGGCAGCCGGCAAGCGAGAGCAACCCCGGCCGTCACGTGCTTTGCATCTACGACGACCTCTCCAAGCAAGCTGTCGCATACCGGCAGATGTCGCTGACGCTGCGGCGCCCACCAGGCCGCGAAGCGTATCCCGGTGACGTCTTCTACCTGCACAGCCGGTTGCTTGAGCGCGCGGTCAAGCTTTCCGACGCCAACGGCGCTGGTTCGCTCACCGCTCTTCCGGTCATCGAGACGCAAGCCGGTGATGTGTCGGCGTACATCCCGACGAACGTCATCTCCATCACCGACGGCCAGATCTTCTTGCAGACCGACCTCTTCTACCAGGGCGTGCGTCCCGCCATCAACGTCGGCATCTCGGTGTCGCGAGTCGGCGGCTCGGCGCAGATCAAGGCTATGAAGCAGGTTGCAGGGTCGCTGCGGTTGGATCTTGCACAATATCGTGAGCTCGCCGCATTTGCGCAGTTTGGCTCGGATCTCGACAAAGCCACGCAGCAGACGCTCAATCGCGGCGCTCGTCTTGTGGAGCTGCTCAAGCAGGGGCAGTACGCGCCTTTCCCGGTCGATCAGCAGGTCATTGCGATCTATGCGGGAACGAAGGGCTTCCTTGATGAGCTAGCGGTCGAGGATGTCCTGCGCTTCCGTGATGGGTTCCTGGAGTTCGTGGGTAACGGCTATCCGGAGATCGGTGCGGCCATCCGTGACGAGAAGGCTCTCTCTGAAGCCACCGAGACGAAGCTCGTCGAGGCGCTCAAAGAGTACTCGGCGACCTTCTCGGGAAGCTAGGGACAGCAGATGGCGAACCTGCGCGACATCAAGAAGAGGATCGGCAGCGTGGAGTCCACGCGCCAGATCACGCGCACCATGGAGATGGTCGCGACCGCCAAGATCAAGAAGGCCCAGGAGAAGATCGAGGCCGCTCGGCCGTATGCGCTCTCGATGATGGAGGTGCTGGGCAACGTGGCGCGCTACGCCAAAGGCGCCGAGCACCCGCTTCTTGCGACTCACGAGACGCACGACCGCGCCGTGGTCATCGCAGTCACATCCGACCGCGGGCTCGCGGGCGCGTTCAACAGCAACATACTGCGCCTCGCGGAAAACGTCATCACAGAACAGACCGCCGCCGGTGCACGGGTCGATGTCATCGCGGTAGGCAAGAAGGCCGCGAGCTACTTCAAGTACCGGGGCATCGAACCCATAGCGGTCTACCGCGACATCTCAGACAAGCCCACGTTCGCCGATGCGAAGTCGATCGCCTCACACGTGATCGGCGCGTACTCGGAGGAGGCGGTCGACGCTGTCTACGTGGCATTCAACCGCTTCAAGAACGTGGCCGAGCAGAAGCCCGAGATACACCAGCTCCTGCCCATCGAGCGCAGGGTCGTCGAAGACGCCGCCGAGGGCAGCGATGTTCGTGCGGAGTACACGTTCGAACCCAACCCCGAGGCTGTCTTGGAGCTCTTGCTGCCGACGTATGTGGAGACGCTGGTCTTCCGCGCGCTGATGGAGTCGGCGGCATCGGAACATGGTGCACGCCGAACGGCGATGAAGTCCGCGACCGACAACGCCTCGGAGATGATCACCACCCTCACCCGCAGCTACAACCGCGCTCGTCAGGCGGCTATCACCAACGAGATAGCAGAAATCGTCGGCGGCGCAGCGGCGTTGGAGGATTAGATGGCAGTCACTGAAGATAAGGAAATCTCTATGAACGTCGGAAGAATCGTCCGAATCGTAGGCCCGGTCCTCGATGTCGAGTTCGCACCCGACGCGATGCCTGCGATCTACAATGCGCTCGTAGTCGACGCAGATAGCCCCATCGGCCATGTGAGCACCGTCGCCGAGGTGCAGCAGCACCTGCCCGGCAACCAGGTGCGTGCCGTCGCCATGTCGTCCACCGACGGTCTCACGCGTGGGATGGAGGCCGTTGACA
Source organism: Coriobacteriia bacterium (assembly GCA_034005175.1). Lineage (GTDB taxonomy): Bacteria > Actinomycetota > Coriobacteriia > Anaerosomatales > SLCP01 > JAVEVF01. Next base: position 36,656 of record JAVEVF010000002.1, on the reverse strand, counting down.
CGGGCAGCCCCATGAAGATGCCCGTAGGCCCATCCACCCTCGGCAGGATCTTCAACGTCCTCGGTCAGCCTGTGGACGGTGGCGCCGAGGTGACCGCCGAGGACTACTACCCGATCCACCGCGAGGCCCCCGAGTACGAGGATCTCGAGCCCAAGACGGAGATCTTCGAGACCGGTATCAAGGTCGTCGACCTCCTCGAGCCCTACATCAAGGGTGGTAAGACGGGCTTGTTCGGCGGCGCTGGCGTCGGCAAGACCGTCATCATCATGGAGCTCATCAACAACCTCGCGATGGCGCATGGTGGGACCTCGGTCTTCACTGGCGTGGGCGAGCGCACGCGTGAGGGCACGGACCTGTACAACGAGATGAGCGAGTCGGGCGTCATCGAGAAGACCGTGCTCGTGTACGGTCAGATGAACGAGCCGCCCGGTGCGCGTCTGCGTGTCGGCTTGGCGGGGCTCACCGCCGCCGAGTACTTCCGTGACCAGGGCCAGGACGTGTTGTTGTTCGTCGACAACATCTTCCGTTTCACGCAGGCAGGCTCGGAGGTCTCTGCGCTTCTCGGCCGCATGCCGAGCGCCGTGGGCTACCAGCCCACGCTTGCTACCGAGATGGGCGAGCTGCAGGAGCGCATCACCTCGACGAAGAACGGCTCCATCACGTCGGTGCAGGCGATCTACGTGCCGGCTGACGACCTTACCGACCCTGCGCCTGCTACTGCATTCACACACCTCGACGCCACGACCGTGCTTTCACGTTCCATCGCCGAGCTCGGCATCTACCCGGCGGTCGACCCGCTTGCATCGACCTCACGTGCGCTCACGCCTGAGGTCGTAGGCGAGGAGCACTACCGGGTGGCGCGCTCGGTTCAGCAGGTGCTGCAGCGCTACAAGGACCTGCAGGACATCATCGCCATTCTCGGAATGGATGAGCTATCGGAGGAAGACAAGCTCAGCGTGGCGCGTGCTCGAAAGATCCAGCAGTTCTTGAGCCAGCCCTTCCACGTCGCCGAGCAGTTCACAGGCATGGCAGGCAAGTACGTGAAGCTTGACGACACTATCCGCGGTTTTGACGAGATCGTCTCTGGCGTGCATGATGACGTGCCCGAGCAGGCCTTCCGGTACGTCGGCACCCTCGAAGAGGCGCTTGAGAAGGCCGAGCAGATGGCCGCGACGGCATAAGGAGCGAGCAGACGTATGGAGCGCACGCTTCTGTGCGAGATCGTCACGCCCGAGCGCATCGTCTACCGCAACGAGGTGCGCATGGTCGTTGCGCCCACGATCGATGGCGAGATCGGCATTCTGCCGCTGCATGCCCCTCTCGTGAGCGCGCTGAAGCCTGGCGAGATTCGAGTGATGTTCGACCAGGACAAGGTGGAGTGGTTTGCCATCTCTGGTGGCTATGTCCAGATTCACGAGGATAAGGTCATCGTGCTTGCCGATCAGGCCGCTGCTGGTAGCCAGATCGATGTCGAGCACGCGCGGCGTGCGCTCGAGGAGGCGCGTCAAAGGCTGCGAGACGTCGAGGGCGGTGCCGACGACGAGGTCAACGCATGTGTTTCAGACCTCAACTGGTGTGAGATACAGGCAAACGTCGCGGGCCGACACCGTCCGTGACGTTGTACATGGCACGATGAGGGGGCGACAGGTGAAACGCCTGTCGCCCCCTCACATCGCCGGGTGACCATCTGGTGACGGTATGTGCTCGCGGATTGTGGTGTGCGCGAACGGTACACTACGATTACGAGGTTGATGCACTTTTCGGCTGAGGGGCGACCGTCTCGTGGGACCAATCGTCGTTACAGGAGGCCGTCGGCTGGCCGGTGAAGTCCGGGTGGCGGGCGCCAAGAACTCTGCTCTCAAACTGATAGCGGCTGCGCTGCTCGCGCCGGGAGTCTCTCACATCACAAACGTACCGGATATCAGCGACGTCAACACCATGGCGTGCGTGATGGGCGGTCTTGGCGCACGCGTCACACGCGACGGCGACGCACTTGCGGTGGATGCCACCGTCTTGGATTCGTTCGAGGCTCCCTACGAGCTGGTCTCTCAGATGCGAGCGTCGATTGCAGTGCTCGGCCCGCTCGTGGCGCGGCTCGGCCGGTCGCGGGTGGCCATGCCAGGTGGATGCAACATCGGCTCGCGCAAGGTCGACATGCACATCGCTGGCCTTGAGGCGCTGGGTGTGCGGTTCGAGTTCGAGCACGGTTTCATCGACGCCAGTGCGCCTGAAGGCCTGCACGGGGCTGCCGTGACGTTGGAGTTCCCGAGTGTGGGGGCTACGGAGAACCTGCTCATGGCATCGGTGCTGGCCAAGGGCACGACGGTGATCGACAACGCCGCCCGTGAGCCCGAGATCGCAGACCTCGCATCCATGCTTGTTGAGATGGGCGCACGCATCAAGGGTGCCGGGACCTCCACCATCACTGTAGAGGGTGTGAGCGCGTTAGACGCGGTCGAGCACGTCGTCATCGGCGACCGCATAGAGGCAGGGACCTTCCTTGTCGCAGGCGCGCTAACCGGCGGCCCCATCACAGTCACAGGCGTTGACCCTGCCCACCTTGAAATGGTGCTGCTCAAGCTCGAACAAGCGGGGTCGGAGATCGAGGTCGCTCAGGGCCGCATCACCGTCCGGCGGGTAGGCCCTGTGCGCCCCACAGACATACAGACACTCCCATATCCGGGATTTCCCACCGACATGCAGCCGCAGTTCATGGCGCTTCTGGCGTGTGCCGATGGCAGCTGTGTCATCACGGAGAACGTCTTTGAGAACCGCTTCATGTTCGCCGACGAGCTCGTACGCATGGGGGCTGACGTTCGCATCGAGGGACACCACGCGCTCCTTAAGGGTGTCGAGACGCTCTCGGGCGCGCCTGTGCGCTGCACCGACCTGCGCGCTGGGGCCGCGCTGGTGCTTGCGGGACTCGTGGCCGAGGGTGAGACGACGGTCACCGATACGTTCCATATCGAACGCGGTTACGAAGGCTTCGTCGACAAGCTTACGGCGCTCGGTGGTGACATTCGGCTGGAAGGCGAGCAGGGAGGGGCGAGACATGTTTGATAGGGACGCCATCAAGAGCATCATCCCGCACCGCGAACCGTTCCTGTTCGTCGACCGCGTGTTGGAGTACGAACCAGGCGTGAGCGCGGTGGCCGAGCTTGATGTGCGCGACGACGCCTTTTGGGTGCCGGGACATTTTCCCGAGTATCCGGTGATGCCAGGGGTCCTCATCGTAGAAGCACTAGCTCAGGTGGGAGCGGTCGCACTGTTGTCTCTTGAAGAGAATCAGGGCAAGATCGCGCTGTTCGCCGGCATCGACAAGGTGCGCTTCAAGCGCCAGGTGCGCCCTGGCGACACGCTTTCCATGCACGTGAAGATCGTGCGTTCGCGTGCGGCCATTGGGTTCGGTGAGGCGAGAGCGCTGGTGGGAGACGAGATCGCGTGCTCCGGCCAACTCATGTTCGCAGTACAATAGAAGGATTGTTCGACCGTGTCGCATGCAGCAGCGCATACGAGAGGAAGATGATGGAGCTCAAGGAGCGAATCGAGAGCGGCGAAGCGGTTCTCGGCGTTGTAGGTCTTGGCTATGTGGGACTTCCGCTGGCGGTCGAGATGGCTAAGGCAGGACACCGCGTTGTGGGTCTTGAGGTGGATGCCGAGAAGGTCGACCTCGTGAACGCTGGGAGCAGTTACATCCCTGATGTCCCCACCTCAGATCTGGCGGATCTTGTTGAGAGGGGCTTGCTGGAGGCCAGCACTGATTTCTCACGAGCAAAGGAGACTGACGCGATTGCGTTGTGTGTCCCGACACCGCTCAACGATACCAAAGAGCCCGATACGTCCTATATGGAAGACGCTGCCCGCTCGATCGCCCCGCATCTGCGTGCTGGCATGTTGGTGACGCTCGAATCCACCACATACCCGGGCACCACCGAGGAGGTCATACAGCCTATCCTTGAAGCTGGAGGCCTGAAGGTGGGAACCGACCTCTTCTTGGCGTTCTCGCCCGAGCGCGTAGACCCGGGCAACCCGATCTACCAGACTCGAAACACCCCTAAGGTCGTGGGCGGGGTCACACCGCAGTGCACCGCCCTTGCTGTGGCGCTCTACAGCCGCTATATCGATACCGTCGTCCCCGTCACCTCCACCCGTGCTGCGGAGATGACGAAGCTGCTGGAGAACACCTTCAGGGGCGTGAACATCGCGCTCATGAACGAGCTCCTCATGTTGTGCGAACGCATGGACATCAACCTGTGGGAGGTCATCGAAGCGGCGAAGACCAAGCCCTTCGGCTATATGGCGTTTTACCCGGGACCAGGGCTCGGCGGGCACTGCATCCCCATCGATCCCTTCTACCTTTCATGGAAGGCCAAGCAGTTCGATTTCCGCACTGAGTTCATCGACCTGTCTGGCCGCATAAACGAGAACATGCCGTATTACGTGATCAACAGGCTCATGGATGCGATGAACAATCACCGCAAGCCGCTCGCGGACTCCAAGGTGCTGATCCTCGGCGTCGCCTACAAGGCAGACATCGACGACATGCGTGAGTCGCCCGCGATTCGCATCGCTGAACTGCTTGTAGAGAAGCAAGCTGATGTGACTTACCATGACTCCTTCGTGCCCTCATTCGTCGTGGGCGGAGCCGAGGTGCCGTCGGTGGAGTTGACGCCTGAGACCGTGGCGGGCGCAGACGTCGTGCTGATAATCACGGCACACCACGACGTGGATTACAGGATGGTCGCCGAGAACGCCGCGATGGTGTTTGACACGCGAAACGCGCTCAAAGGGTATGACGCACCGAACATCGTGCGATTCTAGGTGTTTCCTGCTCGTTACCCGCGCAGCGGTTCTGTGGCGAGGTAGTTGCTCGAAGAAGAGCTGGTCCCAGTGCTCGTGTTGGGAGCAGCCATGCGCGTCAGACCGTTGGCACCCAGGAACTGGACCAGGCAGGAGAGAGCAAGGACGATGGGTAGACACGACACGCCAAGGAGCCGGCGCATGCGGCAGAATGACCGCGCGTCCGAGCACCGCTCGGCCGCGCCCATTGAAGCTGCGCCGCGCACTCGAGCAGGCCGACAACGGCGTCGCAAGCGTACGACTCGCATAGTCCTCGGTGTTGCCATTGCGCTTGGCGTACTGCTTGTCGCTGGCGCCGCGTGGTCCTTCTTCTTCTTGCGCGGTATCGAAGGCCGCATGCAACAGACCGTCAAGTCGGATGAAGCGGTCCAGGTAGCGCTCACCAAGAAGGAGCCAGAGCAGCCCTTCAACCTCTTGCTCCTCGGGAGTGATGCTCGGCTTGACGAGGAGGCCGCACGGGCAGACACCATCATCGTGGCGCGCGTCGACCCTGCTGACCACCGTGTGTGGATGTTGTCTATTCCACGCGATACCCGGGTGGAGATACCTGGCCACGGCGTGAACAAGATCAACGCTGCCACTGCTATGGGTGGCCCGAGTCTGATGATCGACACCGTCGAAGAGTACCTGGGCCTGCCTATCAACCACTACATGGAAGTTGACTTCTCGGGCTTTCAAGGGATCGTCGATGCGATGGGTGGCATCTACATCGACGTAGACGTAGAGATCAACGATGCGAAGGCTGCCAGCCACAGCCCTGGACGGCGCGCACGTCACATCGCGCCAGGCTACCAGCTTCTTGACGGGGAGTACGCGCTCACATACGTGCGCAGCCGCAACTTCCCGGACTCGGACTTCACGCGTATGCGCCATCAGCAGAACTTCTTCAAGGCTTTGGCCAAGCAGTCTTCAAGCTGGGGCAATCTCCTCAAGCTTCCGAAGATGGCAAAGGAGCTCTCCAAGTACGTGGTGACTGATATGAGCATGTCGCAGGTCTTAGACCTCGCGCAGGCGTTCAAGGGCGTGGGAACTGAGAATATCCAGGCAGCGACGTTGCCGGGAGAATGGAAGAGCCCGTACGTGTGGGTTGACGAGGAGATGAAGAACCATCTGGTGAGTCAGATGCTTGCTGGCGGCGACATCGAAGCGAAGGACGTCCCCGAGGTCGAGAAGGCGCCGGAAGACATCACGGTATCAGTGCGCAACGGTGCCGGCATCTCCGGTGTGGCCGCGCAAGCTGCCGCCCGTCTGCAGGCGCGTGGCTTTCAGGTTGAGGAGGTTGGCAATGCCAACCAGTTCGTGTACGAGGAGACTCTCATCGTCTACCGAGATGATGAGTCTGCCGCTCAGACCGTGGCGAGCGCGCTGCCGAAAGGACGGCTCGTCCCGAGTCGGGGGATGTATGCCTTCTCGACGGACGTGCTTGTCGTAGTGGGCAGTGATTGGTCTGATGAGACGAACCAATAGGTAGCTCCTGACGCCGTGCCGAGTGATAGCATGGTTCCTGAGGGTAGCTGACGCTCGGCCTGATGGAATCGGAGGGATCACATTGCGCGCACGTCGGAGATGGTTCTCATGTCGGATGGCAGTCGGCGCGCTCTTGAGCGCTGCCATGCTCGTTGCAGCGGTGCCGGCATGGGCGAGCGAAGACGCAACCGCGCCTGTCGCAGCGTTCGAGCCCACCGCGTCGGTCTCACGTGAACCATCCACGACCGCTCCCGAAGAGACCGGTACCGTTGCCGATGCCCCCGATCCCACGGTTTCGGTTGCGCCCTCCGTCGTGACGCCGATGTCGTTCGGCGATGCAGATGTGGTGCGCGCCGAGGAGTCCGACACGCGTCTTGTCCGCCAAGGGACATGGGTGGCAGGCGCCACCTCGGCGGCCTCGGCAAAAGGCTACGCCTACTCGAAGAGCGCGGGCGCGAGCATGACCCTGCACTTCCGCGGCACGCGCATTGCGTGGGTCGCGCCCGTGGGCCCGTCGTACGGCCGCGCCGAGACCTACATCGACGGCAAGCTCATGAATCGCGTGAACCTCTACGCGCCTGAGTACGCGCACCAGAAGGTGGTCTGGCAGCTCTCGGGCCTTGCCGACACCGCGCATACCCTCACCGTGCGCGTGACCGGCCAGAAAGACGCCCGGAGCACCGGCGCCATCGTCGTGGTCGACGCGTTTGACGTGGCAAGTGATGCCGCCAGCGCAGCCGCGATCTACGGGGCGCGGGTACGCGCCGAGGAGTCCGACACGCGTCTTGTCCGCCAAGGGACATGGGTGGCAGGCGCCACCTCGGCGGCCTCGGCAAAAGGCTACGCCTACTCGAAGAGCGCGGGCGCGAGCATGACCCTGCACTTCCGCGGCACGCGCATTGCGTGGGTCGCGCCCGTGGGCCCGTCGTACGGCCGCGCCGAGACCTACATCGACGGCAAGCTCATGAATCGCGTGAACCTCTACGCGCCTGAGTACGCGCACCAGAAGGTGGTCTGGCAGCTCTCGGGCCTTGCCGACACCGCGCATACCCTCACCGTGCGCGTGACCGGCCAGAAAGACGCCCGGAGCACCGGCACCATTGTCGTGGTCGATGCGTTTGACGTGGTCGCGGATCGGGCGAAAGGGATTGCGCAGATCCACAAACGTCCGGTCGTGAAGCATCGGTACCCGTGGCGCCACTACATCGTCATCGACAAGTCGGAGTTTCGGCTCCACTGGTACAGGGATGGTCAGCTCGTGAAGTCCTACCCCGTCGCGCACGGACGCAACGGCTGGACACCGGTTGCTGTGTGGCGCATCGACTCGAAGTACATCACCGATCCGCGCAGCGTCTACGGTCCTCGCAAGATGCGTCTTTACCGGCAGACGAAACGTGCCGATGGAACCTACAAGTACGTGTACTCGAGCTACCTGATTCACGGCACGAACAACCAGTCCAGTATAGGGACGCTGGCATCGGCCGGCTGCATACGGATGTACAACAAAGACGTGCTCGAACTCTTCCCTCAGGTGCCGATAGGAACGATGGTCATCACGCAGGAGTGAGGTGTCTGCACTGCACAGCCATATCCACGACGCCGTCAAGCGCACCTCCACTTGTCGATGGCTGGTGCTCCTGGCGGGTATGTGCGTTCTCGCCATCCTCTGTTCGACGCCCATGGAGGCCCGCGCCGATCTTCCGTCCGACGAGTCAGTAGCAGCTGACTTTGGCTCCGAGGTGTCGCCTGAGCCGCAGACGATGCATTCCGCTGAGACTTCTGCGCCAGCGGATGTCGTGCCGGCGGAGTCTGACGAGACGTCCGAGCAGCCGCAGCAGCTTCCAGAGCAACCCGCGGAGCGACCCGACGAGCCGCCTGCCGCCGTGGACGAATCGCTTGCCCAGTCCCTGTCCGCGGTACCTGCCGTCGGCACTCCGGAGCGGATTGAGGAGAACGATGGTTCTCTCGCGTACTCGGGCACGTGGCACGCAGCGAACGGGGCTGCGGCATCTGGTGGCGCCTACCGCTACTCAAGCGCGGCAAACGCGACGGTTTCATTCCGATTCACAGGAACGGGCTTCAGCGTCATCGGACCTGTGGGTCCAAGTTACGGCCGCTTCGAGATCCGGATAGATGGCGGGCTCGCAAAGACGGTCAGCCAGTTCGCCCCTAGCTATGCGTATCAGAGAACCGTCTGGTCCGTCTCCGGGCTTGCCAACGGCAAACACACGGTGGTTCTCAAGATCATCGGCTCACGAGACCCACAAAGCACAAGCAACATCATCGTCCTTGACGCCTTTGACGTATATGGGACCTCTGGGGCCACGACCGCACCCGTCCCAGACACTGCGGTGTTCGAGGAGCGCGATTCTCGCACATTCCGCGAAGGTCGGTGGACCACTGCAGCAACATCCGCTGCCTCGGGTGGTTCGCTGCTGTACACGGGGACGATTGGTTCGACGTTCAACGTGCAGTTCTCGGGTTCAAGTGTCACGTGGATCGGCCCCCGTTATTCCAACTACGGCCGCGCGGCTGTCTACGTCGACGGAATCCTTCGTGCCACGGTGAGCCAGTACGCCCCCGCTGCCTCCCACCGCCAGGTCATCTGGTCGATTGACGGGCTTTCTGATGGGCGCCACACGCTCACCATCAAGGTTCTGGGCGAGAAGGATGTCGCCAGCAAGGGCACCATCGTGGCCGTTGATGCATTTGCCGCTGTTGAGCTGCTGGTTCCGCGGTTCGAAGAACGCGATGCTCGCATCAAGGCGAGCGGCACCTGGACGGTTGGCAGCACGTCGTCGGCCTCAGGTGGAGGCTACACGTATGCCCGGCATGCTGACGCATATGCCGTCGTGCCGTTTTGGGGCACCGCGTTTCGGTGGCTAGGCGTGCGTGGCCCGGGTTATGGCATGGCCGAGGTCCACCTCGATGGGCGCTTGGTTGGAGTCGTCGACCTCTATGCGCCTACCGTGTCGTTCGGCGAGACGGTGTGGTCGGTCGCGGGATTACGTGACGGATACCACGCTGTGGTGATTCGCGTTATGGGGCGCAAAGCGCCGCAGAGCAGCGGGACCGTTGTCATCGTGGATGGTTTCGAGTTCGAAGGGGTGAGTGCCAGCCCATCCCGCTGGCCGAGCACCAACCTTAGGGTCGACGACCGGGATGATCGACTGGCGCGCACCGGCGCGTGGACCGCCGCGAACTCGAGCGCGACGTCGGGTGGCACCTACCTGTACTCGAGTCGCGCTGGAGCCGCCATCACGCTCACCTTCATCGGTACGTCGGTGGCGTGGGTAGGTCCGGTGGGCCCGAGCTACGGGCAGGTGCGCATCGTGCTCGATGGCGTACGAGTGGCCACGGTGAGCCAGTATGCGCGCACGTACGGCCACCAACAAGAGGTGTGGCGCGCAGACGGGCTCGCCGGCACGCTGCACACGCTCACCATCCAGGTGCTTGGCGCCAGAGACGCCGCGAGCACGCACAACGTCGTGGTGGTGGATGGGTTCAACGTACGCGGTACAGCGACGCGCCGCTTCGAGGAAGCCGACAAGGCTGCGCCCCGTGCGGGAGGCTGGACCGTCGCGAACTCGAGCGCGACGTCGGGTGGCACCTATCTGTACTCGAGTCGCGCTGGAGCCGCCATCACGCTCACCTTCATCGGTACGTCGGTGGCGTGGGTGGGTCCGGTGGGCCCGAGCTACGGGCAGGTGCGCATCGTGCTCGATGGCGTACGAGTGGCCACGGTGAGCCAGTATGCACCGGCGTACAGCCACCAACAAGAGGTGTGGCGCACAGACGGGCTCGCCGACACGCGGCACACGCTCACCATCCAGGTGCTTGGCGCCAGAGACGCCGCGAGCACGCACAACGTCGTGGTGGTGGACGGGTTTGATGTGCAAGGGGAGCGTGCGACCGTCAGAAACATCGTCCTTGCCGCGGCGAAACAGCAGCTCGGAAAGAAGTACGTGTGGGCCGCGACCGGGCCCGATCAGTTCGACTGCTCAGGCCTTGTGATGCATGCATACCGTGCGGCGGGCCTGTCTGCCCCGAGGACGTCGCGTCAGATGTGGAGCGCGACCACCCTCCGAGTCCGCGACTTTCTGCAGCTTATGCCGGGCGATCTGTGCTTCTCATCGAGCCCTTCGAACATCCACCACGTGGGCCTGTATATCGGTTGGGGCTTGAGCATCCATGCTCCGGGGACAGGGAAGTTCGTCGAGTATCGCACGGCGCACACCTACGGGTGTTGGGGCAGGATCTCGGCATTGAGCTAGGTGCTGCAAGCTGCGCTATGTGTCGATCCGCGCCGCATTACGACGTGCATGCACCCCACACGTCACATCTCCTATACTGGCGGATGCGTCCGTGCTGACGGCCCAGAGCGGCGATCGTCAGTGAAGTCAGTGAGATCGAGGAGAACCATGAAGGCAGTCATTCTTGCGGCAGGCATTGGCTCACGCCTCGGTAACCCGTTCCCGAAGCCGCTTACCGTGCTCGATAATGGGTCATCAATCATGCAACAGCAGGTCAGCCATCTTCTAAACCATCTCTCTATCCACGACATCATCGTGGTGGTGGGTTTCAAGATGGAGCTGATAGTCGAGGAGTTCCCTGATCTCACGTACGTCTACAACGAGCGGTTCGACTCCACGAACACCTCGAAGAGCCTTCTGAAGGGTCTATCAAGAGTGCGCGGTGAGGACGCTGTCTTCCTCAATGGCGACGTTGTCTTCGATCCTCGGGTGCTTAGCAGGGTGCTGGCTTCACCAACATCTGCGATGGCGGTGAATACCGCACGTGTTGCCGAGGAGGAGGTCAAGTACTTGACCGCCGCCGACGGTTCGATCTCGGCGGTCTCAAAGGTGGTAGAGGGTGGCCTAGGCGAGGCTGTGGGTGTGAACTTCATCAAGGCTGCCGATCTTGATCTTGTGAGAGAGAAACTCGAGGTCGTTGATGACAACGACTATTTCGAGCGGGGACTTGAGCTTGCCATCGCGGAGGGTCTGCGGCTCTACCCGGTCGACATCAGCGATCTGGACTGCATCGAGGTGGACTTCGCCGAGGATCTCGCACGCGCTAACGAGTTCGTGCGCGAGTAGCAGGCGAGTGGGCGATGAGGGAAGCTCAGGCAGCGCTGAGTCTAATCGCCGAGGACACGCTGGTACAACTTGATGACGCGGCGGGCGTTCTCGGTCCAATCGATCACCGGGGCCTGCTGAGCGATGGTCTCGTTGTCCCAGGTGGTTTGTTCAGCCTGTTGCATCGCAGCAGCAAGGCCGTCGACATCACCGGGTGTGACGAGCATCCCTGACAAGCCAGGCGTGATAAGGTCGGGAATCGCGCCTACCGCGCTTGCGATGACTGGTGTGCCGGTCGCCAGGCTCTCGATGACCACCATGCCAAAACCCTCGGTCCGGCTCGGGAGAACGAGCGCGGCGGCTTGGTGCAGATGCTGAGGCAAGAGGTCATGGGGGATCTGTCCCAGGAGGTGGACGCGATCACGCAAACCGTGCATATCGACTGCGAGCATCACTTCGTCGCGTAGAGGCCCTTCGCCGATGACAACGAGGTCACGCTGTGTGTGAGGCGCGATGCGGGCGAACGCTTCGATGAGCACGAGCGGCTGTTTGACGGGCTTGAGCGCGCCGATGAACAGGAAGGGCCCCGCGCTTGCCTTGGGCTCGTAGGAGAACAGCCGGGCATTATAGCCGTTATGGATGAAAGTGACTCGATCAGCAGCCTGCGGTACACGCCGCGCGTAGCCCTCGGCGAGCTGCCGACTCACGCCTATTATCGCTTGAGCGCGAGAGATCTCCTTTGCCACCCATCTGCCCACGACCGGGCGGGTCATCTGCCTGTTGAAATCCGAACCGTGCAAGGTGACCACCACAGGAATGTGCGCACGCGCGCCCACTCGCACGGCTGTCACGCCATCAGGTACTGCGAAATGAGCGTGAATGATGTCGGGGCGAGATGGCATGGCCTCGATCTCGCGCAGCGCTGCTCGGATGTACCCCGGAACAGCTGCTGCGACCCGCATGGCTGAAGGCAGCGCACGTGGCGCAGCGAGAGGGAGGGAGATGACACGAATGCCCTCCGGCGTGCTCTCCTCGGTGCGTGCAGCGATATCCCAGCGTCCAGTCACCACGCTGACGTCGCAGACTTGGGCGAGCGCCTCACATTGCTCTTTGACGAACGAGCCGCGACCTGGCGCGGCACTCGACGGAAAGAGGTGCGTGAGCACAAGGACGCTGAGACGCTTGCTGGTTGAGGAACACGTCACCTCATCGGTCTTGCGAATCACGGCGAAGCCTCCTCAGCACCATGTCTTTAGCGAGGGCAACGCCGGTGGCGAGCAGACGGAAGTCCTCTGCGCGCGGAACGACCTGGTCGTACCAGGGTGACTTGGTGACGCGCGAGTAGATGATCGTCTTGACGACCATGTTGAAGACGTATGAGATCGTGGTGGCGATGGCAGCGCCGTTCAGGCCCCAACGTGGGATCAACACGATGTTGGTGATGATGTTCACGCCGAGGACGGCAGCAGACAACCATGAGTTCCATTCGGGTCGCCCTCGCGCCGCGAAGTCGTTTGCCACGATGCGCGAGCTGCTCGCCAGGGCGATGCCGGGAAGCAGCCAGAGCAAGGGCGGTATCGAGGCGAGGTATGCTTCACCGAACAACAACCTGATGACCGGTGTCGCTACGGCGGCAACGAGTAGACAGATGATCACCGTTCCCCATAAGACGAGCCGGCTCATGAGCGGGGTGATCTCGCGGGTGTCAGATGTCGCGTGCATCTCCGCCATGCGTGGCAGAAGAACGGTGCTCAGCACCTTGGAAGGCAGCCACAGCCGCTCGGCAACCTGAACAGCGACGAAGTAGATGCCGACGAGCGCTGGATTGAGAAAGAAGTTGACGAGAAACACGTCGGCCCGATAGTTCACGTACGCAAGTATGTTGCTGAGATGAGCTTTCCACCCATATCGAATGCAGCGCTGGCCGTATTCCCACCAGCCCTCCCCGTCATCGCTGTCCTCGGCAGCCTTGAGGTGCACGTTCAGTGAGATGCGGGACATGATGGTGCCAGCGCCCTGGCCGAGCAGGTAGGCGAGCACTGCTCCGGCAACCCCCATGCCCAAGGGGAAGATGAAAAGCGCGGCGAGTACGATCGTGACTGTTGGCATGACCGCCAGGGTGCGGTTGAAGCGCCGGAAGTCCTTCACGGCCGTGAGCAGCGTGATGTAGTACGCCTGGAACAAACCGATGGGGTATGCGGCGAAAGCCAGCAGCATCAACGACGAGGGGACGCCTGGGAACCACTGTGCGCCGCGGTAATGGACGATCAGCGGAGCCATCACGAGACCGACTAGTCCGAGGATGATGCCGAACCACGTCGTCGTCTTCATTGCGCGCGAGAGCGATATCTCTCCTCGGCCTACGTAGTAGATGTTGGCGGGGGCGACGCCGAGGTTGAGCATCTGGGCCATCGTGGTCGGCAGGAGCAAAGCAAGCGCGTACAGCCCATTGCCTTCAGGGCCAAGCGTGCGAGCTAGAAGAATGGAAAGCGCAAGCCCGAGGCTGATGCTCCAGATCTCGACAGCCATGGTCTGGCCCGCATCACGACCCACCTTGCGCAGGCCCAGCCCTTTGCGTGCGTCTTCAGCTTGCACGGGCACCCTCTGTCTCCTGTAAGATCCGCTCCACCGTGCGTGCGGTGGAGCCGGCATCAAGGTGTGTGAAGAACAGGCCACGTGCATGCGCGCGTCGGCGTGCGGATTCTGCGCTGGGCCGCCTTGCGAGCGCTTGCTCGAGCTCGAGGACAAGTCCGTGACCATCTCCCACCAAAGGCCCCCCATAGACGTCCTCGATGTCATAGAGGAGGTTTCGGCCGGCCCGGTACGTTTCTAGGTCATGCGTGAGGCCGATGATGGGGCGATCCAGCAAGAGGTAATCGATCCAGATCGAGGAGTAGTCAGAGATGAGCACGTCGGTCGAGCGCAGAACGGCTTGCGTTTCGGGATAGCGCGAGGGCTTGAGATCGAGGGCCCACGGCTCCGATGCGAGCTGCGCTACAGCGTTCTCGTTCAGGTGCGTGCGCACCCCCAATACCGCGTCGTGCGATGCCAGCAAACGGGAAAGCGCGGTGCGTTCGTCGTCGGTGAATGAGTAGATGCCGCTGCCAGAATCGCGGAATGTGGGAGCGTACAGCACCAGACGCCGCCCACCGAGCTCGGTGCGCAGCCTGTCCAGAGAGCGGCGGACATCTGGGGGGAGCATGTCTTCAGGTGCAAGCAACCAGTCGTTGCGCGGCAAACCGGTGACCCAGACGTCACGCAGCGGCATTCGCGTGCTGGCCGCCATCGCAAGACGGTCGACAGCAGAGCTTGCGATGAATGCCGAGTTGAACCGGACCTCGGCATTGAGCGTGCGTGCGCGCTGTCCCTTGATGTCGTTCCAGCCTGTGTAGAGGACGCCCTTGAGAGGGATGCCATGCCAGAGGTTCACTACCAGGCGTCGGTTGCAAGTGATGCCAGCGAATGGGATGTCGGCCTTGCCGTGATGGACGATGATGACGCCCGCCCTAAGGAGACGCCACAAAGACCGCCATCCCGAGACGATCATGTCATGATCGGGGTCAAGCGCGGCCGGATACACGCGTCCGGCGACCACAACCGCGCGGACATCCGGCCGATGTCTGACCGCCTCGTAGACGGCTTGCGGATTGCCATGCCATTGGGTTGGGCGGCCGACACCGAAGACCCACAGGTCGGGTTGTTTTGGAATGAGCCGATCAAGCACCATGACCACAGGGGACAGCAACACGATTGACCACGTGGCGAGCTTGGTGCGCAAACGTGGGGGCACATCCCCTCCATCGATAGATCAGACAGGTCGACTCCGGCCAAGAACAGCATCTCACATGGTATCGGAGGGCATGAGCACCCGCTGCACAGTGTAGCGCCACTGTTACCTGGCCACGAGCGCCTCAACCAAGACCACCCATCGCGTATGGTAGAATCGTGGAAGTAGATAGCCGGTCATCGCCGAATAGACGCAGCTCGGTTGCAGCACATGTCGCAGGATCTGAAAGGCCGGAACATGCATCTCACAACCCCCCTCAGGCGGGTCGTATTCGGTCGCATCACCAGGATGTCCCTGGTGTTCATCCTGGTTTGTGCGGCCTTGTCTTCTGGCGTGGCACCCGCTGAGGCCGCCTCTACGTTCAGCATCACAGGCAAGGGGTGGGGCCACGGGATCGGGCTCAGCCAATGGGGAGCGCGAGGGTTCGCCGAGACCGCTGGATACAGCTACGGCCAGATAATCCAGCACTACTTCCAGGGCACCAAGCTTGCTGCCGCATCGCCGAAGACGGTCACAGTGAACCTGGATGCAGCGCGCGGGAACCGCGCTTCTTGGGTTGTACGGCCAGGAGTCGCTGGCAGACGGCTTGTCGTAAACGGCGTCACCACACCAGCAGACACTTCGTATAGCTTCACCGCTTCGGGTTCATCGGTCGAAGTGCGTGACGCCGCGACAGGTGCCCTGTGGCGGACGTTCAGCGGGCAGACCCGTGTCGCGCAGAGCGGACCCGCCGTCGAATACACTGAAGAGACAAACCCGCTCATCGCCTACTCAGGGAAGTGGGTTTCCGGAAGCGCGACAGTGCACTCGGGCGGCGGGTATTCCTATGCAAGTGCTGCGAGTTCCTCGAGCACGGTCAAGTTCCGCGGCACCTCTATCGCGTGGATCGGGCCGAAGGCGCCATCGTACGGGCGGGCCGAGGTGTTCATCGATGGCACAAGCCGCGGTGTCGTGAGTCAGTACGCTCCGACCGTCGCCTACCAGCAGGCGATCTGGTCCATAAGCGGCCTGCCTGAAGGCGAGCATACGCTGAAGATCCAACCCACAGGCACCAAGGACGGTGCGAGCAGTGGTACGGCGATCGTGCTTGACGCATTTGATATTCGTGGTGCGTCAGCATCGGTGCGCGACTCATCATTGTTGCAGATCGTGGGGGCGTCGGGGCCGTTCGATCGCGCCTATGTGCGTTACAGGGGCGTCTTCCGGATACAGCCCGAAGCTGGCAGGGTGAGGCTCGTCAATGAGATAGACGCGGAGTCGTACCTCTATGGGGTAGTGCCACGAGAGATGCCTTCTTCATGGCACTTGGAGGCGCTGAAAGCTCAGGCTGTCGCGGCGCGCTCGTATGCGTACACCGAGACGCGAAGCGAGCTGTACTGCACGGTCTACAGCCAGGTCTACCATGGCCATTCTATCGGGGCAGACCGGGCCAAGCCCACCATGCATGAGGCAGCGCGCAGCAACTCGGCCGTCGATTCCACCTGGCGTCAGGTGGCCAAGTACGGCTCCACGATCGTGCGGGCGTTCTTCTTCGCATCTTCCGGCGGGCATACCGCAAACGTCGAAGATGTATGGGGAGGAAGCTCGCAACCCTACCTCAGAGGGGTCCCAGACCCCTACGAGGCGGGCGTATCGCCCACCTCCGGTGCGCCGTGGGCTACCTCATGGGGCTCGCCAACCACCTACAGCGGTACGACGTTGGCAAGCAAGCTGGGACTGTCATCAGCTGTGGTCTCGGCGGTTGCCAACACCGCGCCCAGCGGCCATGTGAGGAGCGTGGCGCTCACACTCGCTAACGGCGCGAAGACGACGCTTGGCGGCGATGCATTTCGCAGCAAGCTCGGACTGCGCTCGACGATGTTCACCATCAACGGCGACAGCGTTCTCACCGTCCCCGAAGACGCTACCTCGGCGACGTTCGAGCAGAACGACGCGCGCATCAACTACGTTGGTGCCTGGACGACCGGCACGGGCTCGGTGCACTCGGGAGGCAGCTATGTGTACTCGAAGGCCGCCGGGGCGACGATCACATTCAAGTTCAAAGGCACCACGGTGGCGTGGATCGGGCCGAAAGCTCCGTCGTACGGACGCGCCGAGGTGTTCATCGATGGCGTGAGCCGCGGTGTCATAAGCCAGTATGCCCCAACCGCGTCCTACCAACAGACCATCTGGCAGGCGAGCGGGCTTGCCGATGGCGAGCACACGATGGTCATACGTGTCACAGGCACCAAGGACGCCGCCAGCACAGGGACCATCGTCGTGGCTGACGCGTTCCGGATAAGCATGGCCATGCCGCCGCTCACGCTTCCCGATCTTGGAAACGCCGCTCGGTTCGAGGAGAGCGAGGGCAGACTCGGCTACTCGGGCAACTGGGTGAGTGCGACTGGCGCCTCACATTCAGGCGGTGGCTATCGCTATTCGTCGGTTGCGGGTGCGACGGTGATGGCTACCTTCCAAGGTACCTCGTTTGCATGGGTGGGGCCGAAGTCAGCATCGTACGGACAGGCGGAGATCTGGCTTGATGGAAAGAAGCAGCCGACGGTGAGTCAGTACTCCGCTGCGACACAGCTGCAGCAGACCGTGTGGTCGGTGAGCGGGCTACCAGCGGGCGAGCACACTGTGGTCATCCGAGTGGCTGGAACGTGCGAGGCTGCTAGCAGCGGCAACATCATCGTCATCGATGCGTTTGATGTGAGTGATTCTACGCGGCCGGATCTCTCGGGGTCGGGCATCCCGTTCTCCGGCTGGGCTGAGGAGTCCGATCCTTCGGTCCGGTACGTGGGCAACTGGTATGCAGCCAGTGGTTCTGCTCATTCGGGTGGCGGATACCGGTACGCACGCGATCTCGGCAGCTACGCGATCGTCGAGTTCACCGGCAGCTCCATCTACTGGGTGGGACCCAAAGCCTCTTCTTATGGATTGGCGGATGTGTACATCGATGGCAAGAAGCAGACCACCGTCAGTCAGTACAGTGCAGCGACAGCGGTCCAGAAGACCGTGTGGTCTGTAACAGGTCTGTCTTCAGGGAGGCACACGCTGGTCATCGGTGTGCAAGGTGCCCGCGAAGCTGCGAGCTCAGGGAATACGATTGTGGTCGACGCTTTTTCTACCGAGCGTCCGCCGGGGCAGTCCACGGTGACCACATATGAGGAGAATGCACCGGAAGTGAGGTCGGCAGGGCGCTGGGTCTTTGGCACGTCGGCTGCGTATTCTGGTGGCGGATACGCGTACGCCTCAACACCAGGTCCGACCTTGCGCATGTCCTTCAGAGGAACGTCAGTCGAATGGCTGGGGCCGAAGACACCCTCGTACGGTCAGGCCGAAGTCTATCTCGACGGGGTCAAGCAGGGAATCGTGAGCCAGTACGCGCCCTCCACCGCGCTCGGCCAGACGATCTGGCGGGCGGACAACCTCGAGAACCGGCTGCACACGGTGACTATCCGTGCGCTCGGGACCAAGGAAGCCGCCAGCGCGAACACCATCATCGTTGTGGACGCCTTGCGGGCCGCTACGCCTTCACTGCCTGATGCGATAGGGGTTCTAGAGGAGAACTCTGCACCTGTGGTCCGCACCGGTGCATGGGTGCTCTCAACCAACTCGATGTTCTCTGGCCGCGGCTACGCCTACACGAAGACCGCAGGATCGCGTATGACAGCGCAGTTCACGGGCGAAGCGGTGGCCATCATCGGCGTCAAGGGCCCTGCGTACGGGAAGTTCGATGTGTACGTTGATGGCCGCAAGTACAAGACGGTCTCGCAGTACGGGCCTGGGTTGCTGCATCAACAGCCGCTGCTCATCATAGATGGCTTGAGCTCGGGCAAGCACACCGTCGAACTGCGCGTGCTGGGCATCAAGGACGTCGCAAGCTCGGGGACGACTGTGGTGATTGACGGGTTCGACACGGCGCGCCGCCGCTAGACGAGCTGCTCGGAGCCTGCAGCATCTCCATGATGGAAGTCGGGCAGAAGGCGCTCGAGCAGCTGCACCGACCCTTCCCGGTCACCACTCCGAGCGACCTCGATGAGCGTGTCGACCCTTTCATCGAGGTCTGAGGGCAGGAGTGTGAGCGCATTGACGCGCAAGATCTTTTCGCGGTCGGTGGCCAAGAGGTCTTGCCCGGAGTGCACGAGTGTCTCGTGGAGTTTCTCTGCAGGGCGCAACCCGATGAACTCGATGCCCACATCTGTCCCTGAGAGAGTGATCATCTTGCGGGCGAGATCGACGATGCGCACGGGTTCGCCCATCTCAAGCACGAACAGCTCGCCTCCATCGCTGATGGCTTGGGCTTGCAGCACGAGGCGCGCCGCCTCGGGGATGGTCATGAAGTACCGCGTGATCTCCGGGTGTGTCACCAACAGCGGGCCGCCCTTGCGCAGCTGCTCTTCGAAGATGGGGATGACGCTGCCCCGGCTGCCGAGCACATTACCGAAGCGCACGGCGGTGGCCTTGATGAGTCCGCGCTGCGATGCGTGGATGGTGAGCATCTCAGCAAGGGCCTTGGTGGCGCCCATGACGCTAGAGGGCATGACCGCCTTGTCCGTGGAGATGAGCACGAAGTGCTCGACACCGGCTACCTCGCACGCCTCTATGACGTTTTGCGTGCCCCAGACGTTGGCTTTGATGGCCTCATCAGGTTCAAGCTCCATCAGCGGGACGTGCTTGTAGGCCGCCGCATGCAACACGATGGAAGGCCGCTCGCTCTCGATGAGTTCGGCGACCTTGCGAGCGTCTCGCACGTCGCAGATGTGCATCTGCGGCACGTCCCTGTCGATACGCCGCAGCTCAAGGAACATCTCATACGTTCGGCTCTCATCGATGTCCAGCAGCAGCAGCCGCGACGGGCCGAGGGTCATGACCTGCCGGCAGAGTTCGCTGCCGATGGACCCTGCCGCACCGGTCACAGCGATGACCTTGTTGCGAATAGTACTGCCGACCTGCTCGACATCGATGGGGACAGGCTCTCGGCCCAACAGGTCTTCGACATCGACTTTTCGCAGATCGGCTACGCCCACACTGCTCTTCTCAAGCGCCATCGATTCGATGATGCGCGTCTTCACACCTGCCTGCGTGCACTCGTCCAGTATCCGGCGGCGCTGGCTGGTGCTTGCCGAGGGCACTGCTACGAGCACCTCGTCGATATCGCGTTTGCGAACAAGTGTAGGGATGTCGCTCACCGTTCCGAGAACACGTACGCCGCGGATGATGCGGTTCGCGATGGACGTATCGTCATCGATGAAGCCCACGACGCGCATGAGAAGGTCGGGCTGGTTCTCGACGTCACGAAGCAGCAAGGAGCCAGCATCACCCGCACCCACGATGAGGATATTGCGTGCCGAGGGCGACCGACTTTGCGTCTGGAAGTACGCGAGCAGCCTGCCGAACGATCGCAGTGAGGCAGAACCTATGAAGATGAACGCGCTCATGATAAGCAGCGCGCCAAGAGGAACGGGCCTGAGCTGGCGCGGTTCGGTGAGAAGGAGCACTCCGACGGACATGATGCCGAGCCCCACGACAACGCCGAGCGCGAGCTTGATGACCATATCGACGCCTACATACCGCCAGACGTGGTGATATAACCCCAGCGCGTAGAACACGACGGGGAATACCACACCGGCTACGAGTGCCACGCCACTCACATTGCCGAGGAACTCCGGCGTGACCGAGCCACCGAAGCGCGCCCAATATGCGAGGAGGGTTGAAACCCAGACGATGACGACGTCGAGCACGATGAAGGTGAGCATCTGTGCGACCCTCAACCCTCGCTGGTGCTTTTGCCCCGTTGCGTGCCGAGCAGACCGAGCGCTCACTTCGTCGCCACCGCCATCACCTTGGATACCGCAGCAGCTGTATCGTTCATCTCGGCATCACCGAGGGTAGGGTGCACGAGGAACATCAACGATGTCTCGCCGAGTTCGCGTGCGACCCCCAACCGCTCGGCAGGCGCGAGGCTGGCACGCTCGAATGCGAGTTCCCGGTAGATCTCGGGGCAGGTGCCTGTGAAGCACGGGATGCCCTCAGCAGTGATGGCTGCCGCGATTCGATCGCGATCCCAACCATCTGAGAGACGCTCGGGGCGCACGAACGTGTAGTACTTGTAATACGCATGGCCGAACTCCGGTGGCGGAACCGTGACACGCAGCCCCTCAAGCTCCGAGAACGCCGCATCAAGCACGGCGGCTGAACGCCGCCGCCGCTCGATCCATGCAGGCAGATGACTCATGCCGCGCCTGCCCAGCGCTGCTTGCATCTCTGTCATGCGCCAGTTCGTCCCGAAGCTGTCATGAACCCAGCGGAAGGCCACGCTGCTTGCCGGTGCGGTGGCGCGCGTCTTGGCGAAAGACTTACCGTGGTCTTTGAGCGACCAGGCCCGCTCCCACAGGTCAGGGGCGGAGGTGGTGAGCATGCCTCCTTCGCCGCCGGTGGTCATGATCTTGTCCTGGCAGAAAGAGAACGAGCCCAGCGCGCCCATCGTGCCGACGGGATGGCCCTTGTACGTTGCGCCGAGCGCTTGCGCGCAGTCCTCGATGACCGGGATACCCGCCGCTTCGGTGATCTCGAGAATGGGGTCCATGTCGCAGGGCCATCCGCCGAGATGCACGACGATGACCGCGCGGGTTCGCTTGGTAAGGGCTTTGCGGATGGCCTGAGCGGTGATGTTCTGGCTGACAGGGTCGACATCCGCCATGACAGGCGTCGCGCCCAGCATCACCGCGGCGCTTGCGGTGGCGATGAAGGTTCGGGGCGGTACTATGACTTCATCCCCGGGACCCACGCCCAGCACCGCCAGTGCGGCCTCGAGCGAAACCGTCCCATTGGCGAAGGCTATCGCATGCTTGACGCCGTGCGCCCGTGCGAACTCGCGCTCGAACTCGACTCCCTCAGTCCCAGTCCAGTAGTTCACTCGGCCGGACCGCAGCACTTGGGTGACCGCCTCGATATCGCCTTCATCGAAGTGCGGCCAGGGGCCCATGGGCGTTGTTCGCACGGCGTGGCCACCGTCGATTGCAAGGAGGCTGGATTCGTTCGGCATGGCGATGCTCCCGGAAGGAGGAATCTCAGGGCCGGAGGGCATGGCGATGCTGCTGTGCATGCCGGCCATGACCCTGTTTCTGACCGCCGTCACTATAACAGATGCGCTGGTCAGCACTCATCTGCCGAGGGCATTCTCATACACTGCTTCAAGCCCTTCCCAGATGCGTCGGGGCGCGAACTGCTCTGCCGCTCTTGCCTGTGCCTGCGAGCCCATCTGGCGACATAGTCGGGGGTCATCGAGCAGGCGGCCGAGTGCCGAGGTGAGCGCATCGACATCGCCGAGGTTCACGACAAGCCCGGTCTTGCCATCGACGACAGAATCGCGTGCTCCGGTGGCATCTGTCGTCACGGTAGGCTTGCCTGCAGCCGCCGCCTCCAGAGGCGCGTTTGGGAACCCCTCTCGGTATGACGGCAAACATAGCACATCCATGAGCTGGTAGTATGCGGCGGTCTCGGCGACAAAGCCTGTTCTTGCCACTCCGGGATGCGAATCAAGCATCTCGTGCGTGTGCTGGGGGAGCGGGTCACCGCTCTCAGCGTCGCCCACGAGCAACAACCGCCGCGACGGGTCTTGCGCATAGAGCCGCTCGAAGGCGTCGGTGAGCTCCACGATGCCCTTGTCGCGAGTGAGGCGCCCGATGAACCCGATGGTGGGTGCGTTGGCATCGAGATGCAGTCTCTCCCGAGCTGCCTGGGCGGCTTGCCGCAGAGCGGGATCGGGGCGAAACCGGGCGAGTTCTACCCCGTTGCTGCTGCCCGAGCCAACCACGAGGGCCTTCTCGGGTGATATGAGCCCGATCTCGGTAACGCGTGCGCGCAGGCTATCGCTCACGCATACCACCGTGTGTGCGCAGGTGCATGCGAGCCTTTCTGTGAATCTCAGCAGACGGCGGGTCATTCCAGTGGCCGTCTCCAGCCGAAGCCCGCGCAGCACGTAGACCCTGGCCCTTACCCGCGTCAACCGTGCCGCCAGCATGCCGATGAGCCCTGCTTTCGGTGTGCCGGCATTCACGATGTCAGGTTTGATGCGGCGCATGAGCGCCACCATCGCACGCAGGGAGCGCAGGTCGCGCAGAAGCGAGGATGCCTCACGGTCCATCGGTATCTCATGGATGGTCACACCCTCGCGTTCGGCGACATCGGCGAGCGCTGGCCCGGGGGAGCATGCGAGATGGACATCGTATCCGCGCTCGCGAAAATACGTGAGCTGACCGCGCAGAAGCGTCGAGGCGCTGAGAGGCACGGTCACGCAGTACAGGATCGTGGGCTTGGGTCCGGCTCCCGTGTCAGGGGGTTGGCTCATCGTGCGGCAGAGTCGAGGATGGCTGCGGTCTGCTCGGCGCGCCTAGCCCACGAGTGCTCCCGTTCGATGGCGATGCGCCCGCGCGCGCCCATCGCGTGGGCTTCCTCGGGATCAGCGGCAAGTGCCTCCACTGCATCGGCGATGGCCTTGGGATCTTCGGACGGAATGAGGATTCCACACCGTTCATCGCGCAACAGCTCGGCTTGGCCAGGAAAGTCAGTGGTGATCGCGGGCACCGCGCACGCCATGGCTTCGTAGAGTTTCAGCGGCGAGAGGCCGGTCGATGCGCGATCGCACAGATCAGTCATGGTGACGAGCGACGCGATGCTGCTGCAGAGGATGGCTGGAATGTCTGCATACGGGCGCTTGCCGAGATAGACCACGCGCTCATTGACTCGCGCTGCCTCCTCGACCATGTCGCGCTCTGCTCCATCTCCAGCGATGAGGAGCATGACATCTGCAGGCCACTGCGGTTCCGACATGGCTGCCAGCATATACGGGATGCCCTGCCAGCGGGCAAGGGACCCCACAAACGCAACGTACCGGTCGGGTAGCCCCTCGATGCGGGGCACGCCCGGATGAAAGAGCCGGTGGTTTGCACCGTTGGGGACCACCCTGACATCATCGCGTCCGGTCTCATGCGCTAACCAGGACTGCAACCCGCCCGTCACCGTCAGGAGCGCGTCGGCGTTTCGGTATTCAGTGCCCATGAGCCACTCGAAGAACTGGCGCAGAAATCGGGTCTTGGGCCATGCGATGAACAGGTCTTCGTACGGGCCGTTAACTTCAAGCACCATCGGGATACCTTGACGACGGGCCCACTTAGACGTCATGCGCGTGGCGAAATGAGCTCGGCAGTAGATGACGTCTGCGTCCGCCGCCTCTCGGCGCAGTCGACTCTGCGTCTTGTAGAACTCCCATGCACGGACCAGTGGACCGTAATGACGCAGGTGACGCGGCTCGTAAAGCGTCACCGTGTGGCCGAGTTCGCGCAGCCCGCTTATGATTTCGTGGACATGCGCATGGCTCGCCTGCCCTTCCTTAGTGACCTGCAAGCACAGGTAGGCGATGTTGAGTGAGCGAGTCTCACCGGATTGCGCAGAGCTGACGCTGTCCAGATGGGCATCGGTGGCGGGCATGTCGCGTACGGTGTCGTGCATTACAGTCCTCGTTTGTCGGGCCGGTTCACCGCATACCAATCAAGGGTGGCTCGCAACCCCGCCTCGAAGGAGACCGAGGGCTTGTAGCCGAGCACCTCGGCGGCGCGCTCGATAGCGGCCTGCGAGTACCGCACATCGCCGACTCGCGGCTCGGCGAAGACGACCGTGCCCGTCCGGCCGGTGAGCGTGTTCAGTGTCGTGATCACGTCCAGCAAGGTGATGTGGTCTCCACATGCTACGTTGATGGCCGAGCCGTCGAGCTGCGCGCACTTGAGCGCGCGGAGGTTGGCGTCGACTACGTTTGCCACGAAGGTGAAGTCGCGGGCTTGCATGCCGTCGCCATGCACCGTGTACGGCTTGTCGTCGAGCGCGGCTGTCATGAACTTCGCGATGACGCCTGAGTACTGCGACGTGGGGTCCTGCCGTGGGCCGAAGACGTTGAAGTACCGGATGGCAAGCGTCTCCATGCCGTAGATATCGGCGAACACCTTCGTGTAGTGCTCGCACGTGAGCTTCGAGACGGCATACGGAGAGCGTGGCTTAGGCGTCATGCCCTCGTGCTTCGGGAGCTCTTCACCGTCGCCATACACCGAGGACGAAGAGGCTAAGACGACGCGCCTCACCCCCGCCTTGTGTGCGGCGCTCAACAGTTTGAGCGTGCCGCCGACGTTCACGTCGTTGGTGGTGACGGGCGCTTTGACTGATCGCGGCACAGAAGGGAGCGCGGCCTCATGAAGAACCATGTCCACGTCTGCGACTGCCTCTTCTACCGTCTCCAGATCGCGGATGTCGCCCTCGATGACCTCGATGTTGGAAAGACAGTGGGTGAGGTTCTCTCTTCTGCCGGTTGCGAAGTTGTCGAGAACGCGCACGCGATAGCCGCCATCGGCAAGCAGCCCGTCCACGATGTTCGAACCGATGAAACCGGCGCCGCCGGTGACGAGCACGAGAGGTGTTGACATCTAGATCGCTCCTGTTTCCTGTGAGTGGTGCCGCGTGCAGGGCTCGAGGTTATGTCGGCGGATGTGCTCGATATGCATCCCTACAAAGAGGGAGAATACACCGATGACCATCACATAGGTCGAAGGCGTCAGGGCCAGTGCGGTCAAAGCCAGGAAGATGCCGCCGGCGCCGATGAACCTGTCATCGCCGTGCGCAAGCCCTGTGGTGACAAGCCATGTGACATAAAAGATCCACATGCCGGCATAAAGGATTCCACCCTGCACGATGAAACGCAGGTAGTCGTTGTCCACCGCTGTGCCCAACGCAAGCTCGGGGGGACCCAACGTGCCGAGCGGGCGCTGTTGGAAGAGCGTCCAGGCGGATTTCCAGAAGGCTACCCGTCCGGCGAAGTTGCGATCTGCTTGGGGTCCCTCGGAAAAGATGCGCACCGCTGCTGTGATGCGACCTGTGAGCGACTCGACGTACTGTGGAAACACGGCTGAGGCACCGATGAGAGCCGCTGCCACCAGCATGACAACCAGAGCCCACCCCAACATCGTCCGCCACCGCGTGAGTCCCGGCCGGCGCTTGCCGAAGATAGCTCCGATAACGATAGCCACACCGGTGGCGAAGATCACCGTCCGCGACTGTGTCACGAACAGGATGGCAAACGCGGGTATGGCGAGGGCAACGCGCTGTCTGAAGACAAGGCGGCCGAAGACGGCGAAGAGCAGCGTCAGCCCGCCCAGAATCGCGAGTACGTTGGGGCTGGTGTAGACACCGGATGTGCGTCCGATGAGCCAGGTGTTGCCGTGGGCCTGGGCGGTGGCGACGCCCCACTGGTTGAACTCCCGTGCGAGGGGAAGGACTATGCCGCGGTTGAAGAGAAACAGCAGCGCAGCCACTGCGGCAGCAGCCCACGATACCGTGAGCAGCACCAGGTAACGCCCCCGGTCCGGGTCAATCTCGCTGCGTGCGATCAGAACACCGAAGACAAGTGAGGCACCCATAGCCAGCGGAGGGATTGCAGCTGTGATTGTGCGCACGGGGCTACCGCTCATCACGCCCAGGACGGGGAGCACGGCTCCCGCGGCTGCGAACAACACAGCGGGCGTCCCCCAGTTCACTACATCGCGTGCCGCCATTCGGGTGTGGTTGTCGACGAGGAGCATCGCCGCCAAGAGCACGACGCTTAGCAGCGGCCCGAAGCGCAAGAGGCCCTGACCTTCGCCAATCCCCGTGCTCACTATCATCTTGTCGCCAAGCAGTGAGTACAGAGCGATCCAAACTAACACCATGGAGGGCTTGGCGGCGATGCGCATGATCGCATACCAGGCAACAAGCGCAATGAGGGGGAGCAGGTACAGCGGGCCGAGGGTGAGCGCAGCTATGCCGACGAGGATCGTAGCAGACACGAGCGCGCACGCCTGCGCTCCCCGCCCGAAGACCGTCCCTGTCACCCTAAGATCTGGGGCATGTGCTGGTGCGGGTGTCATGACCGTCCAGCGACGAGCACGACGCCACGGAGCGGTTGCTTGAGGTCGCGCAGGAGGTCGGCGGCTTGCGTGACCTCCGATGTGCGCGTCACGCCCTTCGTGACGACGAGGATGACGCCATTCACCTCGGACTGAAGACTGGCGATTCCTGCGCCTGTGAGCAGGGGACCCGCATCGACGAGAGTGATGCCCGATTCGTCGCCCAATGCAGCAGTAAGGCCGCCGAGGATGTCCACTCCACCCGCGTGCGCTGTCGGGGTGGAGACAGCAAGGCGCTTCTCCCCGGCGGGTGGTTGTGCCATCAGTGTGGCGGCGAGCAGGTGCAGCGCGTCTTCAGGAGCGTAGCCAGAACCGCCGGTCACATCGATGGTTGGCACCTCGGCGAGCGAATGCCGCAGCGAATCGGCTGTGCGTACGCGATCGTCCAGCTGCTCTTGCACGAGCGCGCCTGCCACTCCGAGGAACAGACCGAGGGTCAGACCGAGGATAGCGTTGCGGCCAACAGCGGCGCCCCCGTCCTGAGGTGATGCCGAGCTCACCAACTGGGCATGCGCGGACTCCATGTCCACAAGTGCCAGCAGATCGGCAAGTCGGGAATCGAGCGCAGAAGCCCGGGGGTTCAGGCTGAGCTCGGAGAGTTCGAGGGGAGCGTCGCCTGCGCTCTTGAGAAAGGCAAGCGCCTCTTCTGAGGACTCGGCCGATCCCGTGCGCACTGCATCGAGATAGTTCTGGAGGCCATCGAGCAAAGACTCGTTGGAGACTACGACGTATGCCTCCGCCACAGCATTCGCCACCTCAGACGCGCGTGTGGCGTCGACATCGGTGGCTGTGAAGATGATGGTGCCCTTGCTCGTTGGAGAAGGGGGACCGACTGTGATGAGCGCACGTATGGTGGCTTCTGACTCCCCCGTCTGCTGTGCGGCTCGCGCGATCACCTTCTCAGACCGGGCGAGTTCGACCTCACGTTCAAGTGCGAACTCAGGGGCGATTTGGATGATGACGCCTTCAGCGCGTACTGAGGGTATTGCTGCGACAGCGCGAGAAGTCGCTTTGTCGCTTGAGCGGAGCCCAACCACGACGGCCGCGACGGTGACCGCCACCGTCACTGCGATGACGATGGTCTTCCTTCGTGCCAATACGCTCAGATACTCGCGAAGATTCATGATGCGACTCCCGTTAATCCACGGTGGCTCGGACTCAACCTCTCAGCATAGGGCATGGGGTTGGAATCGGGGGTTACGTTTGCGTAACACGTGAGTGGGGCGCAGGGTCGAAGCTCTCATACTGATATGATTGCACAGCCCACCGCTTCCACCCATAGGATTGGACTGCCCGTGCGTCTCATCGACGATCGAAACCGTCTGTTTGGACTCGTGAACCCCATAGATCTGCTTGTGCTAGCCATCGTTGTGGTGGCAGTGCTTGTGGCCGCGAACGTGCTCTTCGGGATATTCGAGCACAAGAGCGATGACCTGGTGGATATCGAGTTTGAGGTGGTGGCACTGGGAGTGCGTGACTTCGACCCCTCTCAGGTCACGGTGGGCGATGATCTGTACTCCTCGGTCGCAGGCAGGCTCGGCAAGATCGTGGATGTAGAGGTGCGCCCGTCTCAGATCGAGGTGCTGGGCGCCGATGAAGACTCAGTAGTGGTCGAGAGCAGACTCGCTGTGGACGTCCACATGACGGTGGCGGCCGAGGGGACCGCTGACCCGCTCGGCTTTCTCGTCGGCGGCGTGAGGATCCAGAACAACTCACGCCTCGATATCGTGACGTCAGGTCTGGAGGCCGAGCGCGCCTACGTGTCGTCTGTCTGGGAGGCCGGCGAACGATGACGGCGCGGAAACGCCGCGTGCCCTGGCCTGCGGCACTTGCGGCAGCGGGCGTTGCTGTGCTGGTCTTTGCGGTCGCCCTCTACGAGGGCCGATTCGTCATCGGTCCCATCCCGCTGGATGCCGTGAGCCTAACGGTGCCGCTTGCTCTTCTTGCATGTGTGCCGTTTGCCCGATCCCGTGGCCGTGCGCTTATCACCGACACCGGGCTCGTGGGCCCCGCGCTGGTATTCCTCGGCTTCGCGCTCATCTCGGTTGTTGCAGCGGGACTGACGCCCGAAACGTTCCTCACGTTCTCGAGATACTTGTCCTATGTGCTGCTCGTCGGCGCATTGGCGCTCGTCACCCGTGATCCTTTCGCGCGCAGGTTCGTGATGTGGGCGGTCGCCATCGCTGGTACCGCGACTGTGGCCTATGGTGGTTGGTGGTACGTAACGACGTTGCTTGAAGTGCGTGCGGCCGCACACGGCAGCGCTGCACCCTCGATGGCGCTTCGGGTGGTCTCCACCTTCCAAAACGCGAACTTCTACGGCGAGTTTCTCGTCTTGCTCATCGCGGTGACCGGCTATCTCGCCGTGACCGAGCGGCGCATCGGCAGATGGGTGGCGGTTGCCATGGGCCTGGGCGCCGTTGTGATGTTGTTGCTCACGTATACACGCGGCAGCTGGCTGGGCCTCATCGTGGCGTCTGCGGGAGTGGCGCTTTGCATCGCTCCTCGGCGAGCCTGGGTCGTCATAGCCGCGCCGCTGCTCGCTGCGATGCTCTCACCGAGCGTTCAAGCTCGGCTGTTGTCGCTGCGCACGATCGATGGATCAGCGGCCTTCCGTCTGCGGCTGTGGCGAATCGCTGGGGCAGTGATTCTCTCCTCACCGCTCACGGGGACGGGCATCGGTACCTTCTACCAGGCGTTCACCGAGGCCGTACAGCGCGATCCGTCGCTTTCTGTTGGCTTTGAGTTCTACGGAGCACACAACTCGTATTTCACCTTGCTTGCCGAGACCGGCGTGTTCGGCGGCTTTGCGTTCATGGTGCTCATCTTCACGGTGCTGAGGATAGCGGTGCGAGCGCTTCTCGATGGCACGCGCACGGTGCAGATGCGTCTGGAGATAGGCACGATCGCAGCAGGACTGGGCGCGTTCGCGCTCAACGCGCTTACCAGCAACTCCTTCCAGCACCCGCAGGCCGCCGTGTTCTTCTGGCTGCTCGCAGGTGTGCTCGTCGGTGTGGTGGCAGGACCACCGGACAGCGAGCGCGATGAGCGTGAGCCGGCAGCGGCATCCGCCGCACCTCGGCCAGCACGCGCCTGGGCGAGCATCGCTGCAACATCCCTGACAGTGCAAGCAGGTCATCGGGTGGCCGAGGTGCTCTTGGCCTGGTGGCTGTCGAGCGCCACTCGCAAGATGCTTGTCCGCCCGCCTGCCCGAGATGGCGAGTGGGTGAGCTCAAGCCGTGTGGCGCAGCTCGTGCTCGGTGGCCGGCCGAGATGACGGACGGTTCTCGCAACCCCGAGACACTGCGGGTGCTCGTCGTCAGCAACATGTATCCGTCAGACCGGCGCATGCATTTCGGGAGTTTCGTAAGGGACTCCGTCAAAGCCATGCGCGCGGTGGGGGCGGACGTGCGTGTGGTTGCCATAACGGATCCTCGCAGTGGCCGTGCGCGGCTGCTGGCGAAGTACGCGGGGCTGTACGTGCGGGCCGTGATGGCAGCCGCGCGCGGCGGCTACGATGTCGTTCACGCGCACTACCTCGTTCCCACAGGTCCTGCCGGACGTCTTTGCGCTGTCTTGCGGCGAGTCCCGCTCGTGCTCTTCGCCCACGGTGGCGATGTCTTGCTGGCCGCGCGAGGCGATGCGGTGGGTCGCTCGGCACGGCGTGTCATGCGCTCGGCAGACGTCCTCGTCGCCCCAAGTGCATATCTTGCCGAGGAGATGGCGCAGGTAGCGGGTGGCCCGCTTCACCAGACGGAGATCGTGCCCATGGGCGTGGACCCCGCGGTGTTTTGCCCAGGAGATCGCGAGGAGGCACGCGCCCACCTCGGACTCAGGCCCACGGGGCCGCTGCTCTTGTTTGCTGGCACGCTTGACGCCAACAAAGGTGCGGGCTGCGAGGAGCTGCTTGAGGCGCTCGATGCCCCTTCCCTTGCAACAGCAGCTCTGGTGGTGGTGGGGCAGGGGCCGTGGCGCCCTCGGCTTGAAGAGCGTGCGCGTGCAGGGAGCCTGTCCGGCCGAGTTGACTTTCGGGCCCAGGTCGAACGCGACGAACTGGCGTCGCTGATGCGCGCCGCCGATGCGGTCGTGGTGCCCAGTCGGCGCGAGTCGCTGGGTCTCATCGCGCTTGAGGCACGCGCGGTGGGAACGCCCGTCGTCGCAGCAGACGTAGGCGGGTTGCCGGAGCATGTCGAGAGCGGTGTGTCTGGTGAGCTGTACACGCCGGGAAGTCCGGCGCGCCTGCGCGACGCGCTCGAGCGCGTCTTGTCAGCGCCTGAGGGCTACGCATTGCCCGCTCTCGACGTTCGATACACTCTGGAGGGGAGCGCTCGCACGGTGCTTGAGATCAGCCGAGCAGCGATCGATCGGAAGGGGCGATCACGGTGAGAGTCTGGATCGATATGACGAACTCGCCGCATGTCTTGTTCTTCACGCCCATCATCGCCGATCTGCGGCGCGATGGTCACGAGGTGATCGTGACGGCACGCCACTTCGCACAGACCGTGGAGCTTCTCGAGATGCGAGGCATCGACGCCACTATAATCGGGCACCATCAAGGGCGCTCGCTCGTGAAGAAGGCGTGGGGGTTATTGGCGCGCGGAAGCCGGCTCATCGCTTTCGGTCGCGGTAAGCGCTTCGACGTCGCAGTCAGCCACAACTCCAACGATCTCGCAGTGGCTGCGTGGGCCTTGCGCATCCCGCAGATCATCATCGGTGATTACGAGCATGCAACGCTTGCCTACAAGGTCACGACACGGCTTGCAACCGAGGTCATGTTCCCCGATGTCATCCCAACCGAGGCATTTGTCGCTCTCGGCGTACGACCCTCTCGAATCGTGCGGTTTCCCGGGCTCAAGGAGCACGTCTACCTTGCAGAGGAGCCTGCCGATCAGCCCGTAAGAGAGATGCTCGGCGTGCGGCCGCAGGAGACCATGGCCCTTCTCCGCCCCCCGGCAACCATGTCCACGTATCACCGGTTCGGCAACGCGCTGTTCGATGCCGTCGTTGAGAGGTGTGTCGCCACTCCGGGTGTGCGTGCCGTCGTTGTCCCTCGCACGCGCGCGCAGGCCGATGCACTGCGTCCGGCGATGCCAGAGGGCACCATTCTCGTGGACCGCGCACTTGATGGCCCCTCGCTTGTCACGCAGGCTGACCTCGTGGTCTCGGCGGGAGGCACGATGAACCGTGAGGCCGCCGTGTTAGGCACGCCCGCATACACGGTCTTCGCGGGCGAGCTTGGGGCTGTGGATGCCGAGTTGATTCGCCGAGGGTTGCTCGTGCGGGTCACTTCACCAGGCGAGGTCGTGCTCGAGCGCAAGCCTGAGGACCGGGTAGGTTGGACAGTGCAGAACCGGCAGGTGATCATGGAAGAGATCACCCGGCTCGGCACCCAGCCAGCTGACACGGGGCGGCGGAGAGGCGAGAGCTAGTGCTCAAGCGGATGGTTGACATCGCAGCCTCTCTTCTCGGATTGCTGGTGCTTAGCCCGCTCCTCATAGCTATCGCGCTCGCAATCCGCATATCAATGGGTCCAGGAGTGTTCTTCAAACAGGAGCGCCCGGGTGTGGGTGGCCGCATCTTCACGATGTACAAGTTCAGGACGATGCGCTATGCGTGTGATGCGCAGGGTCGTATGCTGTCCGATGAGCAGCGCTTGACAGCACTGGGTGGGCTCTTGCGGCGCACGAGCCTCGATGAGCTGCCGGAGCTGGTGAACGTTCTCAAGGGCGATATGAGCCTGGTGGGGCCGCGACCATTGCTCGTCGAGTACCTGGACCTCTACACCGCCGAGCAAGCACGCCGCCACGAGCTCAGACCAGGCATCACAGGTTGGGCGCAGGTCAACGGTCGCAATGCAATCTCATGGGAGCAGAAGTTCGAGCATGATGTCTGGTACGTAGACAACCGGTCGCTCACCCTCGACCTAAAGATTCTCATGATGACGTTTGCCGCGGTGTTTCGCCGAGAGGGCATATCGCAAGAAGGGCATGCGACGGTTGAGCGATTCGAGGGTTCACACGGGTCTTCTCAGTGAGGCGGGGGAGACGCCGAAGCTGTGGCGGGTGTGGCCGAGAGCGGGGAAGGGAGCCATAGATGCGATTCCTGATCGTGGGTGCGGGTGGGTTCTCGCGCGAGGTGGCTGACCTTATCAGCGATCTTGGCCACGAGGTTGCGGCCTTCTTCGATGAGGAGCCGAGAGCAGCGGTTCACTCGCCTACCGGTCTTCCCATCGTCGATGACCCGGCGCGTGTCGACCGCGATGCGGTAGCCATCGCCATCGGGGATGCGGCGGTGCGCAAGCGGCTGTTCGAGCGTTTCGCAGGAGAACCGCTGCCGGTCCTCGTCCATCCCAGCGCTTCTGTAAGCCCTTCGGCAGAGGTGGGCGAAAACACCCTCATCATGCATAACGCAGTCGTGAGTGCCCAAGCTCAGCTCGGCATCGGGGTGATCGTGAACGTGGGCTGCTATGTGGCACATGACTGCCGAGTCGGTTCGTTCACACACCTGGCAGGCGGGGTCAATCTCGGCGGTGGCGCAGCTGTGGGGGAAGGCTGTCTGTGTGGCACAGGCTCCATCGTGCTCCCTGGAATCGAGGTGGGGGACGGTGCAGTGCTCGGTGCGGGCGCGGTAGTGCTGCACGATGTGGCAGGCGGAGCGAAGGTCGTTGGCGTGCCGGCCCGGGCGCTGGAGCTTTCGGAGTAGTTGTGTAGAAGCCCGCAGACCATTCGGTGAGCGGCATGCTTCCTGCTACGTTCTCAGTCAAGGCTGGTCCCACGGTGCTGTGAGCAGCTCTGCAGGGGTTTCCGTTTGTGCGACGAGAGGGCGCAGGATGCGCATGCCGATGACACGACGAGTGACGCGCTTGATCCTCGTGATGGTGCTGGCGTTGCCGTACATGCCGCTCGTCTCACAGACCCAGCAGGTGTATGCAGCATTGCCAGCGGTCACGTTGAATGCGGTGACGTTCGTTCCTTCATCCAGTGTTGCTATCGCTGTAGGCGCGGGCGGCACGATCCTGCGTTCAAAGAACGACGGGGCTACCTGGACATCCGTAGGTCCCGGTGGCATGCACAAC
Source organism: Coriobacteriia bacterium (assembly GCA_034005175.1). Taxonomy (GTDB): domain Bacteria; phylum Actinomycetota; class Coriobacteriia; order Anaerosomatales; family SLCP01; genus JAVEVF01. The sequence goes on along the minus strand of JAVEVF010000002.1, from coordinate 2,417 downwards.
TTCGAAGGCGTCTCCTTCGTGAACTCCACCCAAGGATGGGCGATCACCAGGTCGGGCGGTGTGTTTCGCAGTACCGACGCCGGCGCGACATGGGAAGGCCCCCTCTTCAGCGCCACGAACACTCTCTACCCGACCGGGCTTGCCTACGACGTAGCCTTCACGATGGAGGGTCAACGAGCGGTGGGACACGCGGCGGGAGGGCTTGTGAGCTCACTCGCGGGTCAAGATAAGCCGCGAATCTGGTGGCCCAGCGGAACCGATGGCGGAGGCCAGTGGTCCAAGGGTGACAACTACGACCCCTACCGGAACCCGGCCGGAGACGATGGCTACCAGGAGATATACCGCAACGGCAGCGGCGAGCTGTTCTCCGTGACCTTTCCTGCGAGCACGGTTGGCTATGCAGTGGGACATGACCGCTTCAACCAGTGGTGGAGCCCGGTCCAGCAGCACAACAAGGGGCTTATCGGGCTGTTCAATGGCTCTGTGTGGTCTTGGAAGACGCTCACAGCAGGAAGCGGTGCGCTCTACGGGGTGTCGTTTGCCACGAGTGCATCAGGCATGGCAGTGGGGACGAGCGGCAAGGTCTTCAAGACGGTCGATTCCGGCAACGTCTGGGTGTCAGCGGGGAAGGCCGGCGCGGATACTCTGCGCGGAGTGGCGATGAGCTCTGTCTCGAAGGCCTGGGTTGCTGGGGATGCGGGCGCGATCTATCAGACCACCAACGGTGGAACCTCCTGGTCGTCTGTGGCTCAAGTGAGCGGCGTTTCATTTCAAGAGGTGGCGGTGAAGGCTGCAGGTTCGAACACCGCACTCGCGGTTGGCACCTCAGGTTGCATCATGCGCACCACCAACGGCGCTTCCTGGTCGCGAGCAAACGAGGCCGTACCGCCAACGGGCTCCGTCGCAATCAACAGTGGCGCGTCCAGCACGAACTCGCGCGATGTGACCATCACGCACTCCATTGTCTGGGGACCGGAAGGCCCAGGCAAGATGCGCCACAGCACCGACGGCGGTGCCAGCTGGACGCCGTGGGAGCCATACTCGGATGCAAAGCAGCTCAGCTTGTCGGAGCCCGACGGTACGAAGACCGTGCGCGCCGAGTTCGAAGATGGTGTCGGTACTCGCTCGGCAGCGCCCATGGAAGCATCCATTGTGCTTGACACTGTGCCACCTAACGGCACCATCAAGATCAACGGCGGGGACGCAGCTACCAGCTCGGCCAATGTCACCGTCGGACACACTGTCGACTGGACGGGCAGCGGGCCAGGCAAGATGCGCCACAGCACCGACGGCGGCAGCCAATGGACGGCGTGGACGGCCTACGCATCGGAGAAGGTGGTGACCCTGCCTCCGCCGGACGGCACCAAGACAGTGAAGGCGCAGTTCGAGGATGCCGCAGGCAACGTGTCCGTTTCGACGATATCAGCGAGCATCACGCTTAACACCACACAGCCCGAGGGCACCATCTCAATCAACGGCGGAGCCCCCCAAACCAACAGTGCGAAGGTGACGCTCTCAAGCACGGTGAACTGGTCGGCGGGCTCAGCGGGGCAGATGCGCTTCTCGGTCGACGGAGCGCCATCGGGCGATTGGGTGCCCTATGTGGCTCAGACCGAGCTCACTTTGCCCGGTGCTGACGGCGACAAGACTGTGCACGCCGAGTTCAAAGATGCGGCTGGGCTGGCATCAACCGATCCCATCAAGGCGTCCATCGTGCTCGATACCATCGCGCCGGCAGGAAGCGTCTCGATCCATGAAGGGGCGTACACGAACCAGCGTGTGGTGACATCCGTCCACAGCATTTCAGATGCGGGGACGGGTGTTGCCGAGATGCGCCACAGCTTCGATGGTGGCTCGACGTGGCTGGGCGGCGGCGAGGGCTGGGTCGCCTACGCTGCCACGAGGGCTCTCGCGCTGCCCAGGGATGATGGGACAAAGAGCATCCGGTCCGAGTTTCGCGACGCAGCGAACAACGTCTTTGCTCGTGACGTATCGGTGACGCTTGACATGACTCCTCCCACCGGAGGGATTCTGATCAACAACGGTGATGCCGTGACCACGCAGACCACCGTGACGGTCAACAACGACGTGGACTTCGGCGTATCTGGCCCGGATGCTGCAGAAGCCATGCGTTTCCACAATGGGAACGCGTGGAACGCCTGGGAGCCGTATGCCACCACGAAGACGCTCACGCTACCTGCGGGAGACGGCACCAAGACCGTGTACGCGGAGTTTCGCGACAAAGGCGGCAACATCGCGAGCTTCGACAGGATGATTCTGCTTACCACCGCCCGCCCGACCCTCACCATCGAAGAGGACGCCGCTGGCGTCGTCTTCGACCGGTTCGTCACCGGCAAGGGCGCCGCCTACTCTGGCGGCGGCTACATCTACGGCAGGTGGGCGGGCACGAGGATGCA
>JAVEVF010000072.1:0-9655 GCA_034005175.1 Coriobacteriia bacterium | reverse complement strand
GCTGCTCCGGTTGCCGGCATCGCCATGGGCCTCATCAAGGAAGGTGACGCTGTCGCTGTTCTCAGTGACATCCAGGGGCTTGAAGACTTCCTCGGCGATATGGACTTCAAAGTCGCGGGTACTGAGAAGGGCATCACCGCCCTGCAGATGGACAACAAGGCGAAGGGGCTGTCTTACGAGATCCTCGAACGGGCGCTTCGCCAGGCCAACGAGGGGCGTGCGCATATCCTCGGCAAGATGCTTGAGGCCATCGACACACCTCGCGAGGAGCTTTCTGAGTATGCTCCGCGCATCCTCACTATCAAGATCCCTGCCGATAAGATCCGCGATGTCATCGGATCTGGCGGCAAGGTGATCCGCGGCATCCAGGAGGAGACCGGCGCACAGATCGATATCCAGGAAGACGGGACCATCTTCGTGGCATCACGTGATCAGGGTGGCGAAGATGCGGTCCGACGCATCCAGCTCATCGTGAAGGTTCCCGAGGTGGGCGAGCGGTATAAGGGCCGGGTCGTCTCTATCCAGGCATTCGGCGCATTCGTGGAGCTCACCCCCGGCAAGGACGGCCTGCTGCACATCTCGAGGGTGGCCAAGGGACGCGTTGAGAAGGTCGAAGATGTCTTGAACATCGGCGATGAGGTCGAGGTCGAGGTTCTCGATATCGACGAGCGCGGTAAGATCAGTCTCGACCGCGTCGACAAGCCTGACGCCCCCGCATCCTCCGGTGGTGGGGGAGAACGCAAGTCTCACGATGATCGCCAGAACCGTGACCGCGGAAACGACCGTGGAGACTCACGGCGTCCGCGCCGCCGCCATTAGGCTTGTGACTGGCGATATGTTCTACCGTGTGACAACACTCGAAAACGGTGTGACCGTCCTCACGGAGTCCATTGATTCCGTGAGGTCCGTCGCGCTAGGTATCTGGTTCTCCGTCGGCAGTCGAGACGAGTACTCCGCTGAGGCAGGCATGTCCCACTTCATGGAGCACATGATGTTCAAAGGGACCCCCACGCGCTCGGCAGCCCAGATCTCCGAGACGTTTGACCGCATCGGTGCTGAGCTCAACGCGTTCACCAGCAAGGAATACACGTGCTACTACTCCAGGGTGATCGACGAGCACCTTCCCACTGCTATCGAGGTCCTCGGAGACATGGTGGGCCACGCATCTCTCAGCGACGAGTCCTGCGAGAAGGAACGCGAGGTTGTCATCGAGGAAATCGCCCGGATGGAGGACACGCCGGACGACCGGATTCATGAGCTTTTCGCTCAGACGCTTTGGCCCGATCACCCCATTGGTCTTCCCATTCTCGGCAGCCGCACCAGCGTTGCTTCTTTCGACCATGCGGTCTCCTCGGCGTTCCATACCCATCACTACCTCACCGGGAACTGCATCGTAGCTGCGGCAGGCAACATCGACCACGACGCCCTCGTGAGGCTGGTGCAGAAGCATGTCCTCTTGCCAGCTGGCTCCCGTAGCGCGCGCGCTGGCGCGCACGCTCCCAAATCAGGCCGAAGAATCGCTGTGCTCACGAAGGAGACCGAACAGGCGCACATCGCCTACGGCGTCTCGGGTTTGAATGCACGTCATCCCGATCGCTTTGCACTTGCAGTCGCTGACACGGCGTTTGGCGGAGGGATGTCCTCGCGTCTGTTCCAGGAGATCCGTGAGAAGCTGGGGCTTGCTTATTCGGTGTACAGCTTCCATGCGCTGTATCAAGACACGGGTCAGTGGACCATGTATGCAGGCACAAGGCCTGACAACGCTGGAAAGGTCATCGGCCTCATACAGTCCGAGGTCGACCGGCTGCTAGAATCGGGGCTGACCGCCGATGAGCTCTCTCGCTCGAAGGAGTCGATCAAAGGCACCCTTCTCCTGGGTCTCGAGAGCACGCGCAATCGCATGACGCGTCTCGGCAAGAATGCTGTCACGGATGGGGAGCTGCTCTCTGTCGACGAAATCGTCGCTCACATCGACGCAGTTGATCTCGAAGCCGCACACCGAGTCGCACGCGAGCTGTTCTCAGGTGACCATGCGTTAGCTCTCATCGGACCGTACAGTGAAGACGAGGTGGCATATCTCGCGGAGCGTGCAGAGGAGACGATGGGCGCATGATCGACGTGCTGGTCAACGGTGCAGCAGGACGGATGGGCCGAGAGGTCGTGGCGGCCGTGACTGCCGCCGAAGGAATGCGCGTGGTCGCAGCGGTCGACCCGCAGCTTCGTTCTGGCGCTCCGCAGGCTGCCCTGCTCGAGGGAGTGCCATGCTTTGGTGATCTGTCCCGAGCGATCGAGCAGACCGGCCCTGCGGTGATGGTGGACTTCACGCATCCTACGGTCGTCGAATCCAACCTGCGTATCGCGCTTGACGCTGGAGTGCATTGCGTGGTGGGCACGACGGGAGTCTCTGAGAGCGCGCTTGTCTCACTCGCTGCCAAGGCACCAGCTGGCGTATGTCTCTTCATGGCCCCCAACTTCGCCATCGGTGCGGTGCTGATGATGCGCTTCGCAACAGTAGCCGCCCGCTTCATGCCGCATGTCGAGATCATCGAGCTTCATCACGACCGCAAAGCTGACGCCCCTTCCGGCACCGCCCTGCGCACGGCGGCCCTTGTCGCTTGCGCACGGGCAGAAACCCCCGAGAGCCCAGGCGAGGAGACAGAAATCGTCGCAGGCGCTCGGGGTGGGAATGTTGACGACATTCGTGTTCACAGTGTGCGTCTGCCAGGTCTCGTGGCTCATCAGGAAGTGATCTTCGGTGGACAAGGCCAGACATTGACGCTTCGTCATGACTCGATAGACCGGACTTCTTTCATGCCCGGAGTCATCCTTGCGATCAGGGGGGTCGTCTCCCGCTCGGGCCTCATCATCGGTCTTGAGAACATCGTGGAGGCCAGCGCGTGAGCACACTGCCCTCACATGTGGTTGTCATGAAGTTCGGGGGTACATCCGTTGCCTCCCCTGAGACACGCGCTTCTATCGTGCGCACCGTTCGCACGGCGATGGCATCGGGGATATCGCCGGTGATCGTGGTGTCGGCGATGGGCCGGGCGGGAGACACGTACTCCACCGATACCCTCATCGGTCTCTTGGATTCACTTCCCGCCGATGCACGCGAGCGCGACCTGTTGCTGGCCACAGGTGAAGTCATCTCGGCCGTCGTGTTGGCGCATGAGCTTCGTGCGGCCGACATCGCCGCACATGCGTTCACTGGGGCCGAGGCAGGCATCGGAACCGACGGCGTGTTCGGTGCGGCAACGATCACCGAGATTCATCCGGCGCCGCTCCTTCATGCGCTTGCCGAGGGCGTCGTTCCTGTCGTGTGCGGGTTTCAGGGGGTAGCACCCGACGGGTCGCTCACCACATTGGGGCGTGGCGGCTCGGATACCACGGCGTGTGCCCTGGGAGTAGCGCTCGATGCCGAGTCCGTCGAGATCTACACTGACGTTGACGGTGTCATGAGCGCAGACCCTCGCACCTGTGATGGCGCGGCGGTCCTCCAAGTGATACGCGCTGACGAGCTGCATCAGATGGCGCGCCACGGCGCACGCATCATGCACACGCCTGCAGCCGAGCTTGCCCTCACGAGCGGCCTGACCGTACGCGTTCGGAATACCTACATCGACGATGTCGGAACTCGCGTAGTCGACATCGCGGCGTACCGGCCCGACAGAGTGGCGACGGCTGTCACGAGCCTCGGACCCGTGGCGCGCTTGCGAGTGTCTCTGCCGGCACCAGAGGGCACCCGGGCGCACATGGCGAGTCAAACACGCGTCTACAGAGCGATGGCCGATGCGGGCGTGTCACTGGATATGTTCACGCCGGTAGGGGAGACCCTCGTGTTCTCGGTCGCCCAAGATGTCCTCGACCGTGCAGCCGAGGTGCTTTCCTCACTCGGCCTCACCTTCCAGGTGCAAGCGCAGCTTTCCAAGGTCACCTTAGTCGGCGCAGGCATGCATGGCGTCCCCGGCGTGATGGCACGAGTCTCGGAGTACCTCGACCGCGCCGGCGTGAGCGTCCTTCAGACGGCCGACAGCCATACCACCATCTCTGTTCTGGTGCCAGCCGAGGAAGACCGACCGGCGGTCCAAGCGCTACATGACGGCTTTGGGCTGGGAGACTCGCCCGCCTAAGCGGGGGCGTCTTTCACAAGGTGGACCCGAGATGTCAACGGAAGTGCACGCTTTGCTCCGCGCCCGGTCGGAACGCGATGTGGCAGAATAGAGCAGGCGCCATCGTGTAAGACGAGGTGCGCGACACCCATGAGAACGCAAGGGGAATGACCATGGCTACACCACGTTTTGGGCGAATGCTGACCGCGATGGTCACTCCATTCACCTCCGAACTCGAACTTGACCTGCCCCGTGCTGAGGCCCTTGCTGACCGACTGCTCTCCAGCGGGACGGACGGCCTGGTAGTGTGCGGCACGACTGGTGAGTCACCCACCGTGTTCTACCCGCAGAAGATGGATCTGTTCCAGGCGGTGGTCAACGCTGTGGATGGTCGAGCTCCGGTGATCGCGAACGCCGGCGACAACTGCACCGCCGATAGCGTCGAGTTCGCGCACAAGGTGGTCGCACTCGGCGTGGATGGCATCATGACGGTCGTGCCGTACTACAACAAGCCTCCTCAAGAGGGTCTCTACCAGCATTTTCGCGCTATTGCTAACGCAGTAGACGTGCCCGTTATCCTCTACAACATCCCCGGTCGCTGTGTGGTGAACATGACCGCGGAGACAACGTTGCGCCTTGCGCATGAGTGCGAGAACATCGTAGCCGTGAAGGAGGCAAGCGGAGACCTCACGCAGATCGCACAGATCATCGATGGTGCCCCCGATGGGTTCGAGGTGCTCTCGGGAGATGACGAGATGACCCTGCCCATGCTCGGCCTCGGTGGAACTGGAGTCATCAGCGTTGTCTCGCACGTCGCTGGTGTTCGTTTCAAAGAGATGATTACCGCGCAGGTGGAGGGTGACCACACCCGTGCGCTGCGCATTCACCTCGAGCTGTTGCCTCTCATGAAGGCATTGTTCATGACGGCGAACCCCATCATGGTAAAGGAAGCCCTGCGGCTCCAAGGCTTCGATGTGGGCACCGTCCGCCTGCCTCTGATCCCTCCTACTGGCGAACAGACCGCCGAGCTCGAACGCATCATGCGTCGGATAGGCGTTCTGCCCGTCTGAACCGACTGAGACGGTGGTGGCCTTGTGCTACCGCCGTGCATCTGACAACGGCGCGGGAAGCGCCAAGACCAAAGGAAGTGCCCCTGACTGTATGACACAGAAGAAGACCCGCCTTCGCATCATCCCCCTCGGAGGGCTTGATGAGATAGGCAAGAACATGACCGTGTTCGAGTACGGAAACGACATGGTCATCATCGATGCAGGAATCATGTTCCCAGATGACGACCATCCGGGCGTCGATCTTATCCTTCCCGACTACAACTACGTGCTGAAGCGCAGAGACAAAGTCCGTGGCATCGTCATAACTCATGGCCACGAGGACCATACCGGCGCGTTGCCGTACCTGCTCAAGGAGCTCGGCCCGTCCGTCCCGGTGCTAGGAACCAAGCTCACATTGGGCCTCGTCGCAGGCAAGCTCGAGGAACACCGCATCAAGAAGCAGAAGCTGCGTGAGGTGCGAGCCGGTGGGCACGTGAATCTCGGCCCATTCGGACTAGATTTCATCCCCATCAACCACTCGATCCCCGACGGGGTGGCCTTGTTCATCCGCACACCTGTCGGAAACATCCTGCACACGGGCGACTTCAAGTTCGATCAGACTCCCATCGACGGGCGCCTTACCGACTACGGAGCTTTGGCCGCCGCCGGCAAGAAGGGTGTCACGCTCCTCATGAGCGATTCCACCAACGCCGAGAGCAGCGGCATCACGAACTCTGAGGCCACGGTGGGCGCTGCATTGCGTGACATCTTCGCCGCGGCCGAGCAGCGCATCATCGTGGCTTCGTTCGCAAGCCACATCCACCGACTGCAGCAGGTGTGCGATGCCGCCATAGCCTCTGGACGTAAGGTGGTTGTCACCGGCCGATCCATGATCAACAACACACGCATCGCGCGCCAACTCGGCTATCTGAAGGTTTCCGATGATGACCTCGTAGACGCCTTTGAGATGGGCGATCTCCCGCCCGAGCGCGTCGTCGTCTTGTCCACCGGGAGCCAGGGGGAGCCGCTCTCGGCCCTGGCACGCATGGCAAACAACGACCACCGCACGGTGTCCATCCAGTCAGGTGACACAGTCGTCATATCTGCCACGCCCATACCCGGCAACGAGATAGCTGTGAACCGCGTCATCAACCGTCTCGCAAAGGCAGGCGCGATCATCGAGCACAAGGGTACGGCTCCGGTGCACGTCTCCGGACATGCCGCATCCGAGGAGCTGAAGCTCATGCTCAATCTCGTGAAACCTACCTACTTCATGCCCATCCATGGCGAGAGCAGGCACCTTCGCGCTCATGCGCACCTCGCCATGCTCACAGGCGTTCCCGAGGACAACGTGTTCGTGATGGATAACGGGGACTGTCTGGAGATCACCGAATCCGGCTGCAGGTTGGCCGAGAGGGTTGAGTCGGGTGTCGTATATGTGGATGGTCTTTCCGTCGGCGACATCGGGCAGGTGGTCATCAGAGATCGGCAACTGCTCGCGAAAGACGGTGTTGCGACCGTCATCATCGCAATCGACAACGCAAGTGGCCGGCCGATAGGGGAGCCGGAGCTTGTCACGCGTGGCATCTCGTTCGGAGCGGATGATGGACCCCTGTTTGACGAGGCGCGTGCCCGCATCGCCAAGACGCTCGCTAAGACGGCTCGCGAGGGTGCTACGGATCATGCAGTCATCAAGAAGGCCGTACGAGAATCGCTCTCACAGTTTCTCTGGGAACGCACACGCAGCCGGCCGATGATCATTCCTGTCGTGATGGAGGTATAAGCACGTGGAGATTGTCCAGGCCGCCCTTCTCGGCGCAGTTCAAGGCGCGGCCGAGTTCCTGCCCGTTTCCTCCTCGGGCCACCTTCGTCTCATTCAGGAGGCGTTCGGGATGGGCGAGCAGTTCGGGCTGGCCTTCGATACCTTGCTGCATCTCGCGACTTTGCTGGCTGTGATCGTGTACTTCCGATACGACATGCTGCACATGGTCCGCGCGGCCTTCTCCCGCGACCCCGATCTCGCGGGTGATCGCCATCTTGCCTGGCTTGTGGTCATCGCCACCATCCCCACCGGCATCATCGGGCTTCTCGGAAACGACTTCTTCGAAGAGGCCTCCATGCTGTACGTTGGAATCGCGTTCCTCATCACATCAGCAGTGCTTGTCAGCGCGGACTTCTTCTCTCGAAAGTCCCTCCATGCAGCTGAGTCGCTGAGCGTTGGCAAGGCGGTGCTCGTCGGCATCGCGCAAGGCATAGCGGTCATGCCGGGTATTTCACGCTCAGGAGCCACCATGTCGGTGGGGCTAGGGGTCGGTCTCGACCGTGAACAGGCGGCGCGCTTCTCCTTCCTGCTATCTAGCCCCATCATCTTGCTTGCGGGTATGAAACAGGGGCTCGACGTCGTCGGTGGCGATGCGGCCCTTCCTGGCACGCTGGCCACGGTCGTGGGCTTCATCGTCGCCGCAGGCACAGGGTATCTGGCAATCGCGGGCCTCATGGCCTACCTCAAGCGGCACTCCTTCGCGGTCTTCAGCATCTATACCGCGGTGCTCGGCGTATCCGTGATAGCCTGGCAGTTGATGAGCTAAGCGATAGGGAGCCCTGCTCATGGCAGCAACCAAGAGGGCAAAACGGAGCAAGAAATCCACGACCGCATCGGGTAAGAACGGGCGGCGGAAGTCAGCCCCTGCCAGAGAGTCGGTGCTTGACTCCCAGGCACGCAACGACATCTATGGGATCTTGCTGGTGGCAGGAGCGGTGGCGCTTGTCATAGCGCTGCTTTCTGCGCGTAGCGGCATGGTCGGTGCTGCGGTAGCGACGCTCTTTCGCCTTCTGTTCGGACTTGGCGCCTTTGGTGTGCCGCTCCTGCTCATGCTATGGGGCGTGACGTTCTTCGTGAGGTCAGTCGATGTAAGCTCCGCGCGCATGGGCGCAGGGTTGGCGACCGTCTTCTTTTCCGTTCTCGGCCTCCTTGCTCTCACGGGACCGGAGTCCACCCAGTGGAGCTCTGAGACTCTTCAGTCTTTCGGCGGGTATATGGGTGCAGGAATCGCATGGGTGCTGCGAGCGGCTTTCGGGCTTACGATCTCGTTCGTCGTTCTCGCGGCGGTCATACTCATCGGACTCGTGATAGCTGGGCTTTCCATCTCGGGCCTGATCGAGCGTGTGAACGAGCGCTTCCGCCGCGAACCCCTCCCGGCCGCCGAGCCGAGATTACGGTCGCGGGAGCGTGCGGGGCGCACGGTCCCGCTTGAGGAGTTCGAGGCAGAACCGCCTGCGCGCGCTCGGCCGGCACGGCTGCCTCGCACGCCTGCTGACGACCCGGAGATGAGCCGCAAGACCGCGCCTGCTCCACGGGCGGCCGCGCCGAAAGCCATGGAAGGCTTCGAGCTGCCGCCCTCCACCATGCTCTTGCACAGCCCCGAGAGCGCTTCGCGGCATAAGGCCACCGAAAGAGAGCTCACCTCAACTGCACGTCTCATCGAAGAGACGCTTGCGACCTTTGACATACCCGCCACTGTCGTCGGTTGGATCCCTGGCCCCACCGTGACGATGTACGAGATCGAACTCACTCGCGGCATCAAGGTGAGCAGTGTCACTCGGCTGGCTGACGATCTTGCGCTCGCCCTTGCCGCCGCAACGGTGCGCATCCTTGCTCCCATTCCCGGCAAGTCTCTTGTAGGCATAGAGGTCCCCAACGAGCGCCGCACCACTGTCACTCTCGGAGACGTGCTTGCCGTGCCTGCCGCATCTAGCGGAGGCCCGCTGTTGATGGGAATCGGCAAGGATGTCTCGGGAGACAGCGTGCTTGCCGATCTCGCGACGATGCCGCACCTGCTCATCGCCGGCTCGACCGGCACCGGCAAATCGGTATGCATCAACGCACTTCTCACGACAGTGCTCATGCGCGCCACGCCTGCGGAGGTCAGGCTGATCCTCATCGATCCCAAGCGTATCGAGCTGTCCCTCTATAACGATGTCCCACACCTGTACGTGCCCGTCGTGACCGAGCCCAAGGAGGCCGCAAGCGCACTAGCATGGGCGGTCTCTGAGATGGAAGCGCGTCTCAAGAGGCTGCAGAAGTCCGGGGCGCGCAACATCGGCATGTATAACGCGCTCGTCCAAGAGGGGAAGGCCCCTGAGGGCGCCGAGGAGATGCCGTACCTCATGATTGTGATAGACGAGCTTGCAGATCTCATGATGGTAGCCGCGAAAGAGGTCGAAGATTCGATCTGCCGCATCGCGCAGCTCGCGAGAGCCGCTGGCATCCATCTCGTCGTTGCCACGCAGCGGCCATCAACCGACATCATCACCGGCCTCATCAAGACCAACATCACCAACAGAATCGCCTTTGCAGTGGGTTCCGGCATCGACTCGCGTGTCATCCTCGACCAACCGGGTGCTGAGAAGCTCATCGGCCAGGGCGACATGCTCTTCTCAACGCCACAGCTTCACAAGCCCAAGCGTATCCAGGGCGCGTATGTCTCGGAAGACGAG
>JAVEVF010000001.1:0-45167 GCA_034005175.1 Coriobacteriia bacterium | reverse complement strand
ACCCTGTGGAACTCGGCGACTGCCTCGGCAGGAAGGTTGTTGCTGGGGCAGGGTGCGGCCGGCAGTATACAGGCTTTTGCTGCCGTCAGCGGCAGCGAGCTTTGGGCGCACAACGACTTTCTGGAGTTCCTGGTCACCGGTGGAGTAGGTCTGCTGTTCTTGCATCTGTTGACGGTGGGTTGGCTTGTCGCACCGGGACCGCGTTTGTTGCATGATCCTCGCAGCTCGGCGAAGGTGCGAGACGTTGGTGAGCTCGTCTTCGTGATCGGTCTTGCCTACATCGTGATGGCGATCTTCAATGGGATGGCGTTCTATCTCAGCGCCAGCCTTGCCATGGCGATGCTAGTGGGACTTGCGCGCGGGATGGCCGTGTCACCCGGCGCGACCTTTCTTGACGCCACAAACAGCGTAAACCCCGCCGATAAGGTCAGCAGTGCGTGCTAGCGAATAGTGCGCGATAATCGTTGCTCGCGCATGCTCACCGAGGTCGAAACGCAGTTGCTCATCGGCGAGCAGGGTCTTGAGTGCCGCTGTGAGTGCACGCGAGTCGTTGACAGGTATGATGATGCCGTTGTCACCATCGGTGATGATGTCAGGAACCGCGCCCACTGGTGTCGCCACGCATGCCAATCCGTAAGACATGGCCTCCAGCAAAGACACCGGCATGGCTTCGATGTGTGACGGTAGGACGAATATCGAGCTCCTACTGTATGCCTCATGAAGTGCCGCGCTGCCGAGCCAGCCGCACATCCGCACGTTTCCTTCCAGTGCCAGGTCCCGCAGTCTTGACGCCAGGCCCCCACCTTCATCATTGCCAGCGATCTCGAGGGTGGCAGCGGGGTACTGCTCAACGATGCCGCTCATGGCATCGAGAAGCTCATATATGCCCTTCTCAGACACTGGCCGACCGACGAAGATCATGTGCGCGCTGCTGGTGTTGTGGGCGGGTGACACGGGGATATCCACTGAATTGGGGATCACGCGGATATCTGCATCCGGAACGAGGGCTAGGAGGCGCTCTTTGAGCTGCTCAGAGAGTGCGATCACCACACAACACCGCTGGAGCGTGCGCCGCACCGCCTGCTCGCGAGAGGAGCGTTGTTGCAGGTACCGGGCGAAAGCACCTCCATGTATGTGCAAGATCACCGGCACGCCAAAGAGATGTGCAAGTCCCACCACGAGCCTCTTGCGGGGGAAGCTTCCCCATGATGCAGTGTGCACGTGGACGGCGGCCGGCTTGGAGATGATGAACATCCACGTAAGCCGGGCGATAGCAAGGGGAAACGCCATCAAGCGAACGCTCCCTGTGTGCTGGGAGACGGTGCTGACCGAGGTCAGCTCGTATTCCTCGGCGAGCGGGGAGTCAAGCAAGCCGCGTATGACTCGGGCGATACCGCCACGAGCCGATACAGATGGCCCGATATGCACAACACGGTTCGATTTCACAGATAGCACTCCGTCCTTGTCGGCGCGCGAGTTTCGCGGCACGGCCGGAAACAGGTTGCCTTGTCTGTGAGTATAATCGCTGCATGCGCGTACATCTGATAGATACGCTTGAGGGTTTTCTGGGGCTCAAGGACGAGTGGAACCGGCTTGTCGAGTGCAGCCGCATGTCCAGCGTCTTTCTGGTGCACGAGTGGCTAGAAGCATGGTGGAAAGGCTACGCCGGCGAAGCCGACCGCATGCAGATTGCGTGCGTCCGCGATGCTCAGACTGGGGCGCTCGTCGGCATCTTACCTGCGTATGTGCACGGCAAGGGAAGTCTTTTGCGTCCACGACATCTTGGCTTCATGGGTGACGCGCTGGGAGCCACGCAGCTCGATTGTCTGGTGGACCCCGCACATGAAGCTGAGGCGCTTGAAGCGCTGCGCACGTGGTTGATGTCGAGTCGGCGGGAATGGGATGTGTTCGCATTTCGTAGGATGCACGAAGACAGCCCCTTCCTCAGCATCCTTGCCGAACTGGGATCATGTGGCTTGTGTGGCCGCTTTACCGTCGGAGAATCCGTCGCATGTCCCGAGGTCGTGCTATCGCCGACGTGGGAGCAGTTTCTGCAACAGATGTCGAGTCGGGAGCGCAGTCGAATCAGGCGATGGCGCAGAGAGCTCGAATCCGCAGGTGCTGTTGGGGTAGAGCATATCTTGCGGTGTGAGGACCTACCGGTTGCGCTTGCAGATGCGCTGCGAATGTTCGAACGAGGGATGAGCACGCGATACAGCCACCCATATGAGGTGTCTGCGCGTTACGCGTCTATGCTGCGCTCAGCGAGCGAGGCGTTTCTTGCACGCGGACAACTCAGATTCAGTTTTCTCACCGTCGACGGGCAACGCATAGCCTTTATCTGGCAGGCTCGACACCGTGACAAGATGATCGGGTACAAGACCGCTTACGACGAATCCTGGGCCCCGCATCACGTGGGAAATGTGATGTTCGGCTACGCTTTCGAAAATGCGATAGATGAAGGGTGTTCGGCATTCAACCTCGGGGTGGGTGTGTCTGCGTATAAGCAGCGCTTCACGAAGAATATCGCGCAGATGCATGAGGTGACGTGCTATGGTCGCTCATTTGCTGGGCGTCTCGCATCTGGAAGAGACGCAGTCCGTCGGCTCCTGGTCTCGCGCATCAGGCGATATGCGCCTGATGCAGTGATTGAGAAGATGGAGCGCACGTCGGGGCTTGCGAGCCTCAAGCGCCTCTGAGGTGATGTCAGTTCTTCCCCGCGGGCTTACGCCCGCGCGCCTGGTCTCTTCTTGCTGTGCGCTCTCGGTATCGTAGAGCTGCGGCACGCACGAGTCGCTGAAGGTGGAAGAGCGCGACGAGTAGTCTTCCACGTACACGCGTGATAGACACATGCGTCTGCGTAACAGGGACCGTGGTCGCGTTCCATCCTCGAAGCCATTCGATTTCTGTGAGGAAGTTGATCCGTCCGGAAGAAGCGTCGCCGCAACAGTGCTCGATCATTGCCTCGTCAACGAGTTTGCCAGGCGTGACGACCGAGTAGGATTCGTCATACCCGGCCTTGAGCGCAACGCATTCCTCCCGCCCTTTGACGTCAATCTGAGAGGCGATGCACCGTCCCTCAGCATACAGCGAGAAGATGTCGCAATCGCCGGTTTCTGCCATTGCGTGTATGAGATCCCGGTAGTAAGCGACAAGCTCGGGATGGCACGCGACAGCGGTTCCCGTACCCTGCGGGCCCTTCCAACCCGATGCTTCCACGGAGAGAAACGACTCGAACTCGGCATCCAGGGCGGCTCCAGAGCTCGCCCGTACCCAGGCAACATCGTCAAGCTTTGCGAGCCGCTTGTGCGCCCGGCGCCTGCTCTGCCGGGCTGTCTTCGTGAGCGAGGCCTCGATCTCGGCAAATGGCTGACGGCAGTCGATGACACTTGATTGCCACATGACGTCTGTGCAGTACTCATGTGCCCCAAGAGCAGTCAGTCCATCGAGGAGCGCCGAGTAGTCTGCAACAGGGCCGATTTCAAGCAACGACGCGGTCCCTTCTGTCGCACGGAGATGGTTGACCAGGTGCCGCACAAGGCATTGACGCACCTCGCCTTGCGGGCAGATGGCATCGGCGATCGACCAGTGGGCATGCCGAGAGAACTTCCACACGGTGACACGGGCACCGAAGAGGCGCTGCGTGGACCGTTCCAGTGGACAGATAGCGCGAATCGCCTGACCGTCTGTCAGCGCAAAACACGTGAATGTCTCAGGGCTGGGGCACAGGTGGCGAAGGTACGCCTCCATGGCTGCGTACGAGTGAAACGCCGACTGGAAGGGGAGCTGTTCTGTGAGCCGCTGCCAGTCTTCCCGAAGCTGCTGCAGACCCTCAAGGCCAGGATATGGGACAATCCTCCACTGTGGACGGGGCGTAGTCGAGGTACTCAGCTCCATTGGTTTCATGACTTGGCGCAGGTCTAGGGTGGAGACGGTCGGCGCCAAGCACTGTGTGATGCGGATGTGCCAATAGTAGCCCATGAACACGCGTGGACAAGAGGCTCTCCCCTGCAACCAGCACTTTTTACTGAAGCGATGCGCTATGTATTCCGATGAGGTTGTAGAGGGGCAGATATCGCCCGCCTCATAAGTGCAGTGCGATCGGACACAAGATACAAGGGCAGGACAGATGCTCAGCAAGATCAAACAGGATCCAAGGGTGCGTTTGGCGGCGCTGGAGGCCATGAACCATCTGCCAGCGCGGCTTGCCTATTCTCGACCCTACTTCGAGGTGCAAGAGATGCTGAAGAGGGCCGAGAGCGGCGAGGACATCTCACTTGCTCTCGGTAGTCGCTTGGCGAGCGTGCTTCGTGTCGCACTCACTCAAGTACCATACTATCGGGAGCTCGACCTTGACGTCGCGCCCGGTGAGATCGATGCGCAAAACGCGCATGAGGTACTGACGCGCTTTCCTTATCTGAGCAAGAACGACATCATGCGTGACCCCGAGGCCTTTGTCGCCAAGACACACAATCCCCGGCGCCTTTATCAAGTGCGGACAGGGGGGTCTACGGGGCGTCCGATCAGGCTGTACCGGAGCCGTTTCGACCAATCGGCGGAGGCGGCCTTCATCCATTACGGCTGGGGCAAGGCCGGCTATTCAAGAAACGCACGGATAGCTCGGATCGGCTTTGAGGGGGCAAAACCCCTGGATCGCGAGCCATCTTCACGGTGGGGGAACCGCCTCCTTGTCTCACCCAGCCATCTCAACGAACGCTGGGTGGTCCACATCTGCGACGAGTTCCAAAAGTTCGCTCCCGAGTTCATCCATTCATATCCGAGCGGATTCGAGTACCTTGCCGATTACATGAGAAGGTCCGGCTTCGCCCTTCCCAGCGTGAAAGCCATACTGCTGGCATCCGAGGAGGTTACCGAGCGCCAACTGCGTCTGGCCGAGGAAGCATTCGCGGGTGTTCCCGTCATCTTCCACTACGGGCTTAGCGAGCGCAGCAGTCTCGCATGGGGCCGCTGGAGCGGTGAGGGGATCTCGTATGTGCTCGAGCCTGTCTATGGGCACTCTGAGAACCGAGCCCACGCCTGGGGCGGACAGGAGATCGTGGGGACCTCGTACTGGAACGAGGTCATGCCGCTCATTCGGTATCGCACGCAAGATTTCGGCGAGATCACAGATGGCGTTCTTCAAAGCATCGAGGGCCGAGAACAGGAGTACCTCACAACACACATGGGAACGAAGGTGCCAGGCATCTGTATCGATCTTGAGCTCCTGCTCGATTACGTCCACGGCGTGCAAATCGTTCAGGACAAAGCGGGCAGCCTGGAGTTTCGTGTCGTACCGAGAGCGGAGTATGACGATACTCTGGGGGCTCGGTTCCTCAAGTCACAGCATGACAAGTGGCAGAATGCTTTTGATTTCACTCTCAGCATCACCGATCAGGTGGAGCGCTCGTCTTCGGGCAAGGCACTGCGCTACGTGATCAACTCGGACCCGCCTGAATCCTCGGACTAGCTTGATGGGCTCAGAGCTCGCAGACGGGGTTCTCTCGCAAGCGGCACCGTCAAGATAATGTGGTGATTCTTGGGTACGAACCGAGAATCAGGGAGTGACACTGTCGCACACTGCAGAAGGCGGACACAGAGGCGGGGCTATGCAGGGAACAGGAGTCCACTCGATCGGATACCGCACGATCTTCGATTCGCACATGGGGCGAACAGTCGAGTTCATCATCGAACTGCAAGACGGAGCTTGCGGCATCGGTTCGACCTCGCGAGGGGAGACGATCGGCATCCATGAGGACCACGGTTTACCGGTGGATCCCCGTGTGGTGGTGGACTCGATGCGTGCCGATGGCGAGCTTGCGGATGTCGCCACGCAGGCCGGTTTCGATAAGCTCATTGCCAAACGCGCCGGTCATTTTGGCAAGAACACGTGTTTTGCGCTCTCAGCCGCCTATTTCGATGCTTGGCGCGAAGCCGGACTCTTGAAGATGCCCGAGGGCTGCAAGCTCCCACGGCTGTGCATGAATGTATTGAACGGCGGCTCACACGCATACACGAATCCTGTGCTGAGCGACTTTCAGGAGTTCATCATTGTCCCCAAGAGTGATGATCTCATGAAGACCGTCGCGGAGCATGGGCAAGTGCAAGAGCTCGTCAAGCAACGCTTGCTCATGTGCGAGAAGAGCGTGGTGAATGGCAATCCGGTGAGCATCGTCGGCCCGAGGACTGCGCACGCGCCCCTCGCGTTTCTTGCAGAGGTGCTTGAGGAGCTGGGCTTGCGCAAGGACTATGACCTCATGATTGATGCTTCGGCGACCGACCTGCGAACCTCTGAGGGCTACGTGTTCGCCATCACTGATGGCACTCAACGCACCACAGAAGAGTCTGTGACGTACTGGCTTGAGGTCATCGAGGAGTACTCGCTCGGCTTTCTTGAAGACCCGTTTCACGAGGAGGATCTCGAGGGCTGGGTGGAGATTACCAAGCGCTGCAATGGCAGATGCATCACCATCGGTGACAACCTGTATGTCTCGGAATCAGCTCGCATAGAGCGAGGCGCAAGAGAAGGGCACAGCACTGCTGTGCTCATCAAGCCGAACCAAGCGGGCAGCGTCTCTGCGACCCGTGCGGCCATAGAGGCGGCACAGGCTGGTGGGTTGCTTCCCATCACCTCACACCGGTCGATCAGCACCGAGTCGACGTACGTCTGCGACGCGACATGCGAGTACAGCGTTCCGTACATTAAGATTGGGCCGCTGCTCAGCGATTACTCGTCCATCATGCGGTTGAACCACCTCCTGCGCCTCGCGGGTGTGGGCCGTGGATAGCGAGACCGTGGTGATGACGGTCAGGCACGGGCAGACCGACTTCAACATGCAACGCCGCTACGCGGGGTCGATTGATGTGCCCTTGAACGAGAAGGGAGCGCAAGACGCGCTCGATGCGGCGCACAGCCTGCACGAGGCCATCGATGTCACGGTGAGTTCACCGCTCAGGCGCGCTTTGGATACCGCACGGTTGCTCGTAGGCCCCGCGGGGCGGATCGTTCCTTGTGATCTGTGTGTCGAGCGCGATTACGGTGCGATGCAAGGTCTCACTTCTGACGAGGTCGAAGATGTGCGACCCGTCATCCGCTACTTCAAGATAGCGGGGGACTTCCACTCGCTGAACCCGCCTGGAGGGGAGACCTTTCCCGCCCTGAGAAAGCGCGCCGAGGAGTTCATGCAGTACCTCTGGAGCGAGCACCGTGGACGTCGGGTGCTGGTTGCATCACATGAGGTGTTCCTGCTGCAGCTGCATGGGTTCTTGCGCGGTGAGACATGGCGTGAGGCGATGGCGCACAGGTTGCCTAACCTCACCCTCACTACATTCAGGTTCGAAGGAGAGCGGCTGATCGACGAGAACATGCGTCCGCTCACCGAGACGGCGCAGGAGGACAGTCGCATCTTCTCTCACATTGCCGAGGAGCGCGATTAGCCCTCAGACGGCGCACGGAGAGTCATCACTGGCGCTCTGACACCATCTGCGCGAGCAGGGCAGGGACCCCTGATGCGCGTGCAATGATCTCATTCTTGTCGATTAAGAGATGGTCGTGCTCCGTCTCCGCGCAGGCACCTTCCCAAGCGCCCATTCCTACCCGCCTGAGACGAAAGGGATCGGTGTCGAGATCGTTGAATCCAGCATCGCATGTCACAGCACACGCATACCCTGCATTCCGCACGTAGTCGGCCTCACGGTCAGCGTACGAGCCCCCGGGATACGCGAATGCCCAGACGTCAAGATCGCAAAGCTGCTGAAGATCGGTCTTGGATTCGTAGATCTCCCGCTGGCAGCACTCATCAGCACACGTCGTCAGCATGGGATGAAAGACTGAGTGTGCCTGGAAGTCGAACACGTCTCGTGTGGACGCGATCTCTTCACAGTTGATTGACGTGCGCTCCGCGTACTCTTGGGTCTCAGAGAAGCCCCATGATGTGAGGGCCTCGAGTCGTTCGGCGTTGGACAGGTCCTTGAGTCGCTCAACCTCGCTGTAGTCGGGTACCATCGTCCACCAGAACCGGCGGGTGGTATCGATCAGACCACTGCACAAGAACACCGTGGGTCGAACACCATGTTTGCGAAAGACATCAGCAAGTCCGGTCACGGACTTGTGGCCGTCATCGATGGTGATGACAAGTGATTTCGGGGGCAGCGATCTAGGTGTGCTGTCATGCATGGCTGCTACGTACTCTTCGAGTGTGATGAAGTTGTATCGTGCGCCCAGGATTGAAAGATGCCGGTCGAGCAGCTGAGGGCCGACCTCGTGGTAGTTGATGATCGTCACGCGCCGGCGTTGGACGATCTCGCGCATGAGCAGGGGGAGTCCCGACCAGCGAAGGAATGCAAACTGCCGCCGCCGCATCGATGAAGGTGTCATCCTGCAAGATCGTGCAGCATCCGAGGGCGCACTTGGTGTCGTTTCGGAAGACTTGCTCCCCATGAATTCGCGCACCACCCTTAGCGCAAGCGCAAATGCCCCCCACAGATCCTTGAATCCGGGCAGGAGGAGTCTGACCGGGCAAGAGGTGGTCTTTACGAAGTATGCTGCGAGGACACTCGCATTCACGCTGTAGGCAATGCTCGAGACGATCGCGGCGCCTACCAGTCCAAATGGTGGGATGAGGAGGAGCCCTCCTGCGATCGTGACGACGAGGGCCGCTGCAGCGCCGAGGGTGTTTGCCTCAGGAAGCCCTCGCGCGTTGAGGTCGTGCAACAGGATCTGCGATATGGAGACTGCGATCGTGCCGGGCATCAAGAGCCACAATGCGGACAGACCGCTGCGATACGCGGGCATGAAGAACACGATGAGCACAGACGCAGCTGCCCCCGCCAGGATGGCAGCGAGCGTACTGAGCGCAGTCACGAGGCGTGAGTTGCGCGCGGTCCACTGGCCGTCGTCGTGACCTTTCTCAGCAATCTCAGGAAACGAGGCCACGCCTACGGAGCTTGGCACCAGCCACACGACCTCGGAGAACTGCGCTGCTAACGAGTACGCACCCGTGGCGGCGGTGGTGGAAAGCGAGCGCAACAGCACCACATCCAGGCGTAGATTCGCCATGCTGAACAGGTTCGTTCCAAAGGAGCGCAGGCTGTACCATACGGCGCCACGCAGGTCAGTCGGACGGCTGAACCGCCACCCTGCGATTGCGAGGAGGCGAAAAGCCCCTGGGAGGGCAAGGGCGATATCGGCACTGAGATAACCCCACAAGGCGGACTGGAGGGGGCTTACTCCAGCGAGTCTGAGCAGGAGGAATGCAGCGGGGTTCACAAATGCCGCCACGAGAGCCAACTTCGCGTAGAAGCTGAACCTGCGTATCGCGACCAGGGCCGGTCCAGTGAGACGGCCAAGGAGGCTCGTAGCGGTGGCTATGGTGAGCTGAGTGGTGGTGAGATCCGCGAGGATGCTATTCGGCATGAGGATTGCAAAGGCCTTGAATCCGGCGAAGGCGATCAGCGCCGTCAGGGACGTCGCCCCGACAATCACCGTGTTCGTCTGCTGTACCGTCCAGTCTCGGGTGGCCAAATAGTAGCGCACGGTTCCGTCCATACCCATGCCGAGAATGACCGAGACCATCCATGAGACTGCTGCCAGCGTGGCAAGGGTTCCTTTGTGGGATGGGCCGACAAGAGCCGCGATAACGATGGCGCCCAATCCGCTGACGAGGAGACGACCTGCCGATCCGACGAACAGCTCCATCGCTCCGCGTCGCGAGGTAGTCGTCTCCTCGGGTTTGGTTTGCATAGAGGGCTGATTCACCATCGGCTGTGCCTACGATGAGGGGAAGTAGCTCGCGTACGAACCGCGGCTGATCTTGTCGTCTTGTGCGCCCGTGATCACAACCCCTACCAGCTTCGCCCCGATGTTGCCGAGCGCTTCGAGACTGCTCCGCGCTGCGACGCGGGTGGTGGAGCCTTCCCGAATCACCAACATGACGCCGTCTGTCCATCGGGCCACCGCCGTGGTGTCTGCCACAGCCAGGTTGGGGGGAGTGTCAACGATGATCCAGTCCGCCCATTCGGCAAGCGAGGCGACAGTGCGCTTCATCGTCTCCGAGCCCAGCAGCTCACTTGAGTTCGGCGGCATGGATCCAGCCGTAAGCACCCAGAGGTTCTCGAGATCTTCAGGCCGTTTCAGTGCTTTGTGAACATCGATAGCACCAGTGAGCACATTTGAGAGCCCCACTTCACGGCCCACGCCAAAGAACTCGTGGGTCACGGGCCGCACGAAGTCTGCCTCGAGCAGCACGGTCTTATTCCCGGCCCTGGCCAGCACAGCAGCGAGATTGGCAGCGACCGTTGACTTGCCCTCTGCTGGCGTAGCCGATGTCACGATGAGGGTCTTGAAGTCGTGCTCGAAGTTCACGTACTCAAGGCTGCTGCGCAGCAGGCGATACGACTCTGTCATCGGGCTTCGTGAGCTGTCGAACACCGCCAGAGCGCGTGTGCTGTTCTCCGCAGAATCAAGAACGGGGATCTGGCCGAGGATGGGCGCGCCGTAAATCGCTGCTGCTTCGTCCGCCGAGCCGATGGTGTCGTCAAGGTAGTCGACTATGAACGCAAGGCCTACACCAAACAGCGTGCTGACCACGAACGCAAGCACCGTGTTGCGCGTAGGTTTGGGAGAGATGGCTTCTGTGTCAACCGTGGCTGGAGCCACTATGCTCGCCGATCCGACCTCGAGCTGTTCGCTGATCTTCAGTTGCTCGAGCTGTGCCGCGAGTGCGGCTTGTCGCGCGAGCGCTGTCTCGACCCGCGCCTGGTGTGAAGCCGCTTGATCCGCACTGACCTTTGTGTTGACGAGCGCCTGCACTTCCTTTTGGACATCGGCAAGCTGTATCTCGATCTGCTCTGCGGCGGCCGCGATGCTTGCGCGCTTAAGCGTGCGTGACCAGTTCACGTACGCCTCTGCCAACCCATTCGCGATGGCTGCTGCGCGCTCGGCGTCGTTGTCCTTGACCCGAATGGAGATCAGGCTCGTGTTCACCACGCCTGTCACCGTTACCCGTTTGTTCAAGTCGTCTGGCGTGATACCAAGCGATTGGGATTCGATGACTTGTTCGAGGAGGGGCCGCAGCGTGATGAGATTGACCTGTGTCTGCACCTCTTTCTCGGCAGTGAGCTGTAGCTGCGCAAGGAGCGTACCTGGGTTCTGCGCGGTCAGGAGGACTCTGGTCTCACCTTGGTAGACCGGCTCTTGCACCAGACTGAACAGGAGGGTGGAACCGGTGATGATGACGATGGCTGCGAAAATGTAGCGCCATCGCTCTTTGATGACATCGATGTACCGCCTGACTTCCAACGCCGTCCGCCTCCTATCCTATCCGTCCTGAGGCGCCGTCATGGTCGCCCTGTAGCGAGTATCGGTTTACGAGCCGTAGTACCTGAAGGCACGCGGACTACAGTGTAGCGCCCGATGGTTGAGGCGGCGAGTATCAGGACGTCCTGCGCAGCCAGATGGCATGTGGTTGGGTAGGCTGCTGGTGCGAAGTCAGACGCGTGCGCTAACCTGGGTGTAGTCAGGGATCGATAGGTGACGATGGGTCGAGGGGGCGAGCGGCAGGTGGGGGTCTATTCGGGCCGAGACCCATATGATGCGCTGCGAGGTAGTCGCGTGCCGGCGTTCGTGCGCTCTCACCCGCGTATGCGTCAGGCTGTTATTCAGGCTCGGAAGCGAAGTCCTATCGACCTCTCTGGCGTGCTTGGTGTGGAAGCGTTCATGATGGCCAAGACGCTGGGGGCATATCTCACAGCAACAAGCAGGTATGCGAGTGAGACTGGGGGCTCGGAGGAGGTTCGCTTGCTGGCCGAGCAGCTTGGCGCGGACGAGACTATCGCGCGCATGGACGGTGGCGGGTGGGGCTACGAGTTCGATGTCCAGACGCGCTGGGCGTTCTACCCGTCCGGTTCTCCCAATCTTATCGCGACCGTGTTCGTCGGGCGGGGATTCGGCAGCGCTGCGGCTGTGGCACGTGATGCGCAGCATCTCGAGCGAATGAGTGCGGCGGCCGACTTCCTGCAAGAGCGCATGCTAACCTGCGCTCCCACACCACGGTTCATGTATACGCTCACGAGCGATCGCCTGATACACAACGCCAACTTCCTTGGCGCTGGGCTCGTCGCCATGGCGGGGGCATTGGCATCGGATACCGGCCGAGTGAGTACGGGGCTTCAGTGCGCGCAGACAAGCATGCATGCGCAGCGTGACGACGGGTCATGGCCGTATGGGGAAGGAGCATCGCTCGGTTGGGCGGACAACTTCCATACCGCGTACAACCTCGACGGGCTGCTTCAGGTATGGCTGGCAAGCGGCGATGAAGCAGTGCACGACGCTCTGAGGAGAGGGGTCGAGCACTGGGTGCACGATTTCTTCGGACCCGAGGGTGAGCCGAAGTACTACCCGACACGTCCTTACCCCTATGACATTCACAGCGCGGGCACCGCGGTGGATGTAGCGGCACGACTGGCGAGCTGGGGGTTTGACACCGGCGATGTGGCTCGGCGCGTGGCCTCATGGACCAAGAAGCACCTTGTCGAGGGGCAATCAGGCGTCACGTACTACCAGAAACACCGCTCTTGGACGGACAAACGGCACTTCGTGCGGTGGGGTGACGCTCATTGGGCGCTCGGCGAAGCCTCCCTCGGGCTGCTGAACGCAGGACGTCGAGACCCTCTGGAAGAAGCTGTCGCTCGTGCTGCGGGAGTGGTTCGCTATGAGAGGTGAGATATTCGGAGTGCCGCTCGACCTGCTCACGATGGATGAGACGGTCGATGCATGCGTCGAGCTGGCCGAGCGACAACAAGCCGCTCAGCACGTGGTCCTTAACGCGGGCAAGGTAATCATGATGCACGACGACCGCAGATTGCACAGCGTGGTTTCCGGCTGCGACATCGTAAGCGCCGACGGGCAGTCGATCGTGTGGGCCGGGAGGGTGCTCGGCCTTGATGTCCCAGAGCGAGTCGCAGGCATCGACCTCATGGCACGGTTGCTCGCCGAGGCCGAGCAGCGCGGGTGGCCGGTGTATTTCCTCGGTGCGCGGGATGAGGTGCTGGAGTCGTGTGTCACCCGATTGACCGCACAGCATCCCAGGCTCGTGGTGGCCGGGCAGCAAAACGGCTACTTCGACGACGGCTGGCAGGTCGCACGCACAATCAAGGACTCCCACGCAAAGCTGGTGTTCGTCGGCATCTCAAGCCCCAAGAAGGAGTACTTCCTCGCCGAGCATCTTCGCGATATGGGTCCTGTGTTCGCCATGGGCGTCGGGGGCAGCTTCGATGTGATAGCGGGAGTCACCCGGAGAGCACCTGCGTGGATGCAGCGCTCAGGACTTGAGTGGTTCTACCGATTCGCACAAGAGCCGAGACGGATGTGGCGCCGGTATCTCGTTGGAAACGCGCGCTTCATCGGCCTGGTCATGCGTGAGAAGGTGCGAGGCAAGCCCGCTGTCCCCTAGGCGGACCGCAAGCACGCAGGCGTGTGGCAAAGACTGGGGATGACCTGCATCGTCGACCGCGCTTGCGGCAATCCTTCGCACGGTGGTACACTCGCCCGCACAATCGGATATGAGCCCATGAGGGGGAGGAGTACCCCGGACGCGAAGCGGAGAGAGTCGGTGGCTGGTGGAAACCGACGTGAGCGACCGGAGGGAATGGACCCCTGAGGTACCGAGGACAACGGTGCAAAGCGCCCATTAGTCCCGGCGGATCCCCACCGATACAAGGGGCCGGGTATTCGGATTGCAGCGCCGCACGATTGATTACAGCGGCGCAGTCCAGTCCACGTACCGTCAGGACAAGTGGCTTACCTCGTAAGAGGTGAGCAACAAGGGTGGTACCGCGAGATGACCTCTCGTCCCTTGAGGGATGAGGGGTTATTTGTATTTCTGGGCTCCTCACTCCCTCTCAGAAGGGATGTGCGTCATGTCTGCGTTCGCGTGCAGCCTGCATGTCGGGCAAGCGCGACAGGGCCACGCATGGGCACGAGATCCGAGCACATCGGAGAAGCAGGACGTAGGAGTGAAGGAGGAGAGCGACATGGCAGACAGGACACGCTACGTGCTCGATGAAAGACAGATGCCGACGAAGTGGTACAACATCAACCCCGATCTGCCCACACCGCTTGCCCCGTCGCTGCATCCCGCCACTGATCAACCCGTCGGCCCAGAAGACCTCGCCCCCCTCTTTGCGATGGAGCTCATCAAACAAGAGGTCTCGATGGAGCGCTACATCGAGATTCCCGAGGAGGTCCTTGCCGTCTACCGGACGTATCGCCCCTCACCGCTCAACCGCGCCCGTCAGCTCGAAAAGCATCTCGGCCTGCCCGAGGGCGTGAAGATCTTCTACAAGTACGAAGGCGTGTCTCCGGCTGGCAGCCACAAGCCCAACACCGCCATCCCACAGGCCTTCTACAACAAGCAGGAGGGCATCAAGCGCATCTCCACCGAGACCGGCGCGGGGCAGTGGGGGAGTGCGCTTTCTATCGCATGTGCGCTGTACGGTATGGAGTGTGTCGTGTACATGGTGGGCATCTCCTATGACCAGAAGCCCTACCGGCGCATCCTCATGGAGACCTATGGTGCCGAGGTCATCTCGTCGCCATCCACCCGCACAAATGCCGGACGTCACGTGCTCGATCTCGACCCGGACTCGCTTGGCAGCCTCGGCATCGCCATCTCAGAAGCTGTCGAGGATGCTGCCATGCGCGAGGACACCCACTACTGTCTGGGAAGCGTGCTCAATCACGTCTGTCTGCACCAGACCATCATCGGGGAGGAAGCCATCGTTCAGATGGAGATGGCACAGGCCGAGCCGGACGTCGTCGTCGCGTGTATCGGTGGCGGCTCGAACTTCGCTGGTCTGACCTTCCCGTACTACAAGCGTCGACTCGACGGGCACACCAAGGCGCGGTTGCTTGCGGTGGAGCCCAAGGCCTGCCCGACGCTAACCGCCGGCGACTACCGCTACGACCTTGGCGACGAGGCCGGCATGACGCCGAAGATGCTGATGTACACGCTCGGGCACGACTTCGTGCCTGCGGGCATCCATGCAGGTGGTCTGCGCTATCACGGCGATTCGCCACTGGTCTCGCTGCTGCGCAAGGAAGGCGAGATCGAAGCCGTCGCGGTGCATCAGAACGCATGTTTCGACGCGGCCGTGACGTTTGCGCGCACAGAAGGCATCCTGCCGGCACCAGAAAGCAGCCATGCAATCCGTGCCGCGATCGACGAGGCGCTTGCCGCACAGGAAGCCGGTGAGGACCGCACCATCCTGTTCGGCTTATCCGGTCACGGTCACTTCGACCTCTCGGCGTATGAAGCGTACAACACCGGTCAGCTGGAGGATTATGATTTCGCCGCTGGTTCGATGTGCGAAGGCGCATAAGCGCGTGTGCATGTGAGGAGGGTGTGGTGCGAAACGTACTGACGCCGGTGAAGGTGTGCGGGCTCTCCTCCGCAGGCGAGGCCGCAGATGAGGAGGTAGGACTGTGAGTGTGAGCGACGTCTTCATGCCCTCCGTTGAGATGGCATACTCAAGCCCCGACGCCAGGGGCTTCTTCGGGCCCTACGGGGGCACGTTCGTCCCCGAGACGGTGGAACCAGCGCTAACCGAGCTCGAGGAGGCCTTCCACGCCGCGCTTGCCGACCCCGCGTTTCACGAGGAGTTCGGCGCGCTTCTGCGCGACTACGTGGGCCGTCCGTCGCCGCTGTATCGAGCCGACCGGCTCGCTGAGGCCGTGGGCCTCGGCGGTGTGTACCTGAAGCGTGAGGACCTCAACCACACAGGTGCTCACAAGATCAACAACACCATCGGGCAGTGTCTGCTCGCACGCCGGATGGGAAAGCAGCGCGTCATCGCCGAGACCGGAGCGGGGCAGCACGGCGT
Organism: Coriobacteriia bacterium; assembly: GCA_034005175.1. GTDB lineage: Bacteria > Actinomycetota > Coriobacteriia > Anaerosomatales > SLCP01 > JAVEVF01. The sequence continues at coordinate 29,291 of JAVEVF010000001.1, read as the reverse complement.
CGCCACCGCTACCGCCGCAGCGCTCATGGGGCTTGAGTGCGCGGTCTTCATGGGCACTGAGGATATCCGCCGCCAGTCGCTGAACGTCTACAAGATGCGGTTGCTCGGTGCCGAGGTCGTCTCTGTCGCCGAGGGGACCGGAACGCTCGCTGATGCCGTGACGGCAGCGTTGAACCACTGGGTGGACCGCGTTGATGACACCTTCTACGTCCTGGGAAGCGCTGTGGGGCCCCATCCCTACCCAGCGCTCGTGCGGGAGTTTCAGAAGGTCATCGGTGAGGAGACCCTCTTACAGCTTCAAGGTCACGGGGAGCGCCTGCCCGACGCGGTCATCGCATGCATCGGCGGGGGCAGCAACGCTATCGGGATGTTCTATCCCTTCCTCCGTGAGGTGCCTGCCGACAAGCGGCCTCGTCTATTCGGTGCCGAGGCAGCGGGGCTCGGAGTCGAGACCGGCAAGCATGGCGCGTCACTCACACAGGGCGCCCCTGGCACGCTTCACGGTTTCTACTCTTACATGCTGCAGGACGATGAGGGCAACCCAGCGGAGGCGTACTCCATCTCGGCAGGTCTTGACTACCCAGGTGTAGGCCCCGAGCACAGCTATCTGAAGGATGAGGGCCTTGTGCGCTACGAAGCCGTCACCGACACCGAGGCGCTCGAGGCGTTCGCATTGTTGACCCGCACCGAGGGCATCATCCCCGCTATCGAGAGCAGCCACGCTCTGGCGCTGCTGCCCCGCCTCGCGCCCGAACTCGGACCTGATGGTGTGGTGGTCGTGAATGTCTCAGGACGAGGCGACAAGGACATGGATATCGTGAGGGAGGCCGGTCTGGCCGGCGACTGAAACCATGGGTCAAGCGATCTAGGGGAGCAGAAGAGAGCCGGAAAGCCGCGCTAGCGGAAGTGCTGTACGATCTGCACCTTGTAGCCAGAACCATTGCACTCGGGGCACTTCTGGTGCTTGGCGCCCGTGGGCTTCTCAACTCGGACATACCGGTCTCCGCGGCAGCGTGGGCATGTCTGCTTGCGTACCATTCACTTACCTCCACACACGGTGCGATGCTCTCAAGAACATACGTCGGCACCAGGCGCCCCAAACGTTAGCACGACTTAAGCCCGCAGTACAAGGGGGGTATTTTGTGAGATTGTTCACAACCCTTACAGCCTGATGCACGTTGGGTTCACTGGTTGATTCGCGGCTCACGGTGCGGGTATCGCGCTCAGGCCTCAACCCTGTCGGCGATGCAGGGCTGGGTGATATGCTGGGGATGGGACGCGGGAGCCTCCGGCGCGAGGTGGCATGAAGGGTCAGGACGTGCGCATAGGACTCGCTCAACTCAACACCGTGGTCGGCGACATCACAGACAATGCCGAACAGGTGCTTGAGGCGATTGCCCGGGCTGAAGACGCGGGCTGCGAACTCGTGGTCTTTCCCGAGATGACGCTTACCGGCTACCCGCCTGAGGGCCTGCTCGCCGACGAGCAGTTCGTATCCGACAACCGCGATGCGCTGCAACGCGTGGCGGCCGCGTGCACGAAGACTGCTGTGATCCTCGGCTTTGCGGACCACGGCGAGGGCACACTCTACAATGCAGCGGCGTTGTGTGCGGATGGCCGAGTCAAGCACGTCTACCACAAGCGAGTGCCCTCAGATGACCCGGCGCTCGAAGAGCATCGATACTTCGCAGCAGGAGAAGACACGGGTGTGTTTGATGTGGGTGACACGAGAGTCATGGTCGCCATCTCCGATGAAGCACTTGCCGAGGGGATGCCCACAGCGACAGAGGAGCGCGCCGCGCTCGTCGTGAACCTCGCTGCACGGCCTTTTCGCATGAATGAGACCGAGGCGCATGAGAAGGCGCTTCGAAAAGCAGCTGGTCGCCACGGAGCGTGGCTTGTCTCCTGTAACCTTGTGGGCGCACAAGACGAGCTGGTGTTCGAGGGCGGTTCGGTGATCATCTCTCCAGCTGGAGCGGTGGCGTGTCGAGCCTCCTCGTTCGCCGCGGACTTGCTCGTGGCGGATGTCGCGCACACAGGCGCCACAGGCGGTCCGATGAGCCCGGTTCTCTCGGCGAGGGAGAAGCTTTACCGTGCGCTCTGTGTCGGGGTGCACGACTACGTGCACAAGAACCGCTGCACGGACGTGGTGTTAGGGCTGTCCGGAGGCATGGACTCCGCGCTCCTGGCGACGATCGCAGCTGATGCGCTCGGGCCGCGACACGTGCATGGGGTGATGATGGACTCGCGCTACACCACAGCCCAAAGCACGGCCGATGCTGAGGCGCTCGCCGCGAACCTGCACATCGATGTACTCGAGCTTCCCATCGAGCCGGCGTTCTCGGCGTTTCTTGCTACTCTCAGCCCGGTCTTCGGCGATCTGCCAGCCGATGTGACCGAGGAGAACCTGCAGGCGCGCGTGCGTGGCACGTTGCTCATGGCGCTCTCGAACAAGTTCGGCTGGCTTGTGCTTGCCCCAGGCAACAAGAGCGAGCTTTCGGTGGGATACACGACGCTTTACGGCGACATGGTTGGCGGCTTCGCGCCGCTCAAAGACGTCTTCAAGACGCGGGTGTACGAGCTTGCTCGTTGGCGCAACCGCGAGGCCGAGGTCATTCCTTCAGCCATCCTCACCAAGCCGCCGAGCGCGGAGTTGCGGCCGGATCAGACCGATCAAGACTCGCTGCCCCCCTATGATGTGCTCGACGGTATTCTCGCGCGCTACGTCGATGACAGGTGGTCCCGCGAGCACATCATCGCGCAAGGACATGATCGCGAGAGCGTGGAACGAGTGTGCCGGATGGTCGACGCCGCCGAGTACAAGCGCCGCCAGGGTCCGCTCGGCGTGAGCGTAACCGCTTCCTCCGCTGCTGCCAGCGGCCCGCTCCCCGTCACGAACAGGTATCGCAGCTGATGGAACGCGGCCTGTCGAAGATGTTCGAGATCCGTGAGAGCGAACCGTCCTCCCCATTGCATGTTGAGGTGGCCGAGGTGCGCTACGACGCCCTTTACCGCGAGTGGGGCCTACCTCGCTCGCTCATCGAAGACATCGAAGCCCGAACCTTCCGACATGCTGCGGCCTTCGACGGCGGAACGGTCATCGGGTACGCCCGCATCCGGCTGGAGGGTGGAGACTCGCGCATCTCGCAGGTCTCGGTCGCGCCGGGCCACCAGGGCGAGGGGATCGGAGCGGCGCTCGTTGAGGCGCTCGTACGCATGGCGCGCATAGCCGGGCGCACAGAGGTCACGCTCGACGCCCGCACACATGTCATTGCCTTTTACGAGCGATTGGGGTTCGTCGCCGAGGGCAAGGAGTTCCTCTCCGAGCGAACCGGGACGCCGCACCGCCGGATGCGAAAGGCCGGACTCTGACGGCGGTCCCTGGCCTCTCGCGCCTCTTGTCGCATATGGTGTATGCGACAACTCGATCCGCGGCTCGGCGGGGAGCCTGTCGCCTTCCCGCACCGGGGGGCCTTCGCGAGGAGGCTTGAGAGGAGGGCTCGTGAAACGGGTCCGCGAGCATCTGGGTCGCGCTGTCTCCTGCGTGCTGTCTCTCGTCCTTCTGACCTCACCGCTCCTCGAAGGAGCCCCTGCGGCTCTCGCCGCCCCGCCCCTGGACCTCCCGGTCGAGACATCCGCCTCGGCTCCCCCCGTCGAGCGCGAGCCTTCCCCCGTCGAGCGCGAGATCGTCGAGAAACGCACCGAGGACTCGAAGCACTACGAGCACGGCACACTTCGCTCTCGTGCCTGAAGCGGTCGACGTCTCACGGGCGCTCACATGGGACGGCGCAAAGAACCTGCCCGTCGCCTCGACCCTCAAGATCGGGCCAGGCAGCTGGACCACTGAGTATACCTATGACGATGGCGACCAGCTCAAGTCGATAACGGGCGGCATGTGGGGGACAGGCGGTGTCTCGGTCGACTACAACACCGAGGCAGCCACGAAGAAGATCGTGGGCTGGTCGATGCGAGACGACCTCAAGGCAGACATCGTCGTCGACGCGCTCTCGATGGCGACCATACTGCGCAGGCCTGCTGCCGGACTGATACATCACTCGGATCGCGGCGCTCAATACCGATCCATGGCGTTTGGCAGGACGCTTCGGGAGTCGGGGATCCTGGCCTCGATGGGCAGCGTCGGCGCTCCGGGAGACGATGCGGTCACCGAGTCGGTGATGGCGACCATCAAGAAGGAGTGCGTGCACCGTCACACCTTCAGAACGAGGGACGCGGCGAGGTTCGCGCTCTTCCGCTATATCGAGGGCTTCTACAACACCTACCGGCGCCATTCATCGATCGGCGACTTGTCTCCGACTGAATTCGAGCGGAGACTGGAAGAGCGACGACTTCAGGCCATCGCGTCATAGACAGAAGGTGTCAACGGGAGCGGGGCAGCTCTACTCGCTAGAAAACACCTGTCTGTTCGACTAAGCTGAATCGTGAGCGTCACTGCATAGTTCGCGCTCACCCTGAGAAGTCCGATCGAAACCAGGAGGGGTCTCAGATGCCTAGCATCACCCGTGATCAGGTCCGTGTGCCCGCTGATGTTCCTGCTGAGGCGCGTGAGCTCTACGTCGACAACTACCTCAAAGCAACTCGTGGCACAGGTCGCCTTATGCTGTTCGCATGCGACCAGAAGGTGGAACATCTCAACGATGACTTCTACGGCGAGGGCATCGCTATCGAGGACGCCGAGCCCGAGCACCTCTTCCGCATTGGCACGCAGGGTGTCGTTGGTGTCCTGGCCGGCCAGCGGGGCCTTGTTGCCCAGTACGCGGCGGACTACCCGAACGTCAACTACCTGGTGAAGATGAACAGCAAATCCCATCTCGTGAAGACGAGCCAAGACCCCGCCAAGCACCAGGACGATCCCTACTCGCCACAGCTCTACGACATCCAGACCGTAGCCGATCTGCGCGACAACGGCGTGAACGTCGTGGGCATCGGCTACACCATCTACATCGGCTCGGAGTACGAGTCCCAGATGATGATGGAAGCGGGGCAGCTCATCGCGGACGCCCACGCTCTTGGCCTGCTTGTCGTGTTGTGGATGTACCCGCGGGGCAAAGCCGTCGCCAACGAGAAGGACGCTCACCTCATCGCCGGCGCCGCCGGTGTCGCGGTCGCGCTCGGCGCGGACTTCGTCAAGGTGAATCCACCCAAGGGCAGCGAGCAGGCATCCTCAGCAGAGCTGCTGGAGCAGGCCTCGCTCGCTTCGGGCCGCACCGGCCTGGTGTGCGCCGGTGGATCGACCGTTGACGCGAAGACCTTCCTCACACAGCTCTGGGAGCAGATCCATGTCGGCGGCGCTGTGGGCAACGCGACTGGGCGCAACATCCACCAGAGGTCGCTTGACGAGGCCGTGCGCTTGACGAAAGCCATCAGCGCCATCACTCTGAGCGACTACAGCGCCGAGGACGCACTCCGGGTCTTCGAGGGCGCGGAGGACTACTCGCTATAAGACGGGCCGCCGGCTCCGTTAGGCGTCTGACACGAGGCATCAATGTCGATCTCTGACTGGTTCAAGGCGCGCGAAGCGCGGCGATACACGAGTGCTGGAAGCGGACACTCCCCCAAAGGAGGGGTGGCCGATGGCGTGTGGAACAAGTGCGCGGGGTGCAAGCGCATCGTGTACGAAGGGCAGCTTGCCGAGAACATGCGCGTGTGCCCGCACTGTGAGTACCACTTCGACCTCACCGCACACCAACGGGTGCAGCTCATCGCAGACGAGGGTACCTTCGAGGAGTTCGATGCGGGTGTGGGCTCCACCGATCCGCTGGGGTTTGTGGCAGCGAAGCCGTACACAGAAAGCCTCGCGTCCGCACACGAGCGCTCGGGGCTCACCGAGGGCATCGTCTTCGGGCGCGCCACTATCGACGGTCACCCCGTCATCCTCGGCGCCATGGACTTCCGCTTCATCGGAGCCTCGATGGGCTCTGCCGTCGGCGAGAAAGTAGCGCGCGCCTTCGAGCTAGCGACAAGTGAGCGCCGTGCGGTCGTGCTCTTCGCGGCGTCAGGTGGTGCGCGCATGCAGGAGGGTATGCTCTCGCTCATGCAGATGGCGAAGACCTCGGCTGCGGTGCGCAGGTTCGCCGAGGCGCGTTTGGGCTACATCTCGGTGCTCACCAACCCCACCATGGGCGGTGTGACCGCTTCATTCGCTGTGCTCGCTGATGTGATCCTTGCGGAGCCCGGCGCGCTCGTAGGTTTTGCAGGCCCCCGTGTCATAGAGCAGACAATCAAGCAGCACCTGCCTAAGGGGTTCCAGTCTGCGGAGTACCTGCTTGAGCACGGCATGATCGATGATGTGGTGCCGCGCGCACAGCTGCTGTCGCGAGTGACGTTGCTTCTTGATTACCTCGCCGCAAAGGATGTGGCATCGTGACGAAGCGCCACATCATGGAGTTCGAGCGACCGCTCGCTGAGCTTGAGAGCAGACTCGAAGAGCTGCTCGGCCTCGATCTTTCGGAGAACCCCGAGCTTGCCGCCGAGGTCGCCTCGCTGGCAGATGAGGTCGAGGCTCTGCGCCAGAGCACCTATACGGATCTCTCGCCGTGGGACCGCGTGCAGATCAGCCGCCATCCACAGCGTCCTAAGGCACAGGACTACCTTGCTGCCATCTTCACGGACGTGGTGGAGCTGCACGGCGACCGCGTGTACGGCGACGACGGGGCCATCGTCGCGGCGCTCGCCACCATCGGCGGCCGTCGAGTCGTGGTCCTGGGCCATCGCAAGGGAAAGAACGTCCGCGAGAACATCGCGTGGAACTTCGGTATGGCGCATCCGGAGGGCTTCCGTAAGGCCATGCGTGTGATGCGCCTTGCCGAGAAGTTCGCGCTGCCGCTTGTCACACTCATCGACACACCAGGTGCATACCCGGGCATCGAAGCCGAAGAGCGCGGTCAGGCGTGGGCGATCGCCGAGTCGCTCGAGCTGCTCTCGGGCCTGCGCGTGCCCGTCGTGGCTGTGGGTATCGGTGAGGGCGGTTCGGGAGGCGCGCTTGCCATCGGCTTCGGTGATCGGCTTATCATGCTTGAGAACTCGTATTATTCCGTGATCACTCCGGAGGCATGTGCGTCGATTCTCCATAAGGACGCAGGCCGCGCCTCTGATGTCGCCACCTGTCTCGCCATGACCGCCGAGGACCTCATCGGCTTGGGAATCGTCGATGAGATCATCCCCGAACCGCTCGGCGGGGCGCACCGTGAACCTGACGGCGTGTTCAACGCGGTGCGCGAACGCATTGCGTCTGCACTGGACACGCTTTGTGATTTGCCGTCTGATGCGCTGGTGGCTTCTCGATACGAGCGGTTGCGCGCTATCGGCATCATCGAAGAGGGCGCGTGCTGAGTGCGGACGTGCGATCGGTAACAGCGACCTGGGGGTATAGCGCATGACAAGAGCGCAGAGCATCAAGCGGGTAGGAATCCTGTTCTCCGGCGGGCCCGCGCCCGCAGCCAACGCGGTCATCTCGGCTGCTACGTTGAACTTCTTGAACTCGGGCATCTCGGTCATCGGCTTTTTCGATGGCTATGAGAACCTCGAACGCTACTCGCCAGACGAGCGGCTTGTCGAGGGCGAACACTACGCGTGCCTGCGCCGTGACGACGTCTCACAGATCAGAAACCGCAAGGACATCGTGTTGCGCACCTCGCGAGCGAATCCTGGCAAGATGGTGGCGAGCCTTGAAGACCTCGCAGACTCGCAGAAGAGTGCGAAACTGCGGCGGGTATACGACGCGTTTGACGCGCTGGAGATCGATGCGCTCGTGTCAATCGGCGGGGATGACACGCTGAAGACCGCCAACTACCTGCATCGCATGCAGGAACTTGACCCCGGGCTGAGGCGCCTGGCCGTCGTTCACCTGCCAAAGACCATCGACAACGACTACTTCGGCATCGATTGGACGTTCGGGTTCTTCTCCGCCGCTCATTTCGCTGCTGCCGAGATACGCAACCTCGGCGCAGACGCGCGTTCGACGCGTGTGTGGTACGTCCTGGAAATCATGGGGCGCAAGGCCGGATGGCTCACCTATGCCGCGGGCATCGCCGGCGAGGCGACACGCATGCTTTCCGTGGAGGATTTTGATGGTGTGTTCGACGTGCGTGCCACCGCACAAGAGCTCGTGGACCTCCTGCGGGCGCGCGAGCGTGACGGTCGCCGCCACGGTATCGTGTGTGTCGCCGAGGGGCTCGCGGACATCCTTCCTGATGAGCAACGGCCCACCGTCACCGATGAGCACGGGAACATCCAGCTGGGCTCGGCCCATATCGGCAAGATGCTCGCCGAAGAGATGGAACGGCTATACGTGGAGCAGACCGGCACGAGCGTGAAGGTGCGTCACAAGCAGATCGGATACGAATCGCGATGTGCGGAGCCCAGCGCGTACGATGTGTTGCTCGGCACTCAGCTTGGTGTGGGCGCTCACCGGGCGCTTATCGCCGAGGGGCTCGCCGGTCACATGGTGAGCGTGGAGAGACAGTTCGAACTGAAGTATGTACCCTTCGATGAGCTTATCGACCCCGAGACGCTCAAGACACGCGTTCGCCTCATCGAACGTGACAGCGACCTGTACCGTCTTGCCCGGTCTCTTGAGTATCAGAAGACTGACCATCCCGAACCCGAGTGCTGAGAACACATCCTTGCCACGAGGCGTCGTCACGCGAGGTGGGAGAGGAGCGGGAGTGAGCGCACTTGACCCTATCATCGGCCGAGCGACATTCGAGCGGTTCTCAGCTATCGGCCGCGACCTGTTTGTCACAGGAGCGGTCTCTAGTCACGGCGGCAACCTCTCGGAGCGTCACGGAGATCGAATCGTCATAACGCGCCGAGGATCGATGCTCGGGCGCCTTGAAGAACGTGATGTCGTGTGGACTGAGATGGCCGCGTGCGAACGCGACGAGGAGTGCAGCCGCGAGATCGTGGTACATCGAGCCATCTACGAGGTCACCGATGCGCAGGCAGTGGTGCACGCACACACCATACACACCGTGTGGCGCTCGATGATCTCCTCGGCGGTCGAACCCATCGACTCCGAGGGGTTGTATGTGCTTGGCGAAGTGCCAGTAGTTCAGGCCGCTCAGACCGTCGGCTCGCCTGAAGCTGCGGTGGTGCTGGCAGATGCGCTTGCCGATCACCCCATTGCCGTCCTTGCCACGCATGGTCCGTTTGCACGTGGACGGACCTTGGAGGAGGCCTTCTATTTCGTGAGCACGCTCGAGGCATCATGCCATCTGCTTGACCTACGCGATGGTGCGAACAGATACTAAAGGATTGTCGGCGCGTGTGCCGCCTGTGCCCGAAGACCGTCTCTGCTGTGAAACGAGGTGTGGCCCCGGTGGGTGATGAGACGCGTGACACCGCTTCGCCTGAACCGTCATCCGAGAAGTCCCCGCAGCCCGCGTCGCTCCTGGAGCAAGTGTACGGCGTTGAAGCGGAGTTCCTTGCGGGCAAACGACAGCACTCAGACAACGTCGAGAGTGCGGTGCGTGTCTTCCTTGAGTTCTTGCGCGGGTTCGAGTTCCTGTCAATCGAGGAACCCACCGTCACGGTCTTTGGATCAGCGCGGTTCTCCGAGGGGCATCGCTACTACGAGCTTGCGCGAGAGATGGGCCGCGAGCTCGCGCGCAATGGCTACGCGGTGATGACAGGTGCAGGGCCCGGCATCATGGAGGCAGCGAACAGGGGCGCACAAGAAGAGGGTGGGTTGTCCATCGGGGCGAACATCCATCTTCCCGCCGAGCAACACGCGAACCCCTATGTGGACCGGGTCATCGAGTTCGAGCACTTCTTCGTGCGCAAGGTCATGTTGCTGAAGTACTCATGTGCGTTCGTGGTGATGCCAGGCGGCTTTGGCACGCTCGATGAGCTGTTTGAGACGCTGACACTCATTCAAACCGGGAAGATGGTGGACTTCGCCATCGTAGCGCTCGGCTGGGATTTCTGGATGCCGCTCATCGACTTCTTCCGCGATAACCTGGCAGCCGAGGGCACCATTGAGATGTCCGATATCGATCGCATCTTCGTCACGGACTCCGTGGCCGATGCGGTCAGGTTCATCTCCGGCCACCCGAACAGCACCAACAACAAGAACCACGCACTGGAGTCCGACCGCCGCTAGGCGGTGTCGCCGCGCCAGAGCTCGCGTATCGCCGCGCGTGGGTCCGCCGAGACACACGCTGCGCTCGCACCCTCGGGTGCTGTTTGTGTGCGCGCGCATGTCTGCACCTCAGAGAAGCATGAACGCACTGCAGGCGTTAGGAAGCGGGATGGCTGTGCATAGCCGTGGCGATCGGACCCGCCGGACGGCTGAACGTAGTAGCGCAGGGGGACCGTGACCGTAAGCCAGTCACGCGCGCGGGTGCATGCGACGTAGAGCAGCCGCCGCTCCTCGTCGATCTCCTCGGCGCTTCCGCAGGACATATCGGAGGGGATATTGCCGTCAGCGGCATGGATGACGTACACGCAGTCAAACTCCAAACCTTTCGCGGAGTGAATGGTCGACAGCACGAGGTACTCCTCATCGAGGAGCGGGGGGCCTGCGAGGTCTTGCGTGTACGCCGGCGGGTCGAGCGCGAGGTCGGCGAGGAGCGCCGCACGCGTCGGGAACCGCGAGGCGGTGGCTTCGATGCGTTCCAGATCGCCGAGTCGCGGCTCGGGTGAATCGTAGCGAACGCGGCAGAGGGGGCCGTAGAAGACGCGCGCCGCATGCACTTGGGCGGCCAGATCGTCAGCTGCGGTGTGTGCGAGGTCGCTCATGAGTGTTAGGAACTCAGCCCACGCCGAGGCCGCAGCCACAGGGACCGAGAGGCCAGCGACCGCCTTGAAATCGCCGTTTGCCTCGGTCAGCGCATGGGAGAGGGCAAGAGCCTTCCTCGGGCCGATTCCAGGCAGCAAGCACAACACTCGCAGCGCAGCGGTGCGGTCAAGCGGGTTCTCGGCCAGTCGCAGAAACGCTAGGAGATCCTTCACGTGAGCGGACTCGATGAACTTCAAGCCGCCGTACTTCACGAAGGGGATATCTCGGTGAGCTAGTTCCATCTCTAGCGCTACCCCATGATGTGCCGCACGAAAGAGGACAGCTTGGCGCTGCAGAGCTATGCCTTCCTCACGCTTCGCCAGCACTCGCTCGGCCACCCAGGACGCCTGCTCGTTCTCATCGGAACACGTGACAAGCTCGGGCGTGGCGCCGCCTGCTCGCTGCGAGAAGAGCGTCTTCTCTCTCTTCTCGGCAGCCTCGCTCATGAGCGTGTTTCCCACTGCGAGAATGGGTGCGGTAGAACGAAAACTGCGCTCCAACGTGATGACATGCGCGGATGGGAATCGGCACTCGAAATCGAGGATGTTTCGCACTGTGGCGGCGCGAAACGAATAGATTGCTTGTGCGTCATCTCCTACTGCCGTGACCCCGCTGCCATCAGGCCGAAGAGCCGAGAGGATCTCGGCTTGCAGAACGTTGGTGTCCTGGTATTCGTCGACAAGCACGTGGTCGAAACGCCGGCGCACACGCTCTCCCGCGCTTGATTCCAGCAGACCGTAGAAGAACAGGAGGAGGTCATCGTAGTCGAGAACGTGCTGCGAGGCCTTGCCGTCGGTGTAGAGGTCGAACAGCGCTGCCAGACCGTCTTGCCACTCGCTACACCAGGGAAAGCGGTGTTGTAGCACCTCTTTGAGCGGTGCGTTGGAGTTCACACAACGGCTGTAGATGTCCAGACACGTCGACTTCTGCGGGAACCGGCGACCATCGAGAGGCGCAAGGTCAAGCTCAGTCCTGCACAGCTGCATGAGATCTTCTGCATCCGCTCGGTCGAGTATGGTGAACGAGGATGCGAGACCCACGTCGCGCGCATGTGCGCGCAAAAGGCGCGCCGCCACCGAGTGGAAGGTCCCGCCGAACACCGCTGCCTGTGCGCGCGCGGGAAAGCCGCTTGCCCTCAAGATGGACTCCACCCGCGAGATCATCTCTCTTGCCGCCCTGCGCGTGAACGTGAGCAAGAGGATACGCCTGGGATCCGCACCACGCTCGATGAGGTATGCCACCCTGTGCGCGAGCGCCATCGTCTTGCCGGTTCCGGCCCCTGCGAGGATGAGCAGGGGCCCATCGCCGTGCACTACCGCCTTGAGCTGGCGGCTGTCGAGCGACGCGTGGATGCTGTTGGTGCATGCGGACGGTGCGGGGGACGGGCCATCCATCGCGACTCCTCGGCAACGTGGGAGCGGGACGAGTCCAGTCTAGCGCGAACAGGTGTTCGTGTCGAACGGGTGTTCGGCGCAAAGGGTGAAGGACGTTGTTGGTGTGCGCTGAGGGCACCGATGTCTGCCTGGCTTGCGAAGCCGTGCCGGCTGCAGTCGAGGATGCTGGTGCCCGGGGCGGGGATCGAACCCGCACTCCCGTGAAGGAACCGGTTTTTGAGACCGGCGCGTCTGCCTGTTCCGCCACCCGGGCTGATACGTTGCCAGCAGATTGTATCCGAGGAACCGCGTGGTCGCTAGCGGACGTACGCACTCGCCGCTGGCGGACCGGAGGGGTAAAGTACACAGTCGGGTCGAAACCGGCTGTCGAGCTGCGAGGAGGTGTGCTGTGACCGCTGAGACACCCACAGAAGAGGAAGCTCGCGAACACGTGCGCATCCTCATCGATGGAGAAGAATGGCTTGCGGTGCGCCGATTCCTCGCCGAGATGTCCGTGCCTGAGGTGGCGGATCTCCTCGAGGGCGTGGAGATGCCCGAGCGGCTGCTCATCTTCAGACTGTTGCCGCGGGACCTCTCTGACGAGGTCTTCCCGTATCTGGATCGGCCCGAGCAAGACGTCATCCTCGGCGGGCTCACCGACCGGGAGACTCGGCGCCTTCTCGCATCGATGGCACCCGACAACCGCACGGAGCTCTTCGAAGAGCTTCCGGGCGAGATCACGCAGAAGCTCCTGAACCTGCTTGATGCCGACGACCTCGCCGAGGTGCGGCAGCTGCTCGGGTATCCCGAGGAGAGCGTGGGCCGCCTCGCCACCACAGATTACGTGGCCATCAGGCCCGAGTGGACGATCGAGCACGCGCTGGAGCACGTCCGAGAGCGTGGACGGGATTCTGAGACAATCGACGTGGTGTACGTGACCGATCGAGCATGGCGCCTCGAAGGAGTGTGCGAACTCAGGCGGTTGATCTTCGCCGAACCCGACCAGCTCGTGGGCGAGGTGATGGAGCCGGTGCACGCGAAGGTGATGGCCTTCGACGACCAGGAGGAGGCGGTCCGCGAGATACAACGCCACGACACTGTCGCGCTGCCGGTTGTCGACTCGGCGGGCGTGCTCATCGGCATCGTGACCGCAGACGACATCTTCGATGTGTTGGAAGAAGAGGTCACCGAAGACGTGCACCGCACGGCGTCGGTCACGCCACTGCGCCAGAGCTACGTTCGTCTGAGCGTGTTCGAGCTGTTCACCAAGCGCATCGGCTGGCTTGCGATCCTCTTGCTCGTGAACCTGATCTCCTCCGGCATCATCAGCGCATATCAAGAGGTGCTATCCGCCGCCATCGCGCTGGCGTTTTTCATCCCCTTGCTCATCGCCACGGGGGGGAACACGGGCTCTCAGTCGGCCATGATGATGGTGCGCGCACTCGTCACCGATGACGTCACAATGGGACAGTGGGCCTCGACGTTCGCCAAAGAGATCGCGGTGGGGGTGATGTTGGGTCTGACGCTTGCTGTGGGGAGCTTCTTCCTCGGCCTGTTCCGTGGCGATGTGATGGTAGGGGTCGTCGTGGCGCTTTCCATGACGTGCATCGTCATCGTGTCCAACCTCATCGGCGTCTCGCTGCCATTCATCTTCACGAAAGTAGGTCAGGATCCGGCGGTTGCCTCAAGCCCGCTCATCACATCCATCGCCGATGCGGCAGGGCTAGCCATCTACTTCTTCTTCGCGTCACAGCTGCTCTTGCGGTGACAAGAGCATCCGCCACCGCAGCGTGTTGCAGGGCGCGTCTCGATACCTGCAACGCCGATCCCACCCTGTTCGCACCCACATAGGCCAAGATGTGGGAGAATCGCCGGTAATCGACATGGTCGTCGATTGGCCGAGGAGGTACATAAGCATGGCGATAGCACCAGGCAAAGACGATGTGCTGAAGATCCTTGAGGAGCGCGGCGTTCGCTTCGTGAGGTTCTGGTTCACAGACGTGCTCGGGTTCTTGAAGAGCTTTGCTGTCACCGACACCGAGGTTGAGACGGCTTTTGAGGAGGGCATGGGATTCGACGGTTCTTCGATCGACGGCTTCACGCGCATCCAGGAATCCGACATGATCGCCTTCCCTGACCCGTCCACCTTCCAGCTGCTGCCCTGGCGCCCCGAGGAAGGCGGTGTGGCACGGATGTTCTGCGACATCACCACGCCGGATGGCAGGCCGTTCAATGGCGATCCTCGGTATGCGCTCAAGCGCACACTGAACAAGGCTGCGGACATGGGCTTCACGATGTTCGTGGGACCGGAGCTCGAGTTCTTCTATTTCGCGGACTCGAACGGAACCGAGGTGCTCGACAGGGGCGGCTACTTCGATCTCACGCCGCTTGATGTCGCCTCGGACCTGCGCCGCGATACCGTGCTCGCGCTCGAGAAGCTCGGCATCCCTGTGGAGTACTCCCACCACGAAGTCGCACCGTCACAGCACGAGATCGACCTGAGGTACAGCGACGCTCTCACGATGGCGGACAGCGTCATGACGTATCGCCTCACGGTCAAGGAGATCGCACACGCAAACGGCGTGTACGCCACCTTCATGCCCAAGCCCATCCAGGGCGTGAACGGATCAGGCATGCACACGCACCAGAGCCTGTTCGACAAGGACGGAAATGCGTTCTTCGATCCCGATGACCCGCAGGGCTACGACCTTTCCGAGGTGGGGAAGGCTTACATTGCCGGCCTTCTGAAGTACGCACCGGAGTTCTGCGCGGTCACGAACCAGTTCGTGAACTCCTACAAGCGCCTCGTGCCAGGCTATGAAGCTCCCGTGTATGTGACGTGGGCGCGCCAGAACCGCTCGGCCATGGTGCGTGTGCCCATGTACAAGCCGGGGAAAGAAGACGCGACTCGTGTGGAGTTGAGGTCGCCGGATCCCGCCGCTAACCCCTATCTCGCGTTTGCCGTAATGCTTGGTGCGGGTCTAAAGGGCATCGAAGAGGGCCTCGAGCTTCCAGCCGAGGCTACGAACAACATCTTCAGCATGACCGAGGAAGAGCTTTCTGCAGCTGGCGTGCGGGTGCTGCCGGAAAACCTCGGCGCAGCCATCACCCTCTTCGAAGAGTCCGAAGCTATGAGAGACATACTTGGCGACCATATCCACCGGTTCTTCGTCGAGAACAAGAGAGCCGAGTGGGACGAGTACAACGCCTATGTGACCACATGGGAGAGGGACAAGTACCTCTCGGTCCTCTAGAGTGAGGCACGCGATTGCTGCGCTGGCGCTCGTCTCAGCGTACGGTCCCAGTGAACTTGTACGATGCGCCGCGTATGACATCGCAGGTTCCGTCGATGCCGTGCTCTCGGAAGAACGCGCACATCTGCTCAGGCGTGTAGAACGCACCTGGTTCACCGAGGAGCTTCTCTCCGACGACGATGATCCGCATGTACCAGGGGCGCGGGTCGAGCTCAAGCACGATCACCCCGCCACCGGGACGCACAACGCGTGAGAACTCGTTAGCCGCACGGGGTTGGTCGCGGAAGTGGTGGAATGCGTCGGAGACGAGCACGGCATCGGCCGAGCCGTCTTCAAACACCATCGCTTCCGCGTTGCCGAGCACGGGATGAACGCGCGGATCCTCAGGGACGTAGCGAAGCATCTCAGGGGTGGGATCCAGCACAGTCACGTCGGCTTCAAGGGAGCGTGCGAGCTTCACCGCGAGAGCACCGGTCCCGCCGCCGACGTCGATGAGGTGTCCGCCCGCGGGGACGAACGGCCGCATCCACTCCACGATCTCCTCGAGACTTCCCGGTGACCACCTGTCAGCGAGACGGTTGAACGCCGGTGCGACCCAGTTAGACATCCCCATGCGCATCCTCCGCACCTGGAATCGTCTCGTCGAGGGCTGCGTACGCTAGTGCCACCGTGTTTGCGCGCACTCCTTGGGTACAATCACCAGGTACACAGCCACACTCGTCTCTCAGCTTCCGCAGTATAGCGTGAAGGGCTTATCGAATGACGTCTCGCACCATCGCCGTGATCGACGGCAACAGTCTGCTCCATCGCGCATTCCATGCGCTCCCCCCCACGATGACCGCACCCGACGGCAGGCCTACGAACGCGGTGTTCGGCTTCATCTCCATGCTGGTGAAGCTCGTGCAGGAGATGCGTCCAGATGGCGTGGTCGTGGCGTTTGACAAGGGCACGCCGGCCTTTCGAACCCAGGCTCTTGAGCGCTACAAGATCCATCGCCCTCCGACCGCTGATGAGTTGAAGGTCCAGTTCCCTATGGTCAAACGAGTGCTCGAGGCGCTTGATGTCCCCATCCTGGAGGTGGAGGGCTGGGAGGGCGATGACGTGCTCGGCACTATCGCGCGGCTGGCAGAGGAGTCAGCGACGCGAGCCCTGCTCGTGACCGGCGATCGTGATGCGCTGCAGCTCGTGAGCGACACCGTGAATGTGGTGAGCACTCGTAAGGGCGTCACTGACATCGTGGTGTACGATCCGCCCGCAGTTCTAGAGCGCTATGGGGTGACGCCTGCGCAGATCACCGACTATCTCGGGTTGAAGGGCGATCCTTCCGACAACATCCCGGGTGTCCCGGGCGTGGGCGAGAAAACCGCGGCTAAGCTCATGGCGCAGTACGGGAGCCTTGATGCTGTGCTGGAGGCTGCACCCACTATCAAAGGGAGACTCGGCGAGAACCTCGTCGCGCACGCTGCAGACGCGAGAGTCAGCCGCACAGTTGCCACCATCCGCAGGGACGTCCCGCTCGACATCGACCTCGCCTCTGTGCACTGGGGGCGTTTCGACTCATCGCGCGTGGCTGAGGCCTTCGGCGAGTTGCGATTCACTTCCCTTCTTGAGCGCGTCCTTGCGACGGATGACGCTGCGCGCATGCCACAGGCCGCTGTCGGCGGCGATGAGCACAAGGGTTCAGATGGCGAGGTTCGCACCAGCGTGATTCTTGAGGGGCGGGATGCCGCCGAGCACATCAGATCGTGGGCTGCTTCCAGTGAGTGGCTTGGAGTGGCGCTCGATGACGGAACGGCCGAGTCGCTGTTTGCCGTGCGCCGGGACCTCGCGGTCGCGCACGGTGAGGAGGTGGCGCTTCTCGGCGGCGAGGAGTCAGCTGAGGGGTTCGCGGCGCTGCTGGGCACAGGTCGTGTCGCGACCGGTGACCTCAAGCCGCTTCTTCACGAGATGTGTGTGCCCGTTTCAGACGGACGATGCGATCTTTCGTTTGATGCAGCGGATCCCACGAGGCTGTTCGATTGCGGGATCGCCGGGTACCTGCTCGAGTCGAACCGTTCCTCGTATGCGCTTGACGCACTATCTGCGGACTATCTTGGTGCACCTTTGCGGGAGGCGAGCCCGCAGGAGGGGAGGGCTGCCATCGAGGCCCACGCTGCTGCGGCGCTCGCGCCTGTTCTTCAAACAAGGCTTGCCGAGGATGGCTCGGCCGAGTGTTTCACTCGTATAGAGATGCCGCTTGTGCCTGTGCTTGCCCGCATGGAGCGCGTTGGCGTCGGGGTGGATGTCGGAGTCCTGACGTCGCTTGCCGAGGAGACCCGCGCTCGCATCGCCGAGCTGCGTGCGCGGATCTTCGAGGAGGCTGGCGCCGAGTTCAATATCGACTCGCCCAAACAGCTCGGCGAAGTGCTCTTCGACAAGCTCGGCCTGCCACCCTCGAAGCGCACGAAGACGGGTTATTCGACCGATGCCTCGGTGCTTACTACGCTGGCAGCGGACTTCCCGATAGCGCAGCTCATCATCGACTACCGAGAGCTCGCCAAGCTCACCTCGACATACCTGGAGGCGCTGCCACGCCTCATCGCCGAGGACGGGCGACTGCACACCACCTTCAACCAGACAGTGGCCGCGACGGGTCGTCTGTCCAGCAGCAATCCCAACCTGCAGAATATCCCGGTGCGCACCGAGTTCGGACGCCGCATCCGTGCGGCGTTCATCCCCGCCGAGGACGGACACCAGATGGTGAGCGCCGACTACTCGCAGATCGAGCTTCGCGTCCTCGCTCATCTTTCCGGCGACGAGGGGCTTATCGAAGCATTCACCAGCGGGGAGGATTTCCATGCAGCCACTGCCGCACGAGTGTTCGGCGTTGCCATCGATCAGGTGGAGACAGCTCAGCGCAGCCGCGCAAAAGCGGTGAACTTCGGCATCGTGTACGGGCAGAGCGCTCACGGGCTTGCGGAGACGCTTAAGATCGAGCGGGCAGAGGCACAAGGGATGATCGACCGTTACTACGCGGCTTATCCGGGAGTGCGGACGTTTCTTGACGAGTGTGTCTCCGAAGCGCACCGCACGGGCGTATCCACCACCATGTTCGGCCGCAAGCGCCGAATCCCAGAACTCAGGAGCAGCAACTTCAACCTGCGCTCGTTCGGCGAGCGCACCGCCATGAACCATCCGATGCAGGGTACCGCTGCCGATATCATGAAGCTCGCCATGATCGAAGTCGACCGCCGGCTCAGAGAAGAGGGGTTTGCCTCCCGGCTTGTTCTGCAGGTCCACGATGAGCTCGTGTTCGAGTCGCCACCCGAAGAGATCAACGCGCTCTCGGCGCTTGTGCGCGAGGCGATGTCGGGCGTCGTGGGTCTCTCCGTTCCTCTGGTGGTGGATGTCGCGAGCGGGCCGGACTGGGCGAGCGCTAAGTGAGCATGCCAAATGTACTGGCGCCACCCGACACGGTCGAGTAACATATAGGTTTGGCTGCGGGGAGAAGGATCCTGCGGTCATGGCAATATTGGCCCCCGACATGTATGCATGACACCTGTAGGCGACGGACCATGCCGATCTGGGCGATCGGCGGACCTGTAGGCGACGACTGTACATGACCGGAGGGCCCCGTTTCAGGAAAGGGGCCACCCCACAGTGAGTGAGCAGGACAACGGCACGGTCATTCAGCACGAGGAGTACACCGACGAGGAGATGCACGCCCTCATCGACGGCACCATGACCGACTTCGATGAAGGTGATCTCGTCAGCGGCACGATCGTCAAGGTTGAACGTGACGAGGTGCTTCTCGACATCGGCTACAAGTCCGAAGGTGTCATCCCGGCCCGTGAGCTCTCCATCCGCAAGGACGTCGATCCTGCTGATGTCGTGTCTCTCGGCGACTCGGTCGAGGCTCTCGTCCTTCAGAAGGAGGACAAGGACGGCCGGCTCATCCTCTCCAAGAAGCGCGCCGAGTACGAACGCGCGTGGTCGAAGATCGAGGACAAGTTCAACGCCGCCGAGATCGTAGAGGGCGAGGTCATCGAGGTCGTCAAGGGCGGTCTCATCCTGGACATCGGTTTGCGCGGCTTTTTGCCGGCGTCCCTTGTCGACCTGCGCCGAGTCAAGGATCTTGCTGCGTTCATGGGCGACCGGCTGGAGGCTCGCGTCATAGAGATGGACCGCAATCGCAACAACGTCGTGCTCTCGCGTCGCGTTGTGCTCGAGGAAGGCCGCAAGCACGAGCGGGCGGCCATCCTGGAGAAGCTCGCCAAAGGCCAGATCCTGCCAGGTACGGTGTCAAGCATCGTGGACTTCGGTGCGTTCGTGGACCTTGGCGGCATCGACGGGCTCGTGCACATCTCGGAACTCTCGTGGAGCCACGTCAACCATCCCTCCGAGGTCGTCAAGGTCGGTGAGCAGGTCGAGGTGAAGGTCCTCGATGTGGATATGAGCCGCGAGCGCATCTCGCTTGGCCTCAAGCAGACGCAACCCGATCCTTGGCAGGAGCTGGTCAAGAAGTTCCCCGTCGGATCGATCATCGAGGGCCGCGTGACGAAGTTGGTGCCCTTCGGCGTGTTCGTAGAGCTTGGTGACGGTGTCGAGGGTCTTGTGCACATCTCTGAGATGGCCAAGGAGCATGTCGAGACACCCGAGCAAGTCACTGCCGTCGGCGAGAACGTCATGGTCAAGGTCAAGGAGGTCGATCTCGACCGTCGCCGCATATCGCTGTCGATGAAGGATGCAGCCGAGGCGCTCGGGACTGTGATTGAGGTCGCGGAGATCGAGGTTCCCGAGGCTGCAGAAGAGGCCGAGGTAGCCGAGGTAGCAGAGGTGGTCGAGGTAGCAGAGGTAGCAGAGGAAGCCCCCGCCACCGAGGAGCCCGCCGAGACAGAGGCGGAGGTGGCAGAGATTCCCGAGGTCGCAGAAGTGGCTGAGGAACTCGCCACCGAGGAAGCACCTGTCGAGGAAGCCCCCGCTGCCGAGGA
Source organism: Coriobacteriia bacterium (assembly GCA_034005175.1). Lineage (GTDB taxonomy): Bacteria > Actinomycetota > Coriobacteriia > Anaerosomatales > SLCP01 > JAVEVF01. The sequence continues at coordinate 8,896 of JAVEVF010000001.1, read as the reverse complement.
GCCCGCCGAGGCGTCCGAGGAGAGCGAGTCTGCGGAATAGGCGGCTCTACTCTTGAGTGATGAGTGAAGGGGGCCGGACGCGCGGAGACGTGACGTCCGGCCCCGCTCACAACGGAGGAGAGACATGTACGTGATCGCGCTCACCGGCGGTATCGGCGCCGGCAAGACCACCGCCGCGGAGGTGTTCCGTGCGCGCGGTGCGGTCGTGCTCTCGCTCGACGACATCGCCAAGCGGCATCTCGCACCCGGGATGCCGGTGCACGATCAGATCGTGGCGGAGTTCGGTGCAGGGGTGCTTGAAGACGGTGGCACGATCGATCGTCGCAAGCTTGCAGCGACAGTCTTCTCATCACCGGAACGCGCGCGACGGCTCAACGCTATCGTGCACCCCGCTATCTTGCGCGAAGTCGGCCCGGGGCTAAGAGACATGGGGCTGCTGCTCAATCCGCCGCGGGTAGTCGTGCTTGATGTCCCCCTTCTCGTGGAGGCACCGGTCTTCGGTGAGCTCGCCGAGCGTGTGCTTGCCATCTCGGCGCCTGAGAATCTGCGTATCGGGCGCGCGGTGGAGGCAGGCATGGACGAGGCCGACGTGCGCGCTCGCATCAGATGCCAGGCCACCGATGCGCAGCGTGAAGAGATGGCTGATGAAGTGATTCGCAACGAGGGCAGCCTCACCGAGTTCCAGGAAGCGCTCGAGCGCTACTGGGACGAGGTGATAGCTGATGCGCCGCAGTAGGCCTTGGGCAGCCCACCGAGTGGCCCTGCTGCTCGTGGTGATGGGCTTCGGCCTGCTTGCGTTCAGCGCCCTGCGCGGGCCAGCATGGTTTCAGCGTCTCTACTACCCGCTTGCGTTCACGGAGGAGATCTCTGCCTCGGCGATGCGTCATGAGGTGAACCCCTATCTTGTGGCCGCCGTGATCAACGCCGAGTCAGGGTTCGACCCCGAGCGGGTGTCACGTGTTGGCGCGGTGGGGCTCATGCAGGTGATGCCCGCGACCGCAGAGGACTTGCGCGCGCGTGCCATCGTAAGCGAGGAGTTCGTGAGCGGCGCATCGCTTGCAGACCCCGCCACTAATATCGAGTACGGGACCGCCTACCTGCGCTACCTCGTGGAACGCTACCACGAGGTCGAGGTCGCGCTTGCCGCATACAACGCGGGCTTGCGCAACGCTGATGACTGGGTGGCGCAGGGTGGGGATATACGTGATGCCATTACGTTTCCTGAGACGCGCCATTTTGTTGTTCGCGTCGTGCGGGCGAAAGAGCGGTATGAGGAGATCTACCCAGACGCGTTCCCGTGGTGGAGCGGAGGCAACCAGTGAGCAACATCCGGCTGAAGGTGCAAGCAGCATTCGAGCCTGCCGGAGACCAACCGAAAGCCATCGATGAGCTTGCGGACGGGATTCGCGAAGGGCAGCGCTACCAGACCCTGCTGGGAGTCACCGGCTCAGGGAAGACCTACACGATGGCCAAGGTCATCGAAGAGGTTCAGAGGCCTGCGCTCATCATGGCGCCCAACAAGACCCTCGCAGCGCAGCTTGCCGCCGAGCTGCGCGAGTTCATGGCCGATAACGCAGTCGTGTACTTCGTCTCCTACTACGATTACTACCAGCCAGAAGCTTACGTCCCCACCACCGATACCTTCATCGAAAAGGACGCATCCATCAACGAGGAGGTGGAGAAGCTTCGTCATGCAGCGACGGCGGCGTTGCTCTCTCGGCGCGACGTCGTGGTTGTCGCAAGCGTGTCATGCATCTACGGAATCGGGTCGCCGGAGGACTACGCAGGCATGGCGGCGTTTCTCTCAGCAGGCGAGGACTATGAGCGTGATCGCCTCATCCGCGACCTCATCGAGATACAGTACGACCGGAACGACTACGAGCTACAGCGCGGCAGTTTCCGCGTGCGCGGGGATGTCATCGATGTCTTCCCTCCATATGCCGACCATCCGGTGCGTGTGGAGTTCTTCGGAGACGAAGTCGAGTCCATCGCCGAGGTCGACCAGCTCACCGGAGAGGTCCTCCTTGGCTACAAGTGGCTTCCTATCTGGCCGGCCACCCACTATGTCACGGCGCCAGACAAGCTCGCGGCTGCCTTGAACACCATCCGGGAGGAGTTGCGAGTACGCCTCGGAGAACTGAAAGCCGAGGGCAAGCTCTTGGAAGCGCAACGGCTCGAGATGCGTGTGAACTACGATCTCGAGATGCTTGAGACGATGGGATTCTGCTCGGGCATCGAGAACTACTCACGTCATCTCGATGGGCGCGCCGCGGGCGACCCGCCAAACACGCTCATCGACTACTTCCCCGACGATTTCGTGTGCTTCATTGATGAGTCGCATGTCACTGTCCCGCAGATTCGCGGCATGCATGAAGGGGACCGCAGCCGCAAGCTCACGCTTGTAGAGCACGGCTTTCGGCTGCCGAGCGCGCTCGACAACCGGCCGCTTCGTTTCGACGAGTTTGAGCAGCGGGTGCGCCAGTTCATCTACGTGTCCGCCACGCCGGGTGATTACGAACTCTCAGTCTCCACGCAGGTGGTGGAGCAGATCATCCGACCCACAGGTCTCGTTGACCCCGAGGTCGTTGTTCGGCCCATGAAAGGCCAGGTCGACGACCTCATCGAAGAGGTGCGACAGCGGGTGGAACACGGGGAGCGCGTGCTTGTCACGACACTCACGAAGCGCATGGCGGAGGACCTCACCGATTACCTCTTCGAGCAGGGGCTGAAGGTGCGCTACCTGCACTCGGACATCGGCACGCTTGAGCGTGTGGAGATCCTCAGAGACCTGCGTCTCGGCACGTTTGATTGTCTCGTCGGCATCAATCTGCTGCGTGAGGGTCTCGATCTCCCTGAGGTCTCTCTCGTTGCCATCCTTGATGCCGACAAGGAAGGCTTTCTGCGCAACTACCGCAGCCTCATTCAGACAATCGGGCGAGCGGCTCGGAATGTCTCAGGCCAGGTCATCATGTATGCCGATCGAGTCACGGACTCGATGCGCCTCGCCATCGAAGAGACCAACCGACGCCGCGCATTGCAGATGTCATACAACGAGGCGCATGACATCGAGCCTCAGACGATTCGTAAAGCCATCGCCGATATCGTGCAGTACGTGCGGGAAGGGGAGGCCGAGCTCACCACCGCTGCAGAAGCAGCCCGCGAACTTGCGAAACTGCCCAGAGATGAGGTCATGCGGTTGATCTCGACGTTGGAGGAGGACATGGCGCAGGCCGCCGATTCACTGGATTTCGAACAAGCCGCGCGGTTGCGTGACCAAGTGGTGAAGCTGCGTACTGAGATCGAGTCCACGACCGCCGATGAGGTGCTTGGGCGTCTCAAGCAAGGCGCACGCAAAGGCAGCGGATACGGCGCGCGTAGACGTCGCTGACGTTTCGCTTGGATCCCCGCAAGGTTTACGGCAGGTACTGTTCTTCGATAGCGGTGATCGTCCCGGTCCTGATCGTGATCCAATACGGGACCTTGCTTATGGTGGGGAAGGTCCCCGACATTCCAGAGTACGCATCAAACCACTCGCCAAACGTCATGCTGTAACCGTCTGGCACAGAGCCCTCGGCGGAGCTCGTCATGCGCACCCTCATCGCGGAATCTGCGGGAAATGTTCGCAAGCGCGGGTTTGTGTTCACGATGAAGTAATCGTTTGGGGGAGGGGACTCCTCGCCCGCAGCGGCAGCGGCAGCAGCAGCTTGCGCACCGGTAAGAAGCTGTGCGTAGTCCACGGTGAGCTCGGGACGGCTTCCCGACCAACGCGCCTGAGTGATGAAGCAGAAGAAGCGACCATCTTCAGCAGCGGGTTCTTCGACCTTGGCTGACAGCGCCACGGTCAATGATTGCACCTCGGACTCCAGCGTCTCTATGCGGGCGGCGTCCTGCTCGGCCTGTGTCTTGACACGTATGAGCTGGCCGTTCATTACCACCCAGACCGCCAGCCCGACGATCAGGGCGGTTGCCACCACAGCAGACACGACACTCACTACGGTGCGCTTCGCGATTGGCTCCATGATCGCTTCCACCTTCAGAGGATTGATTCAATGCATCAGAATGAATATTCCCCCATCGACCACGACCCGAGCTCGTGATACCGTCTTAGCGGTGTCTTGAGGCAGACACAGCAGGAATAGCGCGAAACGCCTCGAAACAGAGAACAGCACACGTTGGCGGTTTTCAGTCGCCGAGTCCACACAGGCGACGGGGATGTCGGGTACCCGGCGATCGGAGTATGGGGGACATCATGGACTTGACCGTGCTCAACGTATGGATCGATGTGGCGTTTGTCGTGGTGTACGCCTTCATGCTTGTGGCGCTCACCGTGCATTTCGCCTTCGACATCATCACCGGCAGGTTCCAGAAGAGATGGTTCGAGGGCCAGTGGCCCGATCACGATGTGGCTATTCCCGCCCAGCCCAAGGTCATTCACTTCATCCACATGGTGTGCATCCTCGCCCTCGCATTCACCGGCATGTACATTCGGTTCCCCTTCTTCGATGGGGGCAGAGTGGCGATGCGTTACGTGCATTACGTTGCGATGGTCATCGTGACGATCACGCTGCTCTGGAGAATCTGGTACGCGTTCTTCTCCAAGGGCAAGGACTGGCGCGAATTCGCGGTTGGCCGAGAGGATATGGCGAGCTTGATCGCTGTGGCGAAGTTCTACGCGTACCTCAGCAACTACAAGCCGCACATCGCGAAGTACAACGTGATGCAGAAGCTGGTCTACCTCATCTTCCTTGTGCTGATGGTTGCGCAGGTCTTCACTGGCTTCGCGCTTGTCACCGTTCCATTCATCTTTGGTTACAGTCCGCGTGATCTGCTCGTGGGCTGGTGGTTGGGCGCGTTGCTCGGCAGCACGGACCTCGCGGGTTGGTGGATGCGCATGTTCCACTACGTCATCAACTGGCTCTTCATCCTCATGGTGACCGCGCATTTCTATCTCTCGCTCACCATCGACATTCCGTGCAGCCTGGACTTCTTCGGTCTCCGAGAGCTAGAGGTCAAGCCCGGCCACGGCCATGACGATGCGGGAGATGCGCATGGCTCACCCGCTCCCGGCATCGCTGTGGCGGTAGAAGCCGAGTAAGCCGAGCAGGCCGCTGCCCGACACATAGCAGAGGAAGAACACGCGAGCCAGGTTGGCCATGCGGGCACGGCGGCCATCGGGTTCGAGCACGTCTCTTTCACCAGGGTGGCCACGGACGAGGTTGACAGCGCTCGCCGTGCAGCATATATATGAACGTATGAGCACACGTTCATATAAGCCTCACCGCTCTTGCGGTTCTGTGGCCAGCGGCCCGCAGCCGATTGTTCATGGAGAAGAAGAGCTTCCCGATGCCGCTCATTTCGAGTCGACGGCACGCATCTTCGACACGCTCTCTGACCCCACGCGCCTGCGCATTCTCTGGGTGCTTTCCGTTGGCGACCAGTGTGTCTGCGATCTCGCTGCTGCCATCGGTGTCACGCAGTCGGCCGCGAGCCACCAGCTTCGCCTGTTGCGTGATAGGGGTCTTGTGACCTCCAAACGCGACGGGAAGCACGTGGTGTACCGGCTCGCCGATGCGCACGTAGAGAGCTTGCTTGCCCAAGGGCTTGCGCACGCAGGGGAGCGTCGATGAGCATCGAGTCAGCTTCGATGACACCACTTCAGACCGCCGAGGTCGCGCTTGCGTCACCTCTGGGCGATGAGGTGCAGTGTGCGGAGTGTGACGAGCGGTTGCGCGTGGCTGTCACCGCGATGGAAGGGGTGCATCGCGCTCTCATTGATCCCGATGGCCGGACGATCTCTGTCACCTACGATCCCAACGAGGTGCCTGAGGAGGTATTGCGCTCGGCGGTTGAAACACTAGCCCTGGAGATCGGTGCCGGCGTGGCACACGTGTCCTATCGGCTTAGCGGCCTGGATTGACCCGACTGCGCACGGACCGTGGCCAAGTCCGTAAAGCGTATCCCTGGAGTCATCTCTGCCGACGTCAACTTCGCAAGTGGACTCATGGTGCTTGAGTATGATTCTCAGAGCGATCCGCGTACTCGTGCTCTGGAGATCGTGCGCTCTGCCGGTTATCGTATCGAGCCATTGATGACTCCTGAGGTCGTAGAGGTCGAGGTGCCCATCGCGCCTAGCTGGTGGGAGGTGCATGGCCACACGCTATCAACCACCGTATCCGGAGCACTCATCGTGCTGGCATGGGTGCTGAGCAGGGCTGCGGCAGGGTGGGCGAACACGGCCTCTGTGATGGCGTTCGCAGCTGCCACTGCGAGCGGCGGCTCGCTTATCTTGCGCCGCGCGTTGGCGTCTGTTCGTGCGCATGTGCTCGACATGAACGTGCTCATGACCATCGCTGTGATCGGTGCGGCGGCTATCGGGCAGTGGGCCGAGGGGGCAGTGGTGGTCTTCCTCTTCTCACTGGGCGGACTGCTTGAATCGCGCTCCTTGGCACGCACACGCCGCTCGATTCGTGACCTGATGGAGCTCAGCCCACCAGTGGCTCGCACATCGCGCGAGGGCCGAGAGCGCGAAGTCCTGGCGTCTGGAGTCCTGCCAGGTGAGCTCATCTCCGTGCGGCCAGGTGAGCGTATCCCGCTTGACGGGATCGTTGAAAGCGGCATGTCTGCGGTCGACGAGTCGCCCATCACCGGTGAGTCGGTGCCGGTCAACAAGAGCGTTCAGGATGTCGTGTACGCAGGGTCGCTCAACACAAGCGGGCATCTTGAGGTGCGCGTGACCTCGAGGGCGGCAGAGTCCACGCTCGCGCGCATCGTCCACCTTGTGGAGGAGGCGCAAGGGTCACGGGCGCCCTCACAACAGCTCGTCGACCGATTTGCACGATACTACACGCCTGCCGTCGTGGTGTTGGCGGCGGGCATCGCCGTGGTGCCTCCGTTGGTGGGTGCAGCGCTTGGGGCTTCGTGGGGAGCGTTTGACGTGTGGCTGTACCGTGCGCTTGTCCTACTCGTGATCTCGTGCCCGTGTGCGCTTGTCATCTCGACGCCGGTCTCCATCGTCTCGGCTATCACCCGCGCGACACGCGACGGTGTGCTGGTGAAAGGCGGCATCCATCTGGAGACGGCGGCGCGCGTCAAGGTGGTGGCCTTCGACAAGACCGGAACGCTCACATCCGGTCGGCCTGAGGTGACCGATGTCATCCCTCTCGATGGCGCAGACCCCTCTCGCGTGATCGCGCTTGCAGGCAACCTCGAGGCACACAACAACCACCCGCTGGCACGTGCCGTGGTGAAGGCAGCTGGTCCGCAGTGTGACCGTGCGCGCGTCACACGCTACGAGGACGTGTTGGGTGGTGGCGTCCGAGGTGTCGTCGATGGCGTCTCCTACGCGGTGGGCACCCTCGAGTTTGCAGCAGAAGACCACCGTGCGCAGCACGATGCTGGCGCCGTGGTGAGGGGCCTCGAAGAGGAGGGGCGCACGGTCCTTGTACTTGCGGAGGAAGGGCGTGCGATCGGCGTGATCGGAGTAGCCGATCAGGTGCGGGATGAGGCGCTGGACTCAATCGAGCGCCTGCGGGCAGGAGGCGTGGAGCACTGCGTGATGCTTACCGGCGACAACGAGCGTACAGCCGCCGCTATCGCAGCTCAGTCAGGGGTCAGCGAGTACAAGGCCCGGCTGCTGCCCCACGAGAAGGCCGAAGCTGTCGATGATCTGCGGCGGGTGTTCGGTCCCGTGGCCATGATCGGAGATGGCATCAATGACGCCCCTGCGCTGGCAGCGTCTGACCTCGGGATCGCCATGGGGGCTGCGGGTAGTGACGTGGCACTTGAGACAGCGGACGTGGCTCTCATGTCTGATGACCTCATGCAGATTCCGAGATTCTTGGCGCTCGGACGGCGCACAGTGAGCATCATCCGGCAGAACGTAGCCCTGTCTGTCACAGTCAAAGGTGCAGTGTTGGCACTCGCCATGGCAGGGGTTGCGACCCTATGGATGGCGGTATTCGCAGACACGGGTGTCTCGCTGCTCGTGATCTTCAATGGGATGCGCCTGCTGACTCGCAAACCATGATGTGCTGAAGTGTAGGAGCCGCGGCTCCGGGCATGAACTCTACGTATAGGATATCGGTGAGCGACTCCAGACGGAGGTGGAAGCGTGGCCGAGGATCAGTTCATGCAGTTCCTGGCGGCCTGGGCTCTAATCCACGAGACGGCCGATGAAGGATGGAAGGCTGCAGTGGTACGCGGCGAGGACCAAGCCCCTGGCAGCATGGAGGCAGGCCCGGAAGCGTTCGTGGATGGCTTGTCAGCCATGATCTCGGCGGAGAAGGAGCGGCTGAAGGCCAAGCTGGCATCGGGTGAGATGGAACCGCCCGGTTCGAAGGCCGATGTCGAGTCGAAACTCGATGACCTCCTGTTTGAAGTCGCCGAGTTGCGAGGCCGTCTTGAGTCGATGCAAGCCTCGCTTGACGCGGCGCTTGCCGAGGACGACGAGCCAGCTGACAGATAGGGAGCAGCGGTGTCGAGACGCAGCAACGCTATCGTCCGGACCTTCGCATCCCACTGGCTGCGAGCGTTGCCGCAGGCGCGCTTTGGTCTCGCACCTAGCGCAGTGCGGCGCGCGGCGTTTGCCAAGGCGACGCGGCTGGCTCTTGAAGATCTCGGGCCAGCGTTCGTCAAGCTCGGGCAGATCGCTTCTGTCAGACCGGATCTCGTGCCTCCGGAGTACGTGTTCGAGTTCGAACAGCTCCAGGACCGAGTACCCCCACTGCCAGCCGATGAGATCGTGGCGGTCATCGAGCGAGAGTTCGGGCGCCCGTTGGACACGCTCTTCGCATCGTTTGAGTACGAGCCGGTAGCTGCTGCATCCATCGCGCAGGTGCACCGTGCGAGACTGGCGACGGAGGTGCGCCCGGTCATCGGGGCGGTGATGCCGGCGGGG
>JAVEVF010000071.1:0-9746 GCA_034005175.1 Coriobacteriia bacterium | reverse complement strand
CTAGGACGGGGGCGTCAAGCGAAGGCGTGACCACATCTGCCGGTCCGACCGCAACGTCGACCTCTGCAAGCAGGTCGCGAACGGATGTGGCCTGAGTCTTGATGTAGCGGGAGTCACCGTCGACAACGAGGGTGACACCCTTCTGTGCCCACACGAATCCAGTGACGCCAAGTGCGATGATAAGTGCTGGGATGAGAGCTGCGATGAGATAGTGGATGCGAAGGAATCGTGCCGGACGAGCCGGCCCATCTCCCATGAGAACCTTCCGTCGACGGTCCTTCCGGTCAAAGAGAAGCGAACTCCCATTGTAACCAAGCTGTAGTGAGGCGGGCAAACACGCAGGTCGCCACGGGCTGGCTACCGACCGTGCTGGCCGTCCGCCCCTGAGACACGCGCGGCAACAACCAATTGGGTGCCTATGGCTGCAGCACGTTCAAGATCCGGCTGGTGTGCGAGAATATCCCCCGGCACATCGGGGCCCTCGACGCACAGCTCAGCGATGCAGTCGATCCGCAGCACCGCGAACGCGCTGCGTGTGGGGTCTGCCGCGCACTTGAACCCGTACGGGTCACCCCCCGCGCCTACAAGCAGAAACGCCCCGGGCCGACTCGGCGGGCGAGGGTTGCCGAGGCGGTACGTTCGAGCCCAGTACGGCTGCAACCGGTCGTAGATGATCTTTAGCACCGCCGGCACCGTCGCGAAGAACACGGGGCTTGCTATCACGATCGCATCCGCGAGGTCGATGCGCTCGTTCACATCATCCATGCCGTCGCTGATGACACACGACCCTGTGCGCACACAGCTGTTGCAGCCTCGACACGGAGCCACCCCTGCTGCGGCTGCAACGAGCAAGTCCGGCTGGCCCCCCGCATCTCGGATACCAGCCATGCACGCGTCAAGCAGCTGGTCGGAGTTGCCCCTCCTACGAGGCGAGCCGGCGATGCACAGCACGCGCGGCATTGTCGGCGAGGTCACGACGCACGCTTCCTCGTGCCGAGAAGGGCTATGGCGTTGGCGTATGACGCTCTCACCACGTCTGCGGGAGACTCTGTGCGCTCACCGGCCACCATCGCTGCAGTAAGCGTCACCCACGCTGGCTCGTTGCGCCGACCACGATACGGCTCGGGGGCAAGGAAGGGGCTGTCAGTCTCGACAAGCAACCGGTCGAGAGGCACAAGTGCTGCTGCCTCGCGAATCGACACAGCCTTCTTGAAGGTGACAGGCCCCGCGAACGACACGTGGCAGCCCATCTCCACGAAGCGAAGAGCCAGCGGCGCGTCTTCAGTGAAGCAGTGGATGATGCAACCAGCCGCAGGCACGCCCATCTCGGCGAGAATCTCCATGCCTTCCTCGTGTGCCTCACGCAGGTGAACGACGACCGGAAGCTCAAGGTCGTGGGCGATGCCGAGCGAAGCACAAAAGGCGCGGCGTTGGTCATCACGGGGCGAGTTGTCGTAATGGAAGTCCAGGCCGGCCTCTCCGATGGCTGCAACGCGCGAATCTCGCGCAAGCGCACGTATGCGGTCCTCCGCAGAAGCATCAAGCGCAGATGCGTTGTGGGGGTGCGCTCCCACTACGATACGTACATCGGGCACCTGCGGACCATAAGGATCTGCCGCGACCAGGATATCTGCGGCCGCCGAACGCCACCCCTCCAAAGAGTCGAAGGTGCGCTCGGCATCCTCGGTCACATCGGCGACCGTGGCGATGAACGCCACACCTGCTTGCGCGGCGTTGACAAGCGCGGCGACCGGGTCATCCAGCATATCCAGATGCGCATGCGTATCAGCAATACGCCCGAGTACGGGCAGCTGCACGCTTCGCTCGTCAGCCATGTCGCCTCCCTTGTTGGCGAGGGCCACCTAGTCCTCGTAGATTCGCGGAAAGAGCGGCTCGCCCTTCGTTACCTGGTTCCCAGGAGGCAGCTGCCCCCATACCGCTGCCACTGCCATGTCAGTCACGGCGTGGATGTCTCCAAGCCCGAGGCGACTCCAGACCTCCGCACTCGTCAAAGGCATCACGGGCGCGCAGAACAGCGCCGAGATACGCACCGCCTCAAGAGCGTTGAAGAGCACGGCTTCAAGCCGGTCGCGAGTCTCCTCGGCCTTCGCAAGATTCCAGGGAGCCGTGTTCTCCAGGTAGCCGTTCACGTACTTGATGAGGTCCCAGGCGGCCTCAAGCGCCGCACCGTAATCAAGCTGGGCCATGGCGACCTCATAGCGCACGGGAAGCGCTTGCGCGATGGCCCGCATATCGTCATCCGCCTCGGTAGCGACTCCCTGCGGCAGCTCAGGCACAACACCACCTAGGTATTTCTCGGTCATGTTGAACAGCCGCGAGCACAGATTGCCCCAGTCATTGGCAAGGTCACCGTTATAGCGCTGCACCATGGACTCCATCGAGATAGAGCCGTCCTCGCCAAACCTCACATCGCGCAGGAAGTAGTAGCGATATGCATCCACGCCAAACCGCTCGACAAGTGAGGCTGGCGTCTGGGCGTTGCCCTTCGACTTACTCATCTTCTCGCCCTTGGTGAGTAGGAACCCGTGCGCGTACACGCAGTCAGGCACCTCGAGTCCTGCCGCCAGGAGCATCGCAGGCCATATGACACAGTGGAAACGGATGATGTCCTTGCCCACGAAGTGCAGCTGTGCAGGCCAGCGATACTCGAACTCGGCGACCTTGTCAGGATCACCGTAGCCAACGGCTGTGATGTAGTTGAGGAGCGCATCGATCCACACGTACGTGACGTGGCCCTCACCAAAAGGCAGGGGCACGCCCCATGTGAAAGTGGTGCGTGAAATGGAAAGATCCTTAAGCCCGCTTCTCACAAAGGAGATGACCTCGTTCGCGCGCGTCTCGGGCCGGATGAACGGGCGCCCCTCGGCAGCTCGCGTCTCATACAGTTCGAGGAGCCGGTCCCCAAACTCCGAGAGCTTGAAGAACCAGTTGTCCTCCTTGATGAAGGTGACCTCGCGACCGCAGGAAGGGCATTCGTTCGAGACGATCTGGTCTTGTGCGTAGTAAGTCTCGCACGGCACGCAATACCAGCCTTCGTAGTGCCCCTGGTAGAGGTAGCCGCGATCGTGAAGCTCGGTCCAAAACGCCTGAACGCCTCGTTTGTGGCGGTCTTCGGTAGTCCTCACGAAGTCATCGTTGGTCACCGCCAGCATCTTCCACGCATCGAGGAAGGAAGGCGCGATAGAATCCACCCACTCCTGTGGAGTGACCCCTGCCTCCTCGGCGGCCTGTGCCACTTTCTGACCATGCTCATCGAGCCCAGTGAGGAAGTGCACATCATACCCGGTCATCCGCCGATAGCGCGCAAGCGCATCAGCTGCGATGGTCGTGTATGCCGTGCCAAGATGAGGCACGGAGTTCACGTAGTAGATGGGCGTGGTGAGATAGAACGATGTGTCTTTCATCTGTTTAGAGCTCCATCGATTGGGTAATCTTGGAAGTAGGGCCAAGCGCACGCTTTCAACATCTGATTCTAACCAATCCGGGCGCCGGATGAGCGGGCGGTGCGTCAGGGCCAGCGGCCAGGTCAGATGAGGCGGGGGGCATCATGAGCGACACAGGCATCGTTCGACGAATCGACGATCTGGGACGTATCGTCATTCCTATGGAACTCCGCCGGACCTTGGGCATTCATGTCAAGGACCCGATGGCCATCATGGTCGAAGGCGACCGCATCATCCTGCAGAAGCACAAGGATGTCTGCGCTATCTGCGGCAATCCCGAGGGTATCGTAGATATCAAGGGCCGGCCCATCTGTAGCGATTGCATCCGCACCATCAAACACAGGTAGCGGTCATCGCTCCATGGCGCGCTTAGCGTCTGCCACCTCACCGTGAGCGATGCGGTAGGCTTCGTTGCGCGCCATTCCATACTCGGCGGCCACCTGTTTGACAGCCGACGATCGTGAGACGCCTTGCGACTGCAGCTCAGCGATTCGCACCAGCACCTCGGCGGGGTCCGGCGCCACCGCTGCATGGCCGCGAGGCGGTGGGCCCACGAGCAGCACCACTTCCCCCTTCAGTTCGCGCGAAGCAAGCATCTGTGCCAGCTCCTCGACCGACCCCCGTACCACTTCCTCATGAACCTTCGTGAGCTCACGGGCCATAGCTGCCTCACGGCTGGGGAATGCAGCAGCAAGCGCAACCGCTGTCGATGGGGCGCGCCTCGGTGACTCGTAGAAGACCAGTGTGGCATCGAGCGCTGAAAGCGATGCCAGCCGCTCGCCACGCTCTCCGACCTTGCGTGGCAGGAACCCACCGAAGTAAAACGCGTGGGTAGGCAGACCGCTCGCCACGAGCGCGCTCACGATCGCCGAGGGACCGGGCAGGACATCGACAGCAATGCCGGTCTGGAGACAGGCGTCCACAAGGTGAGCCCCTGGATCGGAGATGCCTGGAGTGCCGGCGTCTGACACCAGCGCGATGCGTGCGCCTCTCCGCATGCGGTCGATAAGCACTGGCGTGCGGCGGTCGAGGTTGTGGGCGTGATACGGCTCCAGACGCGCGCTGATGTCATAGCGCGCAAGCAGGCGGCGTGTGATGCGCGTGTCTTCAGCGACAACGAGATCGGCGTCGCGCAGCGCGTCAAGCACACGCACGGTGACATCACCCAGGTTGCCGATAGGTGTCGCGCATACCAAGAGCCTGCCCGTGCTCACCGTCACACGTTTCCGTATGGCTGTTCTGACAGGATCGGAGCGCTCGGGGGCGTGTCGGCGATGGCTCGCTCACGCCCGGTCACTCGCCGGAAGAACACCGTCCAGATCGCCGAGGTGAACGTGTTGAAGATCGCCGAGGGCAACAGAAGGACGAGAACCAGTACGACGCCGATGAGGCCCGCCGCGACAAACGATTGCGCAAGAACCGCCGCGCCAATACCCAATGCGAACATCGCTGCGATCAGGACGACTCCGATACCGAACGCCATGGTTATACCGATCAAGAGCAGCCATACGACGATCACGTCTTTGAACTGCACACGCACATCGCTCCAGGCCGCGCCAATCGACGCGAACACCCCGCTCCCGTCAAGCACGCCATGACGCACGGCAAGCGCCTCGAGTAGCCCCACAAGCACACCCAGCACGATCAAGAGCATGCCACCGAAAGCGAGGCCTCCGCACAGGCCCACGAATGCTTCCGCGCCAGGCTCAGATCCCGTGATGACCGCCCTTAAGACGGGTGCGAGAGCTGCCACCAAGATGAGAACAACTAGGATGACATAGGGCACGTACAACACGAATCCGATGCCGAACACCCGAAACCACGCGCGAAGACCCGCGGTCCACCCGTCCAATCCCCGTACCGGCCGACCCTCCTCGGCCTCGTTCACGAGATGGATCAAGCCGCCTTTCGCAGCAATGCTCAGCACGAAGAACACCACGCCGACGGCCATGAGGAAGAAGAAGACCGCAAGGACAGTGGCGAAGTTGTGCTGCAGCCACGATGTCACGTGTCGCAGCTCCTCACCGGGCATGCCGCGACCGGTTGTGGTACCACCTGACCAGGGAAGGTTCTCGTTTCCACCGGCACTCCCGCCACCTCCGCTTGCCCCGCCCGCGAACAAGCCGAACAGCCACAGGATCTTGTAGCGCCAGGTGACGCGCCATGCCTGCTTGATGATTCCTATGTGGTCCATTGCGCCCTCCACGGATGATGTCGTGATTGCGTGTCTGCCATTACTCGACTCGCGTCAGACGGTAGGCGCGTGTGCCGATTCCGAGCGCCTCGGCATGCGCCAAAGCATGCGTCCCATCCACGCCGCTGATCGCTCGAAAGGTGTCCTCGTCTGCGCCTATCTTCTCACCACGAGTCCCAGGCAGACCTGGTGCCGCCGTCACTAGATCATATGCTGCCTGATCGATAGCGACTGGATCTGCCGAGGCAAGCACTCCGATATCAGGCACGACTGCTGCGTCAGAGAAGCTCCAGCAGTCGCAGTCGGGCGTGACATTGGTGATAAACGAGAGGTACACGACCTTGCCTTCCTTGCCGGCGAGCGCACCGGCAACATGCTCGGCGATCTTTTCCTGGATGGCTTCGGGGGTGGTCTTCCACTGCGCGGCGATCGCAAGATACGGACAGGCCGCCACACACTCACCGCAGCCATAACACGTGTCATAATCGATGATGGCGACGCGATCGGGCCCGATGGCGATGGCGCCGACGGGGCACCACCGGACACACCGGCTACACGCCGTGCACTTCTCGGCGGCCACCTCGGGGCGAAAGTCAGCGTGCATGCGCTGCTTCGCAGAGCGGCACCCCAATCCCATACCCACGTTCTTGAGCGCCCCTCCGAACCCGGTCGCCTCATGCCCCTTCACGTGGCTTACCACCACCATCGCATCAGCATGAACGGCCGCCGAGCCGATACGCACGCTCTCGAAGTGGCGTCCGCCGCTGATAGGGACCTCGACGGCCTCTCGGCCATCGAGCCCGTCGGCGATGATGACGGGCGCCTCGACAGTCGCGTAGGAGAATCCGTTGTGAAGCGCACACGTGAGATGATCGACGGCATTGGAGCGCTCTCCGCGGTAGAGCGTGTTCGCGTCGGTGAGAAACACCTTGCCACCGGCTGCTTTGATACGAGCCACTACCTCACGGATGAACATCGGCTGCACGAATCCTGTGTTGCCGGCCTCGCCGAAATGCAGCTTGACGGCGACGAGATCGTCTTCAGCTACTGCTCGTCGCAAACCCGCTCGGTCGAGTAGGCCACCAGCGCGAGTGACCAGGCTCTTCTTGCTGACCGAGCGTACCGGCGCAAACCATACCTCGGCTGGCTGGCCACTCATCGATGCAACCCCTCTCTCACATCATGCTCGTCAAAAGCAAGTGCTGCAGCACCGAGGATGCCGGCATCGTTGCCGAGTTCTGCCCGGACGAGCGACACGTCTCGGCGTCCAGCAAGCGCTTCGGCGTTCACTACCTCCGCCGCTCGCTCGACCATGAACGCGCAAGACTCGCCGATGCCGCCACCTATGACGATGAACCGCGGATTCAGGAGGTTCACGAGGCTCACCAGCGCTCGGCCGAGAACCTCACCTGCCTCGAACATGATCGCACGTGCCGCTTCATCTCCCTTGAGAGAAGCACGGATGACCGTCTCGGCGGTGATGTCATCGATGCTTCCACCAGCCTCGCGCGTGATGCCGCTGCCCTTGAATGTGGTCGCAGCCTCTCTACCCCGGGCTGCTATCGCGGGCCTGCTGAGGTAGCTCTCAAGATGACCACGCCCGCCGCAAGGGCAGAGCGGGCCATCCATCTGAACCACCATGTGGCCGACTTCGCCACCCATCCCACGTGAACCGCGATATGGCTCGCCGTTCAAGAACATGCCTCCGCCGACTCCCGTGCCGATGGTGACCATGAGAAAGTCACGAGCACCCTTTGCTGCCCCGAATCGGTACTCTCCGTTCGCTGCCAGGTTCCCGTCGTTGTCAATCGTGACCTCGTGGTGCACGCGCGACAGCACCAGAGCGCGCACGTCGACGCCTGCGAGCGGGAGATTGGTGCAGTACTCAACTGACTGCTTGAGGAAGTCGATCTGCGCCGGAAGGCCTATGCCGATACCAGCGATATCGCTTTCGTGTGCTCCGTGACTGACCTGCTCGATCACATCGATGATGGAATCCACCACCGAGAAGGGACCGTTCTGCGGCGTCGGCACCTGAACGTCTTTGACGACGCGCCCCTTGCGCTCAATCAACCCTGCAGCAATCCGCGTTCCGCCGACATCGACTCCAATCGCGAACGACGTGCGCCGCATGTGACCTCCTCACGAACAGTGCGTGCACCAACATCACCTGACGCCCCACAGCCCGCGACGTTCCGATGATATCAGGCACCCGGGTGCATTCCTCGCGCTTTGATAATGCCCAACTCGCGCATGCGGCGTACCATCTCCACTTCGGTCACACCAAAGGCGCGGGCTAGATAGCGGTAGTCGTTGAACCACATGCGCGCTTCGTTGCGAACGACTCTCTCTGGCAAGAGCAGCTCATCGGCGGCCACGTCCGCCTCACGGTGGTCACGCACAAGATCACGCGGGTAGCGCTCGCCAGAATCACTCAGCACGATGAGCACGTGAGCGAGAAGGTGTGCAAGCGTGCGTCTGCCCGACTCGATCCTCTGCGCGGAGTTGACGACCGCTACCGGCATCCCATCCTCCGCAATGAGCGCTCCTGAGAAGAACGTGGGCAGTTGAACCACCCGCACCGGGATGCCTATCTGTGCCGCCAACTGCTCAAGCGGTATCGGCGGCTCGTTGAGAGAAGCCTGGCGCAACGCATCTGCAGCAACCTGACGGTAATGCGCCTCGGTATGTATCGGCACGACGCGACTCCAAGCTCCCATACGGCTCTATACCAGCATATCGGTGTATCGCCTTGCGCACATCACAAGAAGCGCAGACACAGTCTCATATTCGCACAGCGTGGCGATCGCTCACCACTTCTCTGCTGCAAAGGATTCAGCAACGGGCGGGCAAAGGCCGATACTCACTCATGTGGCGGTGCCGCGTCACTGCGTGACACGATGTGGGCTGTTGTGTAGGAGGAGAACCAACCGGTGGAGTCACAGGGGCATACGAAGATCGAGGAGATGCTGCGGCTTTTGGCTGGCGCGGTAAACGCCGTGCGCCTTTATCCCCCGTCAAGCGAGCTTCCCGCGCAAGCCATCGAAAGGTTGGTGGCAGGAAGCAACGCCCTTACGGCGGAGGTCGGGACCGTGCGCGTGACTGTCGACCCGCGCGCTTTTCGCTCGGGAGACGCCACCATCGGTGACTCTCATGCGCAAATGGTGAGCTTGGCCGAGGCGTTGCACGCCATGCAGATCGGACAGCTCGTCATCGCTCCGGGTCTCACCGCCGACGAAGCCCAAGCGTTCGCGTCGGTAGTCAACGGTGACCCCAGGCAGATTCGGGCCGGCGGGGGCGCAAGGTCAGCGATGGTCGAGGCAGGCGCAAGCGCCATCGCGGTCATCGAGGTGTCGCTGCGAACCTCTGACGAGGACGGGCTCGTGGGAGTCGACCTTCTGAGCGCACCGCTTGAGCAGATCGCGCAGGAGATGTTGGGTGCCACCGTGCGCTGGCACGAGGGCGCAGGCGCGGCCGATGTGGTCGATGAGGTGGAGCACTCCATTGGCCACCTCGAGGCCGCAGCGCGTGACATCGCCGTCGAGCGACTCGCCGCAGCCATGATGCGATTGAGTGACGACGAACGGTTGCGGATCCTGCTGTCGTCGATGGCCACCGATAAGCACGCCACGCCGATGCGCGGGATGCTTGACGTCATCGCACGGATGCCTCCCGCGACGCTCGCACGGTTGCTGCGCCTAGCATCTGCACGCTGCGGCGCGCGACCGCAACTGCTTGCCATGCCCTTAGACCTCCCACCCGAGGTAGCCCACGAGGTGGCGGCGCTGCTCGCGCCCTCTCCCCTCAGCGAGGCGGAATGCGGTGTTCCCGAAGATCCCTCAGTCGAGCACATGTCGGCCGAGGTCATGGCGGGCGGCGGAGAACAGGAGCTGCTGCGGTTGACGAGCATGGCCGAGAGGAGCAAACCCGGCAAAGCCCTTGTGGCTACCCTCGCACTCGTCCGCAACCACGCCGACCTTGAGTCCGTGCGCGCTCTCGCCGACGCGCTCGGGCCAGCCGCGCGATCCGGAGCGCTCACGACAGTGCGGGAAGCGCTGCGCACCATCGACGGACTTGCAGACGACCTC
>JAVEVF010000070.1:0-9870 GCA_034005175.1 Coriobacteriia bacterium | reverse complement strand
GGTGAGCACGACTTCGGTTCCTTCTGCGTTGCCCAAAGCGCACAGGCCGAGCGTACGACGAGGCGGCGAATCGAACACATCGAGATCATGCCAGAGGAGCATCTTGGCGAGCACTGTGTGACGGTGTGGGTCGTGGGCAATGCATTCCTGCACTCCATGGTGCGGGTGATCGTGGGCTCGCTGGTTGAGGTGGGGACGGCACGCCAGCAGCCCGCTTGGCTCGACGAAGTGTTGCAGGCGTGCGACCGCGCGATAGCAGGGCCTACTGCCCCAGCTCACGGACTTACCTTGTGGCACGTCTCATACCCCGAGGAGTGCTGGCTTTGAGCACCTTCAGGGCCCTCGCCTCGATCTCTGTAGAATAGACACACCCGGGTGCGTGGGCATGTTGACAGGCCTGGGGGTGCTGGCTAGAGTGTAAGGGTTCGCTTCCGGGCCCCGTGACCCCAGACTCGAACAGCAGATAATGGAAGTGTTTGGAGGACCATTGAAGACCTACCATGCCAAGCCCGGCGAGGTCGAGCGAGAATGGCTCGTGGTCGATGCGACCGATATGGTGCTGGGCCGGCTTGCCAGCGAGGTTGCGCAGATCCTCAAGGGGAAGAATAAGCCGCAGTACACGCCGCACGTCGACACCGGCGACTTTGTGATCGTCGTCAACGCCAGCAAGATCAAGCTCACCGGCAACAAGATGGCTGCTAAGATGAGCTACCGCCACAGTGGGTTTCCTGGCGGGCTGAAAGAAGTCCCGATCGCGACCATGCTTGAGAAGCGCCCCGAGCGCGTCATCGAGCGCGCGGTCAAGGGCATGCTTCCCAAGAACACCCTGGGCAGGGCCATGGGCAAGAAGCTCAAGGTCTACGCCGGGCCGGAGCATCCGCATCAGGCCCAGCAGCCCCGAGAGATCACCCTGGAGGGGTAGCGCATGGCTGAGAGCAAGGCAGTCTATCAGGGCACCGGTCGCCGTAAGACCTCGGTGGCACGCGTGCGCCTGACACCCGGCAGTGGCGTCATCACCGTCAACGGTAAACCTGCCGCCGACTACTTCGGGCGCGAGGCGCTCGTAACTTTTGTCGAGGCCCCGTTCAGGGCGACCGAGACCGCAGAGCGCTTCGACGTCATCGCGAAGATCCATGGTGGTGGCGTCACAGGTCAGGCTGGTGCTTTGCGTCATGGAATCGCGCGCGCGCTTCTAGAGGCTGGCGACGAGTACCGTGGCGACCTCAAGCGTGCCGGTCTCCTGCGCCGTGACCCCCGTATGGTGGAGCGCAAGAAGTACGGTTTGAAGAAGGCCCGCAAGCGCCCGCAGTTCTCCAAGCGCTAAGCTGCGGGGACGCCGATCGATCTTCGACAGGGCCCGCCCTCGCGGCGGGCCCTGTGCATTGATGGGAGGACATCATGACCCGGTTGTTCGGTACAGATGGCGTACGCGGCATCGCGAACGAGGACCTCACGCCTGAGCTGGCGTTTCGCCTCGGCGAGGCGGCGGGCCATTTTCTCGGCGACAAGGGCACAGGCCGCATCGTAGTAGGGCGCGACACCCGGCGCTCAGGCGAGATGCTGGAGGCGGCGATGGTGGCGGGCATCTGCTCGGGCGGCGCTGATGCGCTCGTGGCAGGCGTTGTGCCCACACCGGCAGTCGCCTACCTCACGCGAGAGCTCGGCGCCGATGGCGGCGTGGTCATCTCGGCCTCTCACAACCCTGCTTCATACAATGGCATTAAGTTCTTCAGCCGTGACGGGTTCAAGCTTCCCGATGAGCTTGAAGACGAGATCGAGGAGTTCATCGCCTCCGAGCGCGATTGGGAGCGGCCAACCGGAGCTGGTGTCGGCCGGGCGTTCCACCTTGCTGATGCGGTCGACCGTTACGTGGACCACGCGGTCTCAAGCATCGACACCGATCTCAAGGGCATGACGATCGCTGTTGACTGCGGCCATGGAGCAGCGAGCGTCGCGACGCCGCGCGCGCTTGAGGAGTTGGGCGCACGCGTCATCAGCGTGAACTGCGACTGGAACGGCATGGACATCAACGACGGATGTGGCTCCACCAACCTTGCGCCCCTGGTCGAGCTCGTGAAGGGCGGCGGTGTTGACTTCGGGATCGCGCATGACGGGGACGCCGATCGCGTGCTTGCAGTCGATGATGCGGGCGATGAGGTGGATGGCGATATGATCATGGCGATCTGCGCCGTGCAGATGAAGGAGCGCGACGCACTCCCTGCCGACACGGTCGTAAGCACCGTGATGTGCAACCTTGGCTTCGAGGTCGCGATGCGAGAGCGCGGCATCAACGTCATCAAGACGAAGGTCGGCGACCGATACGTTCTAGAGCAGATGCGCGCATCCGGCGCGGCGCTCGGCGGTGAGCAGTCGGGTCACGTAATCTTCATGGAGCACAACACGACCGGTGACGGCCTGATAACGGCGCTCCAGCTTGCCGCAGCTGTCCGGCATGCGGGTCGTCCCATGTCGCAGCTACGCACCGTCATGACACGCTACCCGCAGGTTCTCGTAAACGTCCCCGTGAAGGATAGGGGGCGCCTCTCAACGAGTCCCGCGGTGTTGGCTGCCATCTCAGCTGCCGAGGAAGAGCTCGGCGAGACGGGACGAGTGCTTGTGCGAGCGAGCGGGACCGAGCCTCTCGTGCGCGTGATGGCAGAGGCTGCCGAGGAGGAGGCCGCTGCCGCTGTCGTGGAAAGGCTCGCGAAGGTCGTGAAGGCAGAACTCGGCGGGTAACAGCACGGCATCGGCCCAGTTCCACGGCCGGATAGCGCTGATATACTTGGCCGATGATCATCAGAAGCGAAGGAGGTTGCCGCGTCTGCGAGAGGAAGCACGAAGCGCCAGGACTGATGCAGGGAGGTCTGCACCAGTCGACGAGGAGAGAGCTGATCGAACATTCGGCGGATGGCTCTCCGGCCCTATACCGAGGTCGTGACGACATCGACAAACCCCATGGGCGACTGCGGGAACAAAGCGATTTCGAGACGGTATCTATCTTCGGAGCCCATTCGGCTCTCGCTCCACGCTGCCAGACAGCGGGGAATCCAGTCCTGTTTGTGCCAGCCACGCCATAGTGCGTGCTTGAATGAAGACAGAAGGTAACTACATGTGTGGAATCGTTGGATACGTGGGCCAGAGGCAGGCCAGCGACGTGCTCGTGCGCGGGCTTGGCCGTCTGGAGTATCGAGGGCATGATTCGGCAGGCATCGCTGTGGTCGACGAAGGTCGGCTTGAGGTACTGCGTCGCCTCGGCGAGCTTGGCAACCTCGAGCGAGCCATCGCCGAGTCTCCCGTGAATGGGACGGTGGGTATCGCTCACACACGTTGGGCGACACATGGTCGGCCCAGCGAGGAGAACGCGCACCCGCACGTCGATTGCACGGGGAGGATCGCGGTCGTGCACAACGGCATCATCGAGAACCAGCTGAAGCTGCGCAGCGAGCTTGTGGCGGCCGGACATGTGTTTCGATCGGAAACGGACACCGAGGCCGTGGCGCATCTCATCGAGGAATACTTCGAGGGGGATATCACTGAGGCGGTTCGCCGGGCCGTGCAGCGGCTCGAGGGAAGCTATGCGCTCGTGGTGCTGCATCTCGATCACCCTGACACTCTTGTTGCAGCGCGCAAGGACTCCCAGATCGTGATCGGCCTTGCCGAGGGTGAGAGCGTCGTGGCAAGCGACATTCCCGCCGTCTTGGAGTACACGCGCGATGTCCTCGTCCTTCGCGATGGCGAGATCGCCACGATCACCGCATCAGGAGCTCATGTGATGACTGCCGAGGGGCAGCCTGTCGAAACCCCTGAGATCGAACATGTCGAGTGGGACCTCGCGGCCGCGGAGAAGGGCGGATTCGAGCATTTCATGCTCAAAGAGATCTTCGAGCAACCTCAAGCCATCCGTGAGACGCTTCGTGGCCGGATGGGCGAGGACGGGCAGATCCAGCTTTCCGAGCTTGACATGTCGCCAGAACAGGTGGCGAGTATCGGCAGGGTGTTCATCATCGGCTGTGGCACGTCTTACCACGCCGGCGTGGTCGCCAAGACGCTCATCGAGCAGTGGGCGCGCATTCCTGTAGCGGTTGAGATCGCCTCGGAGTTTCGCTACTCAGACCCCATCGTGGATGACGAGACGTTGGTAGTAGCTATCACCCAGTCTGGCGAGACTGGCGATACGCTTGCGGCGGTGCGTGAGGCACGCGAGCGGGGAGCGAAGGTCCTGGCCATCACCAATGTGGTGGGAAGCCGAGTGACTCGCGAGAGCGACGGCGTCATCTATACCCACGCCGGATCAGAGATCGGAATCGCGGCCACGAAGTCCTTCACGACGCAGATCGCAGCCTTGTACGTGCTCGCTCTCAAGCTCGCTCAGGCGCGTGGTGCTTTGAAGCAAGAAGATATCGAGCGTGTGTGGGCCGAGCTGGCACAGACCCCAGAGCACGTAGCTGCCATCCTCGAGAACCTGGACCCAGCAGAAGAGAGCGCCAAGACGTTTGCGCACATAAGCTCGGCACTGTTCCTCGGCAGAGGTATCGGAGCATCCATCGCCATGGAAGGCGCGCTCAAGCTCAAGGAGGTCTCATACGTCCATGCTGAAGCGTATCCGGCCGGCGAGATCCTGCATGGGCCCATCGCGCTCATAGCCGATGGTCTGCCCATCGTGGTGATTGCGACGCAGGGCAATACATACGAGAAGACGCTCAACAACATCCAGGAAGTGCGTGCGCGCGGTGCTGAGGTTATCGCGGTGGCTACCCAGGGAGACGAGGAGATTCGCAAGCATACGAGACACGTCTTGTATGTCCCGGCGGCGAGCGAAGCGCTTTCTGCGATTCCGGTGACGGTGCCGCTGCAGCTTCTAGCCTACTATGTCGCTAAGGTTCGTGGCTGCAACGTTGACCAGCCACGCAACCTCGTGAAGTCAGTCATGGTGGGGTAGGGCAGCGACGTGTCCATCACCGGCCTAGGCGTCGACATCGTCGAAATCGAGCGGATGCGCCGTGCGCTTGAGCGGCGGCCTGCGATGAAGGAGCGCATCTTCTCGGCGGCCGAGCGCGAGTACTGCGACGGGCGCAACAAGCCCGAGATCCACTACGCGATGCGTTTCGCTGCAAAAGAAGCGGTGCTCAAGGCGCTCGGCACCGGCTTTTCGGGGATGCGCTTCACCGATGTCGAGGTTATGCGCGATGAACGTGGCAGGCCCGTGCCGCATCTGAGCGGTCGAGCTGCCGAGGTGGCCCAAGAGCGCGGTGTCGTGGAGATGCACCTCTCGCTGTCCTTCACCCACGCGACGGCGGTAGCTTCGGCAGTCGCAATCACCGAAGAAAGCCGTCCGAAGCCCAAGGAGTCCCCGCCCGACCCTCGGGCCGAGCTTGCCGCCTCGTTCAAGGAGGCGCGCGCCCTGCTTGCCGAGGTCGAGGTGGGGGATACAACAGATACAGAGTGAGCTTCCGGCCCCCGTGAGGGGGCCGGCTCGCAGCCAGGCAATAGGAGGCGCCGTGATCCACGCACTGACCGCTGCCCAAGCGCGCGAAGCCGAGGAGACAGCGGTTGCAGCAGGGACGGTCACCCTCGGCGAGCTGATGAAGCGTGCTGGTACGCGCCTGGCCGAAGAGGCGATGCGACGCGCAGCGGATGGCAGCGTGGCGGTGGTGTGCGGCGGCGGCAACAACGGTGGCGATGGGTGGGTTGCTGCAAGGACGCTGCACGATGCGTCTCGCGAGGTCACGGTCTTTTCCACCGTGCCACCCGAGCATCTCGCCACTCTCGCGGGCGACGCTGCACGCGCTGCGCTTGGTGCAGGCGTGCGCGTCAAGGTGGTGGCAGGCCAGCCGCCCATCAGAGGTGCGCTTGCGGGGCACGACGTGGTCATCGATGCGCTTCTCGGCATCGGCATCAGCGGTGAGGTTCGCGCACCGCTTGATGGATGGATAGAGGAGATGAACGCCACCACGGCGCTTGTCATCGCGGCCGACATCCCCTCTGGCGTCGATGCCACCACGGGCGCAGTCCTCGGCAGCGCCGTTGAAGCCGACGTGACCGTCACCTTCCTGGCGCCAAAGACCGGATGCGTGTTGTACCCCGGTGCGGCACACGCCGGTGAGATCGTGGTGGCCGACCTCGGCGTGCTGCCGGCGCTTCTCCGACCGAAAGGTGCTCTCGAGCTGTGGGGTCGCGCTGACTATCGTAGCTTGCTGCCCCGTCCGAGCCCTGAATCCCACAAGAACACGCGTGGTCGCGTGCTTGTGGTCGCGGGTTCGCAGGCGTTTCCTGGGGCAGCGACACTAGCTGCATCAGGTGCGCAGAGAGCAGGTGCCGGGTATGTGGTGGTGGCTGTTCCCGAGCCCGTCGTGCCCATTCTGCAGGCGAAACTCACCTCGGCGATCATCATAGGGCTGCCAGAGGACGAGTCGGGCGCCTTCGGCGAGGGGGCCGTCGGCAGGGCACTGGACCTTGCGGGAAGCTTTGATGCGGTAGTCCTCGGCCCCGGGATGACCAGCTCGCCTGGTGCCGTCGCCGTGGCGAGGTCTGTCGTAGCGTCATCGGGGCGCGCTCTCGTCGTAGACGCTGACGGCTTGAACGCGCTCGTGGGTGATGCTGGGCTGCTGCGCGCGCGGTCCTCTCCCACGGTGATAACCCCACATCCTGGGGAACTTGCGCGCCTCTGCGATTCAACGCCCGCAGCGGTGCAGTCCGATAGGCTATCCTACGGGCGTGAGCTGACCGGGCCACATCTCACATGTGTGCTAAAGGGCGCGCGCACAGTGGTGAGCGATGCGGACAGGCAGGTGGTGACGCGTGTGGGGGGGCCCGAGCTCGCCACTGCGGGGACTGGCGACGTGCTCGCCGGAATGGTGGGCGCGCTGCTCGCTCAGGGACTCGAGGGGTTTGAGGCCGCCGCACTCGGCACGTATCTGCACGGCCGTGCCGGCGGCCACGCATCAGAGGCGCTCAGTCAGCTTGCTGTGATAGCCGAGGACGTGCTGGTGTATCTGCCAGCGGCCATCCGCGAGCTTGATGAGTGCATCTGAACCATACCGCTTCCGGTGGCATCTGCCGGACGATGAAGGAGGCAGGAACGATGGCACACCGCACCGTACGCGACATCATGAGCACCAAGCCCGTGACGGTGGAGCCTCACGTCAGCGTGACCGAGGCCGCCCACCTGATGGTCGACGAGCACATAGGCGCGCTGCCGGTGCTCGAGGATGGCTCGCTCATCGGGATCGTGACCGAGGGCGACCTCATCATGCAGGATGTCAAGCTTGAGTTCCCGACGTACCTGCACCTGCTGGACGGCTACATCCTGTACCCCCCAGCGACCGCTCGCTTCGAGTCGGAGCTGAAGAAGGCGGTGGCAGCAACCGTTCGTGATGTGATGACGCGCGACCCGCTCACCATCCAGGTGGACGCGCCCGTCGAAGACGCCGCGACGCTGCTGGTCGAGCGCGACGTGAGCCGCCTCCCAGTGCTTGAGGGCACGAAGCTTGTGGGTGTCGTCAGCAAGTCAGACATCGTCCGCTCTCTTCTGACCGAGGAGGGTTAGGCACGGCATGGCCGATGACCGATGGGCCCGTGCGGCTATCGATCTAGGGGCGGTCGCTATGAACGCGCGTGCGCTACGCGCGCTCATCGCGCCAAGGACATTGTTCATGGCGGTGGTGAAGGCCGACGGTTATGGACACGGGGCATTGCCTGTGGCAAGAGCGGCGCTTGACGCAGGGGCTGACCGGTTGGGAGTCGCGACGGTCAGAGAGGCTGTTGAGCTGCGCGAAGCGGGCATCGACGCACCCCTCCACGTGCTTTCCGAGCCACCGGCGGCAGCGGCACAACATCTGATCGAGCACGACCTCATCCCGACAGTCACCACGGCTCCGTTCGCCGAAGCACTCGGACAGGCTGCCGTAGCCGCTGGAGTGAGCGCACGCGTGCACCTGAAGGTAGATACGGGCATGCACCGCATCGGCGTCCCCGCCACCGATGCGCCAGCCTTCGCCGCAGCACTCTCGCATACCGCAGGACTGCGCATGGAAGGCGTGATGACGCACTTCGCGACGGCGGAGGTGCCTGGCGACTGGGACTTCGAAACACAGCTCTCGATCTTTCGCGAGGTTGTCATGCGCATGCGTGACGAGGGAGTCAACCCCGGCATCGTGCACGCCTGCAACAGTGCGGGGACGATCTTGCACCCAGACGCGCACTTCGACATGGTGCGCTGTGGGATCGCGCTTTACGGCCTGCATCCGGCGCGCTCAACGTACGAGTGCATCGCTCTGCAGCCCGCCATGACGGTGAGCACACGGGTGACGCTCGTGAAGCGCATCGGCATGGGGGAGGGTGTGAGCTACGGGCTGACGTGGAGAGCTGCGGCGCCGGCAACCATCGCCACCCTGCCGCTCGGCTATGCCGACGGCGTGCACCGCATGCTCTCCAATGGCATGGACGTCCTCATACACGGTGTCAGATGCCCACAGGTCGGGCGTGTCTGCATGGACCAGCTCATGATCGAGGTACCGCGCAACGTCGAGGTGGCCATCGGCGACGAAGCTGTTCTCGTCGGCACGCAGGGCGAAGACCGCATCAGCATGGACGAGCTGGCAGCAGCGGCACACACCATCAACTATGAGATGGCTTGCGCATTCGGCATGCGGTTGCCGAGATCATATGATCGGTGAGCTGCAGGCGAAACCGATACGAGTTGTGAGAAGGAACGGACTTCCATAAGCCGAAACAGACTGATGGAGGGCTGCTACTCGCGTCTTCTGCGAGGTTGCCCTGCTCCCAATACGGTGACATAGGGGGTGGATAGTGGACGAAAAGGTCCTTGAGGAGTATCAGTTCCACAAAGAAACGGTGGTAGCGGATGTGAACTCGCCGCTCCACCTTATCCGTGAGAAGGAGATGGAGATCTCGGGGCGCGTGCTCGAGGCCAAGAAAGAGGCCGAGGAGATCGTTGCTGACGCGCGTCGCAAAGCAGTTGAGATCGTCCAGAAAGCCGGTGTCGAGGGCGAACGTCTTTCTGCGGAAGAAGAGACGCGCGTGGCAGCCCAGGTCGAGATTGACGTCGCAAAGGTCCGCGAGGATGCAGGGCAGTCGGTTGAGGCGCTCCGGGGGGCTGTCGGCGATCGAATGGACAAGGCGGTCGAGTACGTGGTCGAAGTAGTGACGCGCGTCTAGTGTCGCGTGTGGGCTCCAACGGTTGAACCGGGGGGTGTCGCAGGTGCTAGTCCCAATGGCCAAGGTCGAGATCATCGGCCCGAAGAACGACTTCTTCGAGGTCGTGAGTCTTCTGCACGACCAGGGCAAGCTGCATATCGAGGACTTGTCGCGCAAGATCGGGTCCGGTGAGGTCCCTCTGCAGCGCATGGAGGTCTTCGAGCAGCAGCAACAAGACCTCGAACGCATGGAGGAACTGCTGATACGAGTGCGCGCCATCGTCAAGGCGCTTCACCGTGAGGATGCACGTATCGACGCGGCCGCAAAGCGCCGGATGTACGATGAGCTGTTCGCCAAAGACACAGGCGAGCTCTCGGGCGAGGTGGCCGATGTCATCGAGGAGGTCGAGGAGCGAACCTCAGAGCTCGCGGCATCGCGTACGAACCTCGAGTCCGAGCTTACGCTGCTCGCTCGGTATGAACCCATCCTTCAGAAGATCCAGCCACTCGCCAAGCAGATCGTTACGACGGGTGCGTACGAATCGGTAGCGCTGCTTGTCGAGCGCAGGTACAAGTCAGCGCTTGAGCTGCTGAAAGAGGAACTCGACAAGATCACCCATAAGCAGTGCGAGATCGTCTCCACCGACGTCGACGAGAATACGACGGCGGTCATCGTGGTGTTCAACAAGACGTACTCAGACCCAGTGCACAAGTT
>JAVEVF010000069.1:0-9887 GCA_034005175.1 Coriobacteriia bacterium | reverse complement strand
CACCGATGGGCGCGGCATAGTGGATTCCCTAGCCGCCGAGGCAGGATTCGACCCGGCGGGTCGCTCCATTGCGATCGTGGGAGCGGGCGGGGCGGCCTCTGCGGCGCTGGTATCGTTCGCTTTGGGCAAAGCAGAACACATCGTCATGCTCAACCGCTCCGTCGAGCCAGCCGAAGAACTCATAGAACGCGTCCAATCGTTCGCTCGCGAGACGGTCCTTGAGTCCGCCGAGATGGGCGATGATTGCGGTGAGATCGTGAGAGAGGCAGACCTCGTGGTGAATGCGACGCCACTCGGGATGAATCCCGGTGACAAGAGCCCAGTGCCGGCAGAATGGCTGCACAGCGGTCAGGTGGTGGTGGACATGGTGTACCGTGCTCAGCCCACCCCGCTTGTTCAGACTGCGCGCTCGGTGGGCGCCACCGCGCTCGACGGGCTGGGGATGCTCGTCGAGCAGGGAGCGGTGGCGCTGGAGATCTGGTGGAGCGATGAGAGCTGCGGGAGCGCTCCACGAGACGTGATGCGCCGCGCAGCCGAAGATGCGCTGCGCTCGCTTGTACCGGTGGGAGATGACCGCGCATGAGCGCAGCAGTAGCGAGCTCGCGTCGTCTCGGGAGAATCCTCACGGATGCAGGCCTCATCACGGCCGAGCAACTCAAAGAAGCGATGGCGTCGGTGGGCGCCAAGAAGACGCTCACTGCGACGCTCGAAGAACTCGGTTACACATCGGAGACTGCCATCTCGCATGCGATCGCCGACGCGATGGGGCTAGAAGTCGTCGATTTGATGGGGTACGAGATCGACCCCAACGCTGCCGCCAACCTGCCTCCTGAGATGGCGCGACGCCACCGTGTCATGCCAGTGAAGGTCGATAATGGCGAGCTTGTCGTCGCGATGTCTGATCCCGCTAACCTCATCGCCATCGATGACCTGCGCATCGTCACCGGTCACGAGATTCGTCCGGTGGTTGCAGCAGAAAGCGAGCTGACACAGGCCATCGACCGGTTCGCTGCCTCTCACGCAAGTGTGGATAGCTTGGTGGGCGACCTCGAAGACTCCGTCACCAGTACGGAGGAAAGTGCCGAGGAAGATCTCGAAGATGATAGCGCACCGGTCGCCAAGCTCATGAACCTCATCGTCACCGAGGGAATCCGACAGGATGCAAGCGACATCTATGTTGAACCCCACGAGAGTGAGCTGCGGGTGCGCTTTCGGGTGGACGGCGTGTGCCAGGAGGTCTTCCGCAGTCCCAAGAAGATGCAGCGCCAGCTGATCAGCCGCATCAAGATCTCCTCGGGCATGGACATCGCCGAGAAACGCCTCCCACAGGACGGTAGGTTCGGCGTGGTGCTTGATGGCAAAGCAGTGGACTTCCGCGTGGCGGTCCTGCCGCTCGTGCACGGGGAGCTCGCCGTCATGCGTTTGCTGCGCAAAGACTCCATCATGATGTCCCTTGAAGACCTCGGATTCCTCGAGCAGCCGCTGGAGCGGCTACTCGAAGCGCTTGCGCTGCCGTATGGTGCCATACTCGTCACCGGACCCACGGGTTCCGGCAAATCGACGACGCTTTATGCTGCCATCAACCGCACAAATGACGTGCGTACGAACCTCATCACCGTCGAAGATCCCGTCGAGTATCGTCTGGCAGGGCTCTCGCAAGTCCAGGTGCATGAGAGGGCGGGGCTTACCTTTGCCGCAGCGTTGCGGTCCATTCTGCGCCAGGACCCCGACACTGTGATGATCGGTGAGATTCGTGATGCTGAGACCGCTTTGATTGCCATCGAAGCGGCACTCACCGGGCACCTCGTTCTATCGACGCTGCACACCAACGATGCCCCCTCTGCCATCACGCGGCTGACTGAGATGGGAATCGAACCCTTTCTCACCGCCTCGGCGATTACATGCGTGCTCGCGCAACGCCTGGCGCGGCGGCTGTGTCCGGACTGCAAAGAGGAGTACACGCCGGATGAGGCCGCGCTCACCAGGGCGGGCTTTCCGTTTGAGCCAGGCAACCCGCCCAAGCTCTTTCGCGCGGTGGGTTGTCGGAGGTGCAACTTCATCGGCTATCGCGGACGTATGGGTATTCATGAGGTCTTCAGCATGTCTGAGGCGCTCGAACGCATGACGGTGGAGCATGCTTCGACAGACGATCTCAAAGCCCAGGCCATCGCCGAGGGAATGAAGACACTCAGAGACGACGGCTTTGAGAAGGTGCGCATGGGACTCACCTCGATAGAGGAGATTATGCGCGTCATCGTCTAGGTGACACTATGGTTACATGGCGTTCTGCCGGTTGTCGCGGCAGCGGTTACTTGAGAGACTAGTATGATTGGCCGTGAAGCGTCACGATAGGCAGACGCCCACGTCAACAGGGGAGTAGGCCGAGGTAGGGAGGTGGAATCCGCGATGAGTGAAGGGATTGACCGGTATCTCACCGGCGACATAGAAGACGAGGTACCCGACGAGGGTCACGGTCCAGCGCCTGTCATCATCCCAGCCGTGACTGAAGTCGTGCCAACGAATCCCGAACCTACAAGCGCGCCACAGCCGGCAGCGGCCACCTCGGCGCCGGTAGCACAACCGCCCGCATCCGCGCCAACTGCACCGTCGTCTGCAACACCGCTCGCCGGTAGCCGCGAGGCGCGCTTGTCGGTGGCGCTTGAGAAGCTCATGCGTGACTCTTCGGACATCGAGGCCTCAGCGCTTGTGAGCCTCGACGGCTTCATGATCGCTTCGGCGCTGCCCGCGGGCATGCAAGAAGACCGCGTGGGTGCGATGTCAGCAGCTATCCTCGCTTTAGGGGAACGCGCAGCTGCGGAGTTGGGACGCGGCAAGCTCACGCAGGTGTTCATCGAGGCTGAGCAGGGGTATGTGGTGCTTGTCTCGGCTGGTGATCGGGCGGTGCTCACGGTGCTTGCCAACCGTGGAGCGAAACTCGGCCTGGTGCTATACGACATGCGTGCTGCTGCCGATACCATCGCTGAGGTACTTAGTTAGATCTTCGGATGTGAAGGCCGCCGCTTGCGGCCAGAAAGGGCGCGATCCGCCAGATGGCTCTACGAGGCAGCCTGAGAGATTTCAGCCTTCCCGACGTCTTCCAACTGATCACCTTCAGCCGGAAGACCGGTGTGCTGCGCATATCGGGAACAGGTGAGGATGCTGGAAGCGTATGGTTCCGAGAGGGCGAGGTGTTCTTCGCTCAATCCAACTGGCATCGTGAGCTGCTCGGTGAGCGTCTCGTGGCTGCGGGCAAGATCACCCGCAGCGCGCTCGACAAGGCACTGAAGATCCGCGCCGACGAACCAGAAGACGGACGGCGCCTCGGCCAGGTCCTGGTTGACGAGGGCTACATCACCGAGACGGTGCTCGAGGCGTTCGTGCAAGAGCAGATTCAAGACACGATCTTCGACCTCATGCGCTGGGAGTCCGGCGAGTTTGACTTCGAGCTTTTGCCTGAGGCTGTCAACGAGGACATCGGGCTGACGGTCTCCATAGAAAACGTGATAATGGAGGGCAGCCGCCGCCTCGAGGAGTGGGCGCGCATTCGCAAGAAGGTCCCGTCCATGGACGTGATCTTCAAGATGGCTACCGCGCCCGGCGAAGGCACCTTCGAGATCTCGCTCAAGCCCATCGAGTGGAGTTTGCTTCTGCTCGTTGACGGGACTCGTTCGGTCTCCGATCTGGCGCGTGCGACGGGGCGCACGGATTTCGAGGTCGCACGTGTGCTCTATGGACTGTACTCGGCTGGACTTCTTGAATTCGCGACCGAGCTGGAAAGCCCGCACGTCGTCGAGAGCGAAGCCATCGAGATCGAAGGCGAGGGGTTGGCCCTTGGCGATGAATCAGAAGACGAGGCCGTTGAGACAGAGAGCGAGGCCGGTGCCGAAGTCGAGCTTGAGTACCTCGGCGTCGAGCCGGACCTCGAGGTCGTGTATGAGTTCACCGGGGCCGATGGCGTGACTCTTGAGCCGGTGCCTGAGCCTGAGCCCGAGCCTTATCGCGCGCCCGAACCGCCCCTGGCCTCCACGGTGCGGCCTGCGCCTGAGGTGCCGGAGTTTCTGATCAGCACTCCCGAAGGTCCGCAGATAACTGATGACGCTAACTCGTTCACCGATATGCTGGACTCGGTTCTTGACGTGCCTGAAGTCAAGATCGTCTCGCCGGCGCCCGAGGAGCTTGCTGCCGATCTCATTGAGGAGTTCGAGCCGAGTGAGCCGCTGTTGGAGCAAGCCGCCGAGCTTCTCGAGGAGTTCGCCGAGGAGCCTGCCGATGAGCATGTGGCTCCAGAGCCCGCCGCCGAGGACCTGCCCGCTGAGCGATCGGTAGAAGGCCCCGCGATGGCTGAGGACGACGCCGAGGTCTCGGAC
Source organism: Coriobacteriia bacterium (assembly GCA_034005175.1). Lineage (GTDB taxonomy): Bacteria > Actinomycetota > Coriobacteriia > Anaerosomatales > SLCP01 > JAVEVF01. The sequence goes on along the minus strand of JAVEVF010000069.1, from coordinate 5,520 downwards.
TTTGAGCGCAACCTCATGGCGCTCGGCATGGGCGAGCTGCCCGAAGGCGCGGTCGAGTCCGAACCCGAACCGGAGGCGGAGCCGGAACCCGAAGAGAAAGCAGCACCGTCTGGCCTCGAGGACCTGCTCGACGCGCTTGAGGAGGAGCTCATCGAGCCCGAGGAGCCAGCCTCGGACTCTGTCATCGTCGAGGAGATCCTCGAAGATGAGATGTCAATCTCGCTCGAGGGGCTCTCCGATATCGTAGAGATCGTGGAGGTCGCGGAGGAGCCCGAACCCGAACCCGAACCCGAACCGGAGCCTGAGCGGGAACCTGAGCCCGAACCCGAACCGGAGCCTGAGCCCGAACCCGAACCCGAGCCTGAGCCCGAACCCGAACCCGAACCGGAGCCCGAGCGGGCCCGCGAATTCAAGGTCGAGCACATTCCCCTTGAGCCCGGTCTTGCGAGCGAGGTCAGCGAGGAACTCACCGCATTGACTGGCGCGCGTTCCGAACGCCCACAGGTTACGGTCAATAGCGTTTCTGACGAGGACGCATCGCGCGGGCCGCGTAGAGACGAGGCGGTCGACAAGATGCTCGTGCTTGAGATCATCGAAGGCCTGAAGAAGCTCTGATGGAGGCACAAGCCGAATGCAGTCAGTGAAAGTGGTGGTGACGGGCCCGTTCAATGCGGGCAAGACGACCTTCATCAGGTCCGTGAGCGAGATCGCCGTGCTCTCAACGGAGCGTGAGGTCACCGATTCCGACAACAGTGGTGAGACCACGGTCGCCATGGACTTCGGACGTATCACCATCTCAGATGATGTCGTGCTCTATATCTTCGGCACGCCGGGACAGGAACGCTTCTCGTTCATGTGGGAGACGCTTTCCGAGGGCATGCTGGGCTTCGTGGTGCTCGTGGACGCCACCGACAGGGCATCCATCGACGATGCGACGGCGATCATCGCGTTCTTCCGAGATATGTCGGCGGTGCCTTTCGTCGTCGCCGTCAACCGGGCCGGAGACACTCCCGAAGAGCTCGAAATGGTTCGCAAGCGCATGGGCATCGACTCCTCGGTAGAAGTCGTTGCGGTAGATGCCCGGGACAAGGAGTCTGCGAAGGGCGTGCTGCTTGCGCTCCTCTATCGCATCCTGGCAAGCATGGAGTGATTCGTGAGCCCCGAGGCGTCCGCACCTCTCTCACCAGCCGCCGCCCTTCTCATCTTGGGCGTGCTTGGAGCGGTGGCGTTCGCGTGGGTGAAGACGCGTATCAAGCATCACGTTGACGGTGAGGAGACGCTGCAGGTGTTCCCGGCCGAGGCTGCCGAGGTGACGAGCGAGCCACCGACACCCACACCCGAGCCCATGATCGCCAAAGGACCCCTGCCCCCCGCGTCCGTGGCGCATGCACCGCCTGTGCCGGCGCCTGAAAAGCCGGTTTCGGTCCCCGTATCCACGCCCGCGCCCGCTCCAAGACCTCAGGTCACCGTTGCTTCGGTGCCGTCAGTCACCATCTCATCAAGACCGGTCCCACCCGCGTCTGTGCCGGCTGTACCCGTGCGTGTCGGTGTGTTCGAAATGGCAGCGTCTGTCGAGTTGTGTTTCGGGGAGCTGCGCGTGGCGGTGCGGGCAGGAAGCAACACGGAGCAGCGATTCCAGCGGTACGCCAAGGTGTTGCTTGATGAGCTGCGGCAGGCGCAAGGCGCCGGGGCGCGGACTTCACCGAGCGCCGATCGCGAGCGCTCGCTCTGAAAGTGCCTCCCACCGTCTGTCAGTGGCTGTGGTTAAGATGAGATATCTGCGTTGCCGATGTATCGGGCAGATATGAGGCGTGCATTCTCAGGCACGCGAAACTTGCGTGTCCGGGGTATGCCAGATGTCGTACCATGGCGTGGTGCGTCTTGGTGAGCGCGATCATCTGCATGCCATGTGCATCAGAGTCGTTAGAGGAGTAGTGACCGGTGTCGACAGGCGCTAACAGGCTCGGCCAACTGCTTATGCGTGCAGGCGTGATCAACGAGCGCCAGCTTGCTGATGCGCTGGAGATGCACAAAGCCACCGGAGAGCGCCTTGGCCGCGTGATTGTCAAGCTTGGGTATGCCACGCAAGAAGCCATCCTTTCGGTGATGGCCGTCCAGATCGGCATCGAGTACTTCGACTTCACCATCGCCAAACCCGATCCCAACGCAGTGGCAGCTGTGCCCCGAGACGTGGCTGAGCGTTACGTGCTCATGCCGATGAACGTGATAGATGGCGTGCTCACCGTAGCGATGGCCGATCCGCAGAACGTGCTTGCGCTCGATGACCTCCGGATCATCACCGGATATGAGATCAAGGTCGGCATCTCGACCAAGGACGACATTCTCGCGGCCATCGAGGAGTACTACAAGTTCGCCGAGCGGTCAGACCACAGCGATCTGTTTGGCATCGATGAGACCGATGAGAGCGATCTAGCGAACCTTACCGACATCGCGAGCGAAGCTCCCATCATCAAGCTCGTCAACTACATCATCTCCAAGGCGGTGGCGGATAGAGCAAGCGACATCCACATCGAGCCGCAAGAGACCGACCTGCGAGTACGCTTTCGCGTGGATGGCGTCTTGCATGAGGTGATGCGCAGCCCGCGTGCGGTTCAGTCAGCCGTCATCAGCCGAGTGAAGATCATGGCCGAGATGGATATCTCAGAGAACCGCAAGCCGCAGGACGGACACTGCATGGTGAACGTCGGCGGGCACACTATCGACTTCCGTGTCTCGTCGTTGCCTACAGTGTACGGAGAGCGACTCGTCCTACGTATCTTGCGCAAGGATTCCATCCTGTTGAAACTAAGCGATCTGGGCTTTCTGCCCGGCGCGCTCGAACGCTTCGAGAACTCGTTCCGAAAGCCGTATGGCGCCGTCCTCGTCACGGGCCCCACTGGTTCGGGCAAGTCGACGTCCCTGTACGCGGTCATCAACGTGCTGAACGATCCAGACAAGCACATCCTCACAGCTGAAGACCCCGTTGAGTATCAGGTAGATGGCGTGAACCAATGCCAGATCAACGCACGAACAGGGCTGACATTCGCACGCGCTCTGCGCTCGTTCTTGCGTTGTTCGCCGGACATCATCTTGGTGGGTGAGATTCGCGACCAAGAGACGGCGCGCATCGGAATCGAGTCGGCGCTCACAGGGCATCTCGTATTCTCCACCTTGCACACGAACGACTCCGCGGGGGCGATGACGCGCTTGGTGGAGATGGGCGTAGAGCCATTCCTCGTGGCCTCTGCCGTCGACTGCATTCTTGCCCAACGGCTTGCTCGACGACTATGCTCGTGCAAGGAGGAGTACGCACCGAATCCCCAAGCGCTCATAGATGCGGGGTTTGATGCCGATAACCTGCCGGAGAAGATCTACAAGGCTGTTGGCTGCAAGAAGTGCGGCAACACTGGCTATCGTGGGCGGTTGGGCGTCTACGAAGTGCTTCTCGTCTCCGAGGAGATCAGCCGGCTGACCGTTGCGGGAGCCACTGCCGAGGAGATCAAGCGCACCGCGATCGAGGAAGGAATGCTCACTCTGAGACAAGACGGCCTTGAGAAGGTGCGCATGGGCGAGACGTCCATGGAAGAGATACTGCGCGTGATCGTCTGACCGATGGCGATGTGAGAAGTGAGGTAGGGGACTGCTATGGCGACTTTCAGTTACGCGGTGCGCGACAGGACTGGCCGCATCCTGAAAGGCAAGCTTGAAGGTGAGAGCAAGGAGACCGTGCAACAGCGGCTCGGCGAGATGGGCTACATCATCGTCGAGTTGGAGCAGCAAGGTGGCCTCGCTGCGCTTGGCGAAATCAAGTTCGGGACTGGGGTCAAGCACAAAGACGTCGCCATCTTCGCACGGCAGTTCTCCACGATGGTGAATGCGGGCCTATCGCTCACAAAGGCGCTGTCTATCCTGGCGGCGCAGACACAAAGTGCGGGGCTGCGTGATGTCATCGGGCAGGTGGCAAAGGACGTGGAGTCGGGACTCTCGCTTTCAGATGCCATCGCACGTCACCCGAAGGTCTTCCCGCCGATCTTCGTGAGCATGACGCGTGCCGGTGAGACTGGTGGCGTGCTTGACGAGGTGCTTGCCCGCGTGGCCGACCACCTCGAGGCAGACATCGCACTGAAGGCTAAGATCAAGTCCGCGATGACCTACCCTGTTGTCATGGGCATTCTCGTTCTTGTCGTGCTTGCCGCCATGATGATCTTCGTCGTGCCTACATTCGAAGAGATGTTCGAGAGCATGGGTGGCGAGCTTCCCTTCATCACCCGAGCGCTCATCATCGTCTCTGACTTCGTTGCCAGCTGGAGCGGGCTCATCGCGTTGATTGCGGTCGTGGCGCTCATCTGGCTTTTCCGAGTGTGGTCCAAGGGGTTGGGCAAGCCGGTGTGGGATGCTGCCAAGCTCAACATGCCGATCTTCGGCTCCATGGTTCGCAAGATCGCGCTTGCGCGCTTCACGCGTACGTTCGGCACCCTGGTCGCTGCAGGTGTCCCCATCCTCACCGCGCTTGACATCGTGGCAGACACCTCAGGCAACGAGGTGGTTGCCCGAGCGGTGCGCAACACGCGCTCTGCAGTGAAGGAAGGCGAAGCCATCGCCACACCGCTTGAGGAGAGCAGTGTCTTCCCGCCCATGCTTGTGCAGATGGTGGCGGTGGGCGAGGAGACGGGCGCGTTGGACGAGATGCTTGAGAAGGTCGCGCAGTTCTACGATGAGGAGGTGGCTACGGCTACTGACAGCCTCACGTCCATCATCGAGCCGCTCATGATGGCCTCGCTTGGTGCCATCGTCGGAACGATCGTGGTAGCGCTCTACATGCCCATGTTCCAGGTCATCACCCTCATCGACTGACGATTGTACGAATGGCTCTAAAGTACTGCAGTACCCTGCCGATAAAGGTAGTATGATGTCTGATGTGGGCGGCACCCAGCCGTCCCAGAAACCCCGCGAGGGGGGAAGGAGGGAGAACAGCATGAGACTGTTCTATAAGAGGGATGAGGGCTTCACCCTCGTCGAGCTGATGGTCGTTGTTCTCATTATCGGTATCCTTGTCGCAATCGCCATCCCGGTCTTTAACGCCGCGAAGGCAAACGCTCAGAAGCGCACGTGCCACGCCAACCAGCGCACCATCGAGGGCGCAGCCCAGACGTATGCTGCAGAAAACGATGGAGCTGTTCCAACCACGGTCGGTGAGTTGGTGCCTGATTACATTAAGGTCCTTCCGTAATGTCCCGATCCCGACGCTGATGCCCACACTGGTTATACTCTTACCGCTACCGGTGGCACGGTCGTCGACTGCTCCGTGCATCGTCACTTCTAGAACTGACGATCATCAATGCTCAAGCGGAAGGCCGGCGGATACCGCCGGCCTTCTTCTTTGCCCGCAGTCTCACAGGAAGTCATTTCATCGCGTTGGTGGCTGGTGCGTCTGCACGTGGATCGTACACCCGCCTCAGCACAGTAAAGGAGAAGGACGTCCCTGCCGATAGATGAGACCAAAAGGCCACAGTCCCAGTG
>JAVEVF010000068.1:0-10017 GCA_034005175.1 Coriobacteriia bacterium | reverse complement strand
AAGCGCGGTACGGCTGAACAATCGCTTGGGCACACAAAGCCCCATTACGATCACAAGCGAGATCACCTGGGGTGCGGCGATGGCATTCATCCACCACACGAATCGGTCATAGCCGAAGAGGTCGAAGCCCGCCAGGGCGTTACTCGCCCACCACACATACAGCGTGCCGAGAAATGATTGCAGGCCCAAAGAGCCGAGGAGCGCGACGGTAGCCACCGTGAGCGAGAAGTCCCAGCTTCTGTTTCTGATCGGCTCAGTCATCGGTTCATCCCCTCGAGTCGTCGAGATCCTGCACATAGACATGTGGTGAGTACTCGGCTCCTTGGATTTCGCATGACCTCATGCGTAGCTATGTGCGCCGGGCACGATGTAGGTTGCGAGATAGGTCAGCAGCAGCACGAGAAACGCAAGGATGGACAGCGCCGCAACCCACTTCCACATCCCTTGCCTGCGCAGATACAGACGGGCATGCAGCAGCGCGGTATACAGCAGCCACATCATGATGGACATGTTGACCTTGCCCGACCACCACCAGCTCTCCCCCTGCCACGCCATGATCGCCCAGGGAAAGCCGAGCAACATACCGGCAGTAAGAGGAAGGTAGCCGAGCCGAACCCATCGATATGAGGTGGTCTCGAAAGCAGAGTGCCGTTCGCGCACCATCAGAAGTGTGGCGACAAACGCGATGGCAAACGTCGCATACGCGAAGAAGAGCGCCGGAGGGTGCACCCACATGTACACGGTGTTGTAGTAGAACTGGCGTGCGCCTTCCATCCCCTGATACGCGCCCATCATGACGGCGAGATCTCCGGTGGCCATCGCCTGCAGATAGCCGGTGTACTGCCCGAGAAACAGCGGCAGGGGCTCCGTGAAGGGCTTGCCCCAGACGGCAGCCCCCGACATGAGCACAGCGAGGATGACCGCGATGCCGGGCAACAGTTCATCCCGGTGGCGGCGGGCGAAGACAGCCATGAGTGCGAGCGTAAGCGCCCACACGTACAGCTTCTCGGACTCGACCCACAGCGGCACGGCGACCCTTCCCACCACCGCAGCGGTGTCGGGGCTTGCCACTGCTGCGATCTGGTACAGACGCCAGTGAAACCAGATGAGCACGAACTCGCCGGCCAGCAGTACAAGGGCGCTTGTGCCGATGGCAACGCTGAGGAATCGGCGAAATGCCGGTATCGTCGCCAGAACCACGAGTATGAGGCCCATCACAGGCAGGATGGCTTGCAGCGGTGTGCCGATGGCGCCGAGCGCCCCAGTGAGTTGGGTGAGTTGCGCCTGGATGGTGGAAGGGTTCATGGACATCGGCTCCGTTAGGTCGCGTTCCTCCAGTATACTGTGGTCGAAATCGGGATGCCGTCCTGTCCCACTGCCCGGGAGATCGCGTGGCCACTCCGAACCGATTCGCCAAAGCACTCATACGCAGTGCCAGAGTCAGCTGGCGCGAGCGACCCACACGCTATGACATTGAAGCGCTGCAGACCAATATCGAGCGCGTGGGGCTCGTCATCCGCATCCGGTGGGCTCTCGTGGCCGTGCTGAGCGTGTTCACGCTGCTGGGCGTGTGGATCTACGGCAGCGCGGTTTCATGGCCCGAACTTGCTCCGAACATCGTGGTTCCCGCCCTCGCGGTGGTGTTCGTGTGCATGTACAACACCTACTATCACCTCACGTACCGGCGCCTCGGCAACATCGCATTCTTGAACCATGCACAGCTGCTCTTCGACGTGATCGTCGTGACTGTGCTGGTGTACTACTCTGGCGGCGTGCACTCGTGGTTCCACGCGATGTACGGGCTGTTCATCCTTGAGGCGGCGTTCATTCTGCCGCGCCCGCGCGACGTCTGGATCGTCACAGGTTTCAGCTTGCTCGCGTACGGAGTGGTGGTCTGGGGAGAGTACTTCGGGCTGCTTCCCCATGTGACTATCCCGTTCACCTACGGCAGCCTGCACTTCAACCGCACCTTCGTGAGCGTCCGGTACCTCTGGCAGATCACGGTGTTGGGCGGGGTGGCTATGGTCTCCACGCTGCTGACCTCCAAGGTGCGTGAGCGAGAGGCTCAGCTGGCCGAGGCATCGATACTCGATGAGAAGACCGGCCTGTACGATCGCAAGTACTTTCTGCGCGCTCTTGCGGGAGAGGTGTTTCGTGCCGAGCGGGATGGCCGAGGATTCGCGGTGCTCATGGGTGACATCGATGACTTTGCCCGCATCAACTCCACCTTTGGGATAGCGCGCGGGGACGAGATGCTCGTAGCTGTGGCAGAAGCGCTCGGCCGCGCCCTTGAGGAGTGCTGCTCCACGGTCTCCCCGACGTCTAACGTGCTCGCTCGTTTCGGCGGCGAGGAGTTCGCAGTGCTTCTGGTCGAAGATGCCACGGGAGGGCCACCGGATGGTGCTAGCGCCGCTGGCGTGGCCGAGGTATTGCGCACCGCTGTCGAGCAAGTTCGCTGTGCTGACACGAGCGTGACGATAAGCATCGGAGTCGCCACCTATCCTACGAGTGGGCCGACGCTCGACACCATGCTTTCCGCGGTGGACGAGGCTTTGCACCGAGCGTTGCTGGCAGGCGGTAACGCCGTGCGGGGAGTGGAGACGGTCCAGTGACGCCTGGCCGCCGCGTGCTGGTATCGGCATGCTCTGTTGCCTTGACGGTGTGTGCGCTCGGCGTGCCGCTGATGCTGATGCTTGCCCCTCCCTACACCGCAGCCCTGGTCCTGTACGTTGATGCGCCTGAGATTGCCGGTCTTGACCCCGTGCAGACCCAGGAGCTTGCTGAACAGGTGCGAGCGTTCGTCGCGGGAGAGAAGGGCTCACGGCTGCCAGCGTCAACCAGTGACGGCCGGCCGGCCTTCGACGAGAAGGCACTCGCCCACCTGGCTGACGTGAGGGATCTCCTGCACAGCGTGCGCCTTGTGACATACGTCGCCATCGTGGCAACGGCCGCATGGTTCCTGATAACGATTCGCGCACGATGGAAGCACGAGCTCTCCATCTCGCTGCTTGCAGCGGCCCTCGGAATCTTGGCAACGATGGGCCTTGCTGCAGCGCTTGCGTGTGCTGATTTCGAGTGGTTCTTCACTGCGTTTCATGGGGTGTTCTTCACCCACGGCACATGGCAGTTTCCGGGGGATGCACTGCTCATCGGATTGTTTCCAGAGCGCTTCTGGATCGTGTCCGCAGCAGTCTGGGGCGTTCTGTCGTCACTTATCGCGGTCGTGTTGGGGGTGTGGGGCTGGTGGGGCGCACGGCGCGCTTCGCGCGGACGTGAATGACAAGTGCTTCAAGAGGTGTACACTCTTGCTCGGACGGGACGGTCCGTCCGAGGGGGTCTCCCGCGGTGCACGAACACCATGAGGCGCGACGGGGACCGCTGTCCGTATCGTGCGAAAGGAGTGCTGCATGGCAGCAAAAGAGGGCTACTGCGTGAAGTGCAAGGAGAAGCGGGAGATGAAGGACGCCCAGCAGATCACGATGAAGAACGGCCGCCCGGCCACCCAAGGCATCTGCCCCGAGTGCGGCACCAAGATGTTCAAGATCGGCAAGTAACTCACCCATCAGGGTGTAAACGTGCGGGCGTCGGGAACCTTCCGGCGCCCTGTGCGTTTCGGGGCATCGCACGTGTGCTTGGCTGCTCTGGCTCGGCACTGTGTTGACACCTCAGATGGCGAGGAGTAGCGTCCGATAATCGGTGCTGGCAGGGCTCGGCAGACAGGGTCAGGAGCGCAGATGAACGTCGTCGTGGTGGGATGCGGGAGAGTGGGATCGCAGCTCGCGACGTTGCTTTCCATCGAGGGCCACAATGTGGTCGTGATCGACAAGGACGCGGATTCCTTCAAGCGCCTCGGTACCGTGTTCAACGGCGTGACCGTCAAAGGTCTAGGATTCGATGAGGAAGTGCTTGAGGAGGCCGGCATCCGCGGAGCACACGCGTTTGCGGCGGTGACCGACCTCGACAACACGAACCTCATGGCAGCGGAGGTCGCGCGCAAGCTCTTCGACGTAGAACACACCGTTGCGCGGCTGTATAACCCCATGCGGGAGCGCACCTATCAGCAGCTGGGGCTTGACTACGTGTGCGGGACCACGCTTGTGGCCGAGACGCTCCTCGACAAGATCAAGGCACGCCACGGACACCACATCTCTGCCCTCGGCGATGTCGAGATCGTCCAGTTCAAAGCTGGTGCCGCGGTGCAGGGCAAGCGGGTTGCCGACATCGAGATACCCCGGCGCTTTCGGATAGCAGCGATCTCCCGAGGCGAGGAGATGTTCGTTCCCGAGCCCGACGCGGTGCTGCATGCAGGCGATATCGTCATGGCATCGGTAAAAGAAGAGGTATACGCCAAGATCGAACGCTACATGGAGGAATGAGCATGTACATCGTCATCAACGGCGGTGGAAAGGTGGGCTCCTACCTCGCGCGGACGATGCTTGAGGCAGGCCACGAGGTCGCGCTCATCGAGAGGCGTGCTGAGATCATCGAGAAGCTTCTCGCTGAGCTGCCCGACCGGGTGCTGCTCATTCATGGCGACGGCTGTGATGTGGCGTTTCAAGAAGACGCAGGCGTGGGACGTGCCGAGATATTCGTTGCCGCTACGGGGGGCGATGACGACAACCTCGTCGCCTGCCAACTCGCGAAGGTGGCCTTCGGGCTACCGAGGGCTATCGCGCGTGTGAACAACCCCAAGAACGAGCACATCTTCAATGCCCTCGGCATCGAGGCTATCTCTTCTACCACCATCATCGGACGGATGATCGAGGAAGAAGCGACGATCGGAGACATCCGCACGCTCATAGCTCTGCGCAAGGGAAACCTCGCTATCGTGGAGATCGAGCTGCCGACCGATCGGTGTGTCGTGTGCAACAAGATGATCTCCGAGCTGGACCTGCCCGTGGACTGCATCCTCGTGGCCATCGTGCGAGAAGATGACGAGATCGTCACCATCCATGGGGACACGCGGCTGCAGCCTGGCGACCAGATCATCGCTTTTACCGCTGTGGAGCACGAGAAGGCGCTCAAGAAGGCGCTCACGGGGTCATAGCGGTCGAGCGCATGACCACGAACGCTGACCAACGACTGGCGCACGGTGTCGGTTGCTCGGCTTCGCAGGGCTGGCGTACAATGACCGACGCCATGCGGGCATAGCTCAGTTGGTAGAGCGACAGCTTCCCAAGCTGTAGGTCGCGGGTTCGAGACCCGTTGCCCGCTCCATGCACACTCGCGGCCGCCGCCTGGGCGGCCGTTTTGCTGCCTGACGCCACAGTAGCGAGCGGATAGCGCCAGGGCACCAACGCGATGTCGGCCGATTTCGCCAGCCAGGCAGGAATCGGACCGTCGATGTCGAACAGATGTTCGTATAGACGCCGCGCCCCCTCATCTCCTGCGTGGTCTGGCCGAGTGGGAGTGGGAGGTGCGCTCGTGGGGCGTTTGCTGCGCGTTTGCGGATGCGTGTTGGCGGGGCTTGCGGTGTTTGGGCCAGTGGCGCGGGCTTTCGCACTGGAACCTGGCTGGCCGTTTGAGACCAGTGCACCGACGATCGTCTCATACGGAGCGTCGTACATCTCATCTGACGGGGGCTCGTCTGTTCATAGCGGCATCGACGTCGCAGTTTCTGCTGGGACCTCAGTGCTCGGAGTGCTTGAGGGCAAGGTGACGTTCGCAGGCCGCGTGCCTGCCGGCGAAGGTGCGACCACCATCGCCGTGACGGTAGAGAGCGGGGACGTGCGTCTCACGTACATGCCGCTTTCAGAGACGCCACTGAGTGCGGGGGAGACCGTGGGGGCCGGCCAGCGGCTCGGCTCGCTAGCCGCTGCAGGAGACCGGTCACATCCCGAGCCGCACCTGCACCTGAGTGCCCGGCGTGGGACCTTGTACATCGATCCCTCGCAGTTCCTCGTTCCGCCCGCTGCAGTGGCCTCAAGCGGTGAGGTCGAGGTGGTGCCCGCCACACCGCTTGTACAGCAAGCACCCGCAGCGACCGCACCTGCAGCCGCTCCCCTGGCGGCAGAGGCTGAGCCAGAGCTGCATGGGGTGAAACAACAACAGCCGCTTGTGCAGACGCGGCCCTCTTCTGTGTCTGACGCGCGCGTTGCGGCTGGAAGCGGCGTCGCGTCTGCGGAGCCGCAGGGTGTCGCGGCTCCGCACGAAGGAGCGGCAGCACCTTCTCACCTGCCTGCAGCTCAGGGATCGCCCGGCTTCGTCGACGCTGGTGCTCTGGCAGCGAGCGTCCCTCCTGCCGCTGCGGTCTTGCCAGACCGTGCGCGCGCTGCGCTTACCACCGATCGCCGTGCGCTCGCCACAGGGAGCGTGGTGCCACAAGGCGCGCTCGTCGCGCTGGCTGGTGCCGCAGGAGTCGCGCTGTTGTGGCCGGTCTGGCGCGCGACGCCGGTGCCGGCCGCCTCCAGAGCGCTCAAACGACAGGATGTTGCCGCAGTGATTGCTCGGTGATACACTGCGAGGGCTCATTATCCTGCTCCGGGCGGCTGCCTTCACAGTCCCGGGGCCGTTAGCCCAGAGGAGGTGACCAATGAAGGCTTACGAAATGTTGCTCTTGCTCGATCCCAGCCTGGAAGAAGAGGCCCGTGAGGGGCTCGTCGAGAAGGCGCAGGGACTCATCACTGCCGAGGGCGGTGTCGTCGACAACGTCGAATCCTGGGGCAAGCGTCGGCTCGCGTACGAGATCAACGATGCGACCGATGGCGACTATGTCCTTGTGGATTTCCACCACACCCCCGAAGCTATCGCCGAGATCGATCGCGTGCTGCACATCACCGACCCGGTGTTTCGCTACATGCTGCTCCGTCGTGACGACCGTGAGTAGTCGGGTGGACCGAGTGGCGGGCCCGGGCGCGGTGCGACCGATGTCTGCGTAGAGAATCAGGTGGTGGTGTGAGATGAGTATCAATCGAGTGGTGATCAGCGGGAACCTTACCCGCGACCCCGAGCTGCGTTCCACGCCCGGCGGTATGGCCGTGCTTGGCCTCGGTGTGGCGGTGAACGATCGCCGCAAGAACCAGCAGACCGGTGAGTGGGAGGACTATCCCAACTTCATCGATTGCACGATGTTCGGCAGCCGAGCCGAGGCGATCGCGCAGTACCTCCAAAAGGGCACCAAGGTGGCCATCGAAGGCAAGCTGCGCTACCGCTCTTGGGAGAACCAGCAGGGCGAGAAGCGTTCGAAGGTCGAAGTCGTCGTCGACGAGATCGAGTTCATGTCTCCGCGGGGGGAAGGTGGTGGAGGCGGGCGCACGTTCCCGGCCCCATCAGCACCGGACCTGCCGTCAGATGACGAGATCCCGTTCTAGGACTGTCTAGCGTGCGGCCTTCGGCGGCGGAACCCTCCCGCCGTCGGCTGCACAGTGAGTGAGACGTCTCAAGAGAGGCGGAAGGAGGATCGGACGTGTCCGATTATGTACGCAAGCCGAGGCGCAAGTACTGCGCCTTTTGCAAGGATAAGGTCGAGTACATCGACTACAAAGACGCGCAGATGCTGCGCAAGTTCATGACCGACCGCGGAAAGATCAAGCCGCGCCGGGTGACGGGCAACTGCGCTCAGCATCAGCACCAGCTTGCGACGGCCGTCAAGCGCGCGCGTGAGATGGCGCTCGTGCCGTACACCGTTCCGGTGGTCAGCGGCAAGGTCGACGGCCGCCGCGGCAGGTAGCCCGGTGCCCCGACTCTCCCACACACGTGACGCCCTCTTGCTATCCGCGGCGGTGCTGCTCGGAGGGCTTATCGGTGGAGCGCTGCCGTTGCTGGGGCTCCCGCTCGCTGCTACCGGCCTTGCGGGGCTCATCTTCAGCGGACGTGTTGTAGCCGCGGTTGCCGTTGGCGGTCTTGCCGTGGCGCTCGGGACGTTTCTGGCGCCCGCTGATGCGGTCTTGCTTGCACCGGCGTTCGTTGCGATGTTGTTTGCGGTCGGCGGCATGCAGCGGCGCTCGGCGCTCATGAATGTGGCCCTGTTGACATCGGTCGTCACGGCCGGAACGGTGGCCCGCACCGCACTCGTGGCGTGGTTGCAGGGCACGACGTTGGTTGCGCTCACCCGTCAGGGGTCTGAAGCGGCGATCGCATCTCTTGCTGCTGCTGCCAATGCGAGTAGCAGCGATGGGATGATCTTCGGGGTCGACCCGGAGACGCTGGCGGATCTGATGGTGAAGCTGTGGCCATTCGACCATTTCGCAAGCGCGCTGCTTGTGGCGGTTGTGACGGTTGCGGTGGCGGGTTGGGCGGCAGCACGCACGGGAGCGGAGGTTCGCCGATTGCCTCGGCTTGCCGTCCTCGACTTGAGCGTGCATACCCTATGGCCGCTCATCGGGGCGTTCGCGTTCCTGGCGGCAGGCAGGGCATTCGATGGCGCGGATATCGCCACGACCATCGGCCTGAACCTGCTTCTCGGAGTGCGTTTGCTGCTGTTAGCACAGGGTCTGGGAGTCGCAGCCGCGTTCTACAGCCGAGTGGGGATCGGACGACCGATGCGCACCATCGGCTATGTGCTGCTTGTGGTGGCTGACATGATGCTGCCACTGGTGAGCATGGTGGGATTGGTTGATTTCTGGGCGAATTTCAGGAAGTTACCCCGCGAGGAAGGCTCCTCGGCCAGTGGGCTTGAGGGCAAGACAAGCGGGCAGTAGTGTCATGAACACGCTCGTGCCGGTGAGACTTCGCTGGCGACGGACAAGGAGTACGTGATGAAGGTCATCCTTACACAGGAGCTGAAGGGAAGGGGCGGTGAAGGCGACGTCGTCGACGTGGCCCACGGTTACGCCGTGAACTACCTGCTGCCGCGCAAGCTCGCTATCGAGGCGACGCCCGGCAATCTCAAGCAGCTCGAAGCCCGGAAGGGCAACATCCTCAAGCGCGAGGAGGCGCGTGTCGCCGATGCCAGCTCGCTTGCCGAGCGGCTTGAGGGCGGCCGCGTGACCATCGAGGCGAAGGCCGGTGAGGAAGGGCGGCTCTTTGGCTCGATCACCTCGCCGATGATCGTCGATGCTATCGCAAGCCAGCTCGAGACCGAGGTCGATCGCCGAAAGATCGATGTGCACGGCCACATCAAGACGCTTGGCGAGCATGTCGTGAGCGTGCAGGTCTATCGTGACATCAGGACCGAGGTCACGGTCGTGGTCGTCCCCGAAGGGGGCGCAACGGCGCCAGCGCAGCCCACGGTCGAAGAGGCCATAGCCGCTGTGGAGGCCGAGGAGGACGCTGAGGCTCTCGAGGCAAACGCGCCCGAGATCTCTGAGGAACAGGCGGAGCCGGAGGCCGAGGCGCAGTCGCCTGAGTCGGCCGAGTAGCGCGAAGCAGAGCTTGTGCGAAGGCGTCGTCCGACCGGACGGCGCTTTTGCTTTATGCGACCATGATGTCGCTCGGAATCTGTGGAAACGGGGGATAACCACCATCCAATCAGGTATGGCGCGCATGGCCTTGTGGATAGCTTGCTCGGCAGCCTTCCAGTGTCAGAGCCCTCCGCTAGAATCGGTGTCGCCTGGAGCAGGAGTTCTCCGGGTGCCCGCAGGAGATGAAGCCCAGAAGGAGGGGACATGAGCGAGGTTTCTGGGACGCTGGCTCCGCGTGCCGCGCAGCTGCGTGTCCCGCCTCATAACGTTGAAGCCGAGCAGGCGCTGCTCGGCTCGATGTTCTTGTCATCTGAGGCGGTAGAGGTCGGTGTCGCCGCTGTAGAGGCGGGTGACTTCTATCGTCCGAGCCACCAGAGGGTCTTCGAGGCCATCCAGTATCTCTACAATCGTGCGGTGCCCATAGATCAAGTGAGCGTCGCCGATCGCCTCGAGTCCATCAACGCGCTTGAGTACGTTGGTGGCAAGGCGTATCTGCTCGACATCACCGGCGTGGTTCCCACAGCCGCCAACGCAGCTCGCTATGCGGAGATCGTGCAGCGCACGTCGATGTTGCGCGATCTCATCGGGGCAGCCACCAAGATCGTGGCGCTCGGCTATGACGCGCCTGATGACATGCAAGAGGTCGTGGAGCAGGCCGAGCGGACGCTATTCGAGG
>JAVEVF010000067.1:0-10248 GCA_034005175.1 Coriobacteriia bacterium | reverse complement strand
GTCCGGCCTCTCAGGAGAGTGGGCCTCCTGCATCACAAGGGGCAACAAGGGGGTGGTCGACGGCTTCCCCGCGTTCTGGTGGGATCCCCACGGACCTGAAGTCGAGGTCCAGGTGCTGACCTCGCCGGGCCTCCCAGCGTTCTGGAGCAGGCTCGACGAGTTCGAGGGCGGGGGATATAGGCGCATACTCGCTCCGTATACCACCGTCGGACGGCTGGGCGTCGCAAGCGTGTATGAGAGCACCTCTAGGCAGCCGGTTGATGTGGAGGTTGCTCCGACGCCGGTGCTGGAGGCGCGTCAAGAAGAAGGGGGTAGCACGGTGTCGGACACGCCCGATGAGGAAGTCGACTACGGCGAGATTCGCAGGCAGCTGTCTTCGCTTCTGGTGGAAATCGGCTCAGATCGCATCGGTGCAGCCGAACGACCGAGGGGCGGGGCCGACGTGCTCATCACCTCGAAGCAGCCAGTTCCGAGCGGGCCTGGCGCTTTCTACCCGGATCCCCGCTTCGTCGTCACCGATCATGAGCTTGAGCTGAGTTGGCTCTTCGAGTCGCTGCGGGACATCTTCTACTCGGCAATCGACGGCTGCACGAAGATCGAGTTCTACGGACGTCTCGCGAACGCAGCGGATCGCTTCCTTTCGAGTGCCGCAGGCGGACCGTACGAAGTGCGCCATCTCCTGTTGGCGGTCACCGCAGAGGCCTCGCAGATGCTCGATGAGATGGAGTCCGGCACCTTCGAGTATCTGGCCATCGCGCCCGGCGGTCTTATCGCCGACGACCTCGCACCGGGGGACAAGCCCGCCTCCTAGCGTTTCCCCGTTGCCCTCGGTACCGTGAGAGTAGACGAATCCGCTCGTCGCAGTCGAACAACCGTTCGGCTATCCACAGGCACAGCATGTCGTACCCGCATGGTAGAATGACCACGACATCTGGGGGATTCGCTGCCGGGCGGCCCCTAAAGGAAGAAGCCCCGCTGCAACGTTGATACCTGGAAACTAGTACGCTGCGGCTGAGAGCCGCTTCTGCTCCAGTCTCCGCTCGAACTCCGCCGGTGACAAGTTGCCCAGCGACGAATGCCGGCGATGCGGGTTGTAGAAGCCCTCGATGTGGTCGAAGATCGCGAACCTCGCCTCGTCGCGCGTCTTGAACCGGTGTCGATGCACGCAGTCCTTCTTGATCGTTGCCATCACCGACTCGGTCACCGCGTTGTCTCCCGGGGCGCCAACGCTCCCCATCGAAGCTAGGATCCCTGAGTCCCGCAGCGTGCGTCCGAAGGCCAGCGACCGATACTGCGCCCCACGATCCGAGTGATGCACAAGCCCGGCATCAGGCCGGCGCATCGCCGTCGCCATCCCGAGGGCGTCGACCACGATGTCGGACTTCAGATCGTCTCGCATCGACCAGCCGACGATCCGCTTGGTGCATGCGTCCATCACCACGGCCAGAAACAGCCAGCCCTCCCAGGTCGGCACATAGGTGATATCGGCGAACCAGACCTGGTTCGGCGCATCTGCGGTGAAGTCGCGGCGCACGAGGTCTTTGACCGCATCGGTCTCGAGAACGGTCGACTTGCGACGCCGGCGCTTGCCCTCGCGCCCGGATACGCCGGCGATGCCGAGTTCGCGCATCAGGCGTGCGATGCGTTTACGCGATACGTGGATGCCCTCGTCGACCAGGTCGTCGTAGAGCCGAGGTACGCCGTAGGTGCTCCGTGACGCCTCTTGGTGGAAGACGATGCGCTTCTTGATCCGGTCGTCCTCGAGGGCTCGGGCAGACTTCGGGCGCTTCCTCCATGCGTGGTAACCCGCGGCCGTCACACCGAGCGCGCGGGACATACGGGAGACACCGTGATGCGACTTCCCTTCATCGATCAGCGCGAACTTCATCTGCGGTGATCGTTCTTCCGGGCGAAGAAGAGCGCGTCCTTGCGCAGTGTCTCCTTCTCCTCGAGCAGGATGCGGTCCTCGCGCCTCAGGCGCCGAAGCTCGTCGCGCTCGTCGCTCGTGAGCCCCTCATCGATCTCGGCCTGCCGCACCCACTTCCTGAGTGTGTCGGGCGCGACGTGAATCCGGTGCGCCGTAGCCTTGATGACACGGCCCCGAGCCGGTGGAGGCGGACCGCCTCGGTCCGGGACTCCGGCGTACATGCCATGCGTTGACTCCCTTCCGACCCCGTAGGGGTCTACTTCTAGGGTGTCAAGGAAAGCGGATCAACTCCAAATCCAGCTTAGCGGATACGCAGCCATGCTGACGTGACTCGGCTGGATGGCGCACATCTACAAGGTCGTGCAACACTTATAGGATGGGATGCGCGTTGAAGTTGGCCCAACACCTGCCCACCAACATAGCGACCTGACAGCCCCGTCTTTGTTGATGGGGCTGTTGCGTTCGGTGTGTGCTTGGCATCCGCGCGCCCTCTGCTCGCCCGGCTCGGCATGTAGCGCCAGGCAGATCTACTGTCGCAGACGAAGGTGGCCGCAAGAGTGCTACGGTGAAGTGGTAACCCATCCCCTGCGCGAAGGTCTCCCATGAAGCCTGCGATTCTCGAAGCGTGGAGTGTCGGTCTGCTCCGCAAGGAAAACTGGCTGCCGAATGTGGCGGCCGGTGTCGTCGTGGGCGTGGTGGCGATACCGCTTGCCATGGCCTTTGCCATCGCTGCCGGCGCGAAGCCCGAGCAGGGACTGTACACGGCGATCGTCGCGGGGCTCATCGTGACGCTCTTCGGCGGCACCCGCGTGCAGATCGCAGGTCCAACGGGGGCGTTCGCGGTGCTGCTCGCTGGCGTCACGGCGCGCTACGGGATCGGTGGCTTGCAGGTCGTCACGATGCTGGCCGGCGTGATGCTGCTTGTGTTCGGGCTCGCCCGACTCGGCGGCGTGATCAAATACATCCCCGAGTCGGTGATCCTCGGGTTCACCGCCGGTATCGCGGTGGTGATCTGGGTCGGGCAATGGCCGAACTTCTTCGGGCTGCCCGACACCACGAGCGGGCATTTCGCCGGCGCGCTCGCCGAAATGGTGCGGGCGCTGCCCTCCCTCGATCTCACCACGACCCTCCTCGGCATCGCGAGCGTGGTGGTGATTGTCGGTTGGCCGAGAGTGCCGGTGCTGGGGAAGATACCCGGACCGCTTGTGGCGCTTGTCGGCGGGACGGTCTTCGTCGCCATTGTGCGTCCCGAGAGCGTAGCCACCATCGGTTCGGCGTTCGGCGGGTTGCCGAGGGGCCTTCCTCCGTTCGCGCTTCCCGACTTCGCGTGGGCCGACCTGCCCGACCTCGCGCGCCCGGCGTTCGCTATCGCGCTTCTCGGCGCCATCGAGTCGCTGCTCTCGGCCACCGTCGCCGATGGCATGACCGGCACGAAGCACGACTCGAACCAGGAGTTGCTCGGCCAAGGTGCCGCGAACATCGCAGCATCGTTCTTCGGCGGGTTCGCCGCCACCGGAGCCATCGCGCGTACCGCCACCAGCGTCCGGCACGGCGGCAACAGCCCCATCGCAGGCATCGTTCACGTGCTGACGGTGCTTCTGGTGGTGATCGCGCTCGCGCCGCTGGCCTCCAATGTGCCGCTTGCCACGCTTGCCGCGATCCTTTTTGTGGTGGCCTTCAACATGAGCGAGATGCACCGAATCACACGCATCGCGCGCAGGGCTCCACGCTCCGATGTGGCGGTCATGTTCATCACCCTCGGGCTTACGATCTTTGCGGACCTCGTTGTGGCTGTCGAGGTGGGCGTCATCCTTGCGCTGCTGAACTTCTTCCGCCGAATGACAGAGGCGGTAGGGGTGACTGAGCTCGATGAAGAAGCGCTCGTTGACGCAGGTGCCGAACAAGTCCCCGTGTTCAGAGACGTGCTCGTGTACACCATCGATGGGCCGTTCTTCTTCGGCGCTGTAGACCAGTTCGAGTCGGCGTTGTTGCACACGAACACCGAGCCACGCGCGGTCGTGATAAGCATGGAGAACGTGCCATTCATCGACCTCAGCGCCATCGCCAGCTTGCAAGAGACGATGCGCCAGCTGCGCCAACACGAGGTCGAGGTGGCGCTGTGCTGCACAAAGGCGGCAGTGATGGTGCCTCTCAAGAAGGCAGGAGTCACCGAGGGGCTGCCAGTCCCTGCAACCGCATCTCTCGCCGAGGCGCTGAGTGCTCTCGGCCCTGAGTAGGAGCCGCAGAGCTTGATCGAGGCGCAAGATCGATCAGCGCTCTCGGCAGATGCAGGGTTCTCGACAAGAACGAGGATAGGACGCCCAACAGGTCTCCACGGCGTCGATTCATGTCGCGGGCTGTGCCAAGTGTCGTGCGGGCTGTCTTGTGGACGAGTCCAAGTGTAGCGGCAAGTGGTTGAGAGGGCTTGAGTACCGCGAGCGGGCGCATAGGCTACGATGTCCGTGTGAGAAACGGAGCCCCATATGATTCCTGAGATCCACCAGATCGGCGTCGTGCGCTCGTCCATACATGAGCCAGGCGACATACCGCGAGGCGGCACGGATGCGGTCATCGAGGTCGACCCCGCGTACGCCGACGCGCTTCTGCGCATCGAAGAGCACTCGCACCTATGGCTCCTCATGTGGTTTCACCAGGCGAGCCGCGATGTGCTGCGCGTGACGCCGGTGAAGATCAACCCCGACCTGCCCGAGTATGGCGTGTTCGGTGCCCGGGCTTTCAAGCGCCCGAACCCGATAGCCCTCACACGCGTGAGGCTCGAGAAGGTCGAGGGCGCGCGTTTGCATGTCTCAGGCTGTGACGCCATCGACGGCACGCCTGTTCTCGACATCAAGGCTTACCACGAGGGCGACTGCGTGTTCTCGCCGAGGGCGCCGTACTTCCGGCCGGCATCGCCGGAAGGACGCTGGTCGCTCATCTACCGCCGAGCGCTCGGCCACCACCAAGAACCATGCGAAGACGTCATGAGAGCAACGCGCATGGCGTTCATCGCCGAGGAGACGTTCGGCTCTCTCACTGTCCCCGAGCTCACCGTACGTGTCGAAGGATCTCTGTGCCTTGTGGATGCCATCCAAGGCATCACGCGCGCACGTTTCGCCAACCCTCGGCGGCTCTTCTTCACCGAGCGCAGCGGGCCGCCTGCCACGATCTGGGAGACTCCTGCGATGCGCGTGGCCATCACCGACCGTGGGACGGCCCCTTCCTACGGACTCGATGTCGCTGCTGAGGACCTGTTCGAGGTCAAACTCGAGCCACTCGGCTAGGGGAGAGAGCCCGCTAGGCAAGTGCTCCTTTGCCATGCGAGCCGCCGGCTTGCCCCCTGTTTCCAGCAGGGGAATGCACAAATCCCAAGTTCTGGGCAGGGCTTGCGCATTGGGCTACAATGGCCGCACGCGAAACGGCACCATGCCGTCGCGAGGCGCACGGGCGCCGCGTTGGTGTACCGGTAGCCACTGCAATGAATGGAGGTTCGACGGTATGAAACGAATGCTCGCAGCACTTCTGGTTGCGGCGCTCGTCGCGGTGCCACTTGCGGGTTGTGCAAGCAAGGGTGGCGAGACGTCGTCTGAGGAGCCGATCATCATCGGCACCGCGCTCTGTCAGACGGGGATTCAGGCTCCGCTTGACGAGCCTCAGCTTCGCGGCGTGCAGCTCGCGGTAGACGTCCTGAACGAGAACGGCGGCATCCTTGGCCGCAAGGTCGTTCTGAAGGCCATGGATGGCAAGAGCGACCCGGTCACGGCAGGCAACGTGGCCAAGCAGCTCATCGATGATGGCGCAGTCGCGATCATCGCGCCGAGCGACTTCGACTTCGGGGGCCCGGCCTCCCGCTCCGCGCAAGCCGCTGGTGTGGTAGGCATCTCGCCTGCCGCTTCCTCCCCGCTGTACGGCTCGGCAGCCCTCGGCGATCTGCAGTTCACGATGGCCATGTGGAACACCACCATGGGTGCTGTCACCGCCGAGTATGCGTATAACGAAAAGGGCTGGAAGAGTGTGTACGTCATCACCGACGACTTCATCGACTACACGAAGAGCCTCTCGCGGTACTTCATCGAGCGCTTCGAGGAGCTCGGCGGCGAGGTCATGTTCGAGGATACATACACGCAAGGCCAGGCCGACGTCTCGGCTCAGCTCGCTCGCGTTAAGGCGCTTCCCAAGCAGCCCGATTTCATCTACGTCTCGTCGTACATGCCTGACCTCGCGCTCATCATCCGCACCCTGCGTGAGAGCGGTATCAACCAGCCGGTCATCGGCGGTGACGCCTACGACGACCCAGCCCTTTGGGAAGCACTGGGCACCGAGTATGGCAGCGATGTGTACTACGACACGCACTGCTTCATGTCCAACGAAGCCAACCCGAATTACGAGAAGTGGCTCGCGGACTACAAGAAGAAGTTCAACAAGGACCCTGACACCCCGATGATCATGATCGGGTACGATGCCCTGATGGTTCTCGCGCAGGCCATGGACAAGGCCGGCACCACTGAGGGCAAGGCCGTGGCAAAGGCCATGGAAGAGATGGAGTTCGATCTGTTCACCGGTCGTCTTGACTGGTCGGACGCCGCAGGCGGTCACCAGCCTAACAAGCAGGCCGCACTTATCGAGCTCAAGGGCGGCGATCCGGTCTTCCTTGGCTGGAAGACTCCCGAGAAGATTCCCGCCCCGTAGTCTTACGTATCGCGCACGCCACTCTCAGGGCGAGTCCGCACACTGGACTCGCCCTGAAGCGCGATGATGCTGCATCCCACCAACGAGTCAGACCTGGAGCAACGCATGGAGCAGTACCGATCCGAGTCCAGCACACTTGAGGTTCGAGGCCTCAGCAAGTGGTTTGCGGGGCTGAAGGCCGTCGACGGTGTGAGTTTCACCGTGAAGACGGGGGATATCCTTGGCCTCATCGGGCCAAACGGCTCAGGCAAGACCACGCTCATCAACGTGGTGACGGGCTTGCTGCCGGCGACGAGCGGCGAGACATACGTGGATGGAGAGAAGGTCTCGGGGCAGCGTGCCCACCGCGTGGCACGTGCGGGCATCGCGAGGACCTTTCAGACCATCCGTCTCTTCAACGAGCTCACCGTGCTCGAGAACGTCGAAGTAGCTGGAGTGAGCATGGGTGAACCGCGCCGACGTGCCGCCGTTGACGCCAAGGAGCTTCTCGGCCACTTCTCTTTGACCGAGGTGGCCGATTGGCTTGGCGGTGAGATCCCCTTTGGTCACCAGCGCAAGGTGGAGATCGCCCGCGCGCTGGCGATGCGCCCGAAGTTCCTCTTCCTCGACGAGCCTGCTGCAGGGCTAAACGAGGAGGAGTCGGACACGCTTTCTCAGCTGCTTCAGACCATCCCTGCCACCTTTGGTGTGGGGCTCATCATCGTCGAGCACGACATGCGCCTGATGATGAACCTCTGTCCGCGTCTCCATGTGCTCAACTACGGCAAGACCATCGCTGAGGGAACGCCTGCCGAGGTGCGCGCGAACGAGGATGTCGTGACCGCTTACCTAGGGAGCCGTGCATAGCGATGACGATGCTGAAAGTGGAGAACCTCTTCGCGTCGTACGGTGCCATCCGCGCCCTTCACGGCGTATCACTCGAGGTGGCCGAGGGCGAGATGATCGCGCTTCTCGGCGTCAACGGCGCAGGCAAGTCGACGACGCTGAAGTCCATCGCAGGAGTGCTTCGACCGGTGAAGGCATCTGTGACCTTCCTCGGCGAGGAGATCTCGAACCGCAAGCCGGAGGCGATCGCCAAGCGTGGCATCTCGCTCGTGCCGGAAGGCCGCGGCATCTTCGGGTCGCTGTCGGTCGAGGAGAACCTGCGGCTCGGTGCCTTCGTCTCATACAAGCGCGACCGCTACCGGGCCGATCTCGAGCGCGTCTTCGAGCTCTTTCCCATCCTCAAAGAGCGGTTCACCCAACCGGGCGGGCTGTTGTCGGGAGGGGAGCAACAGATGCTCGCCATCGCGCGCGCATTGATGGCGAACCCGAAACTCATCATGCTCGATGAGCCGTCGTTGGGCCTTTCACCCGCCATGACCGATCACATCTTCGAGCTCATCGCACAGCTGCGCGAGCACGGCTCGACCATCTTACTCGTCGAGCAGAACGCTGAGCGTGCTCTTGAGATCGTGGACCGCGCGTACCTGCTCGTGAACGGCGCCATCGAGTTCTCGGGGACTCCAGCGGACCTCGAGCGCCACGTCGACATCGAATCCGTTTACTTCGGCGACGAAGATGCCGAGATCTGCGAGGTGCCCCAGTGATCAATCTCGAGTTCGTGATCAACACGCTGAGCCTCGGCAGCCTGTATGCGCTTCTCTCGCTCGGGCTCGTGCTTGTCTACGGCATCCTCAAACTCGTGAACTTCGCGTACGGCGAGTACGTCATGATCGCGGGGTACGGCCTGTACTTCTTCGGGACCCAGATGGGCATGCCGTGGTATGTGACGATGGTGCTCGCGGTGCTTGCCGCGGTGCTAGTGAGCTATCTCACTGACCTCGTGGCTTTCAAACCCGTGCAGGCTCACTCGCCAAACGCGCTCATCGTGACCTCGTTCGCGGTGAGCATCTTCTTGCAGAACATCATCCAGACCGCGGTTTCGCCGCGCGCGCGCGTCGTTCACCTGCCCTCGCTGTTCTCCAAGACGGTGACGTTTGCAGGTGCGGTAGTGCCCGTGCGAAACCTGCTGGTCATCGTTGTCACTGCAGTGCTGCTGATTGTGCTTTCTATCGTCATGAAGCGCACGGTGCTAGGGATGGCGATGCGCGCGGCTGCCGAGCAGTTCACCACCACTCGGCTTATGGGCGTGCCCGCTGACCTCGTGATCTCCACCGCCTTCATCCTGAGCGGCCTTCTCGCGGGAACGGCTTCCATCTTCTGGGTGAGCCGGGCATCGTCAGTCGATCCCGTGAGCGGTTCGGCCCCGTTGCTCATCGCGTTCATCTCGGTGGTGATCGGCGGCATGCACAGCACGGTGGGCGCAGTGGTCGGCGGCTTCGTGTATGGACTTGTGTTCAACGCGCTCAGCGTCGCCTTGCCGGCGACGATGATCAGCTACCGTGATGCGTTCATGTTCGTGATCGTCGTACTGTTCCTGCTGTTCAGACCCGAGGGTATCGTGCGCAAGGGCTATGTCGAGGAGCGTGTTGGATGAGCGTGTTCACCCGTGTCAGCGACTGGCTGAAGCAGCACCCCACTGCCCCCATCCTCATCGTGCCCATCATCATCGTCGGCGTGCTTGTAGGCATGTTCGGCTCGCCTTTGATAGTGAACATATACACGTACTTCTGCGTGAACCTCGTCATGGTGCTTGGCCTTCAGATCTTCATGGGCAACTCGGGCATCCTGTCCTGGACGCACATGGGGTTCGTGGGTGTGGGTGCGTATGCCACAGGCATCCTCTCGACGGCTCCTATGGTCAAGCAGCTTGGCGTACCGGAGATGTATCCGGCGCTTGTGGAGCTGCATCTGCCTGTCGTGCCATCGATCCTCATCGGCGGCTTGGTGGCAGCAGCCATTGCAGCCCTCATCGCCTACCCGCTCATGCGGCTTTCCGATTTCGCTGGCGTCATCACGCTCTTCGCCACGCTCGTGGTGTTTCATGTCGTGATGACGCAGTGGGACAACGTCACGAACGGCCCGCGCACCTTCTTCGGGGTGCCTGAGTTCACAACGCTCACCGTGGCGCTTGTGGCTGCACTCATCGCCATCGTCGTGGCGCTGTGGTTCCGGGAGTCCTCTTTGGGGCTACGGCTTCGCGCCACGCGTGATGACCGCTACGCGGCGCAGTCAATCGGCATCGATATGGTGTTCGTGCGCTACCTGACATTCGTTCTCTCGGCGACCATCGCTGGCATCGCAGGCGGGATCTGGGCGTGTTTCATCACGTCGTTCTCCCCGCAGGCGTTCTACATCACCGAGATGTTCATGCTGCTGAGCATGCTCGTCATCGGTGGACAGGGCAGCATCTCTGGCGCTGTCGTGGGCACGTCGCTCGTGACCGTGGCGCGCGAAGTGCTGCGGCAGGTCGAGGCGCTCATCAACAACTCGCACTCGCTGCCGTTCGAGGTCTACGGGCTCACCGAGATAACCATGGCGGTGCTGATGGTCGTCGTCCTCATCTGGCGCCCGGTCGGCGACGTAGGCGGCCGTGAGATCGGTTGGAAGCGGCGCAAGCGCGTCGCACTCAACAACGATGAGCTGTACCCCGAGGAGACGCCTGCTGCTTCCGCGTAGCTGGGTAGCAGGTACCTGAGCTCAAAAGACCGCCCGCCGCTCCTGCACAGGAGCGGCGGGCGGTCTGCGTCATT
>JAVEVF010000066.1:0-10275 GCA_034005175.1 Coriobacteriia bacterium | reverse complement strand
CGGTAGGCTGCGATGCGATGCAGATCTTCGCGAAGAGCCCTCGGCAGTGGCTCGGCAAGCCCATCGACGCGGGGAATGCGAGACGATTTGTACATGAGGCGCATGACGCGGGCAACAGCAAGATCTTCACGCACACGGCATACCTCATCAACCTTGCGGCACCTGATGACGTTTTATGGGAGAGGTCAATCGACGCTCTCGCGGACGAGATCACTCGCGGCCGAGTGCTCGGAGCAGACGGCGTAGTCACCCACCTGGGGACGCATCCAACCGGCGAGTCAGACGAGGCGACCGCACGCATCGCAGCTGCACTCGATGAAGCGTTCTACCGTGCTGGTGGACCGGCGGACAGCACCACCCGTCTGCTGCTGGAGAACACCGCTGGCGCAGGCAACCTTTATGGTCGTAGCATCGAAGCCATCGGCAGATTGATGAGGGCGTGTGAAAATCAGCACTCACACCTCGGCGTGTGTTTCGACACGTGCCATGGGCATGCATCAGGGATCGATGTGTCAACCGACGGGGCATGGGACGCTCTTCTCTCTGAAGTCGATGCGCAGTGTGGTCGGGGCGCCATCAAGCTGATTCATGCGAATGATTGCATGTTCGAGTTCGGCTCAAGGCGCGATCGTCATGCGTGGATAGGCGAAGGCACCATCGGAATCGAGGGTTTTGCCGCGATGATGCGCCGAGAAGAGCTTGCCGGCGTGTCAGTCATCACGGAGATGCCTGGAGAGGTTCCTGAGAAGGATGAAGTCAACATTGCGCTGCTCAAGGCGTTGCGCATGGGTCAAGTGTGACTGGCGTCACAGAGTCCCGCCGCGCCGATGACGAACTTCATCACTGACGGCCCCGGGTTGCCGCAGGCAAGCGGTGGCTTTACCATGTGTTCGCAGGGGCCTCGACCACAACGGACAGGTGAGGTAAACACGATGGGTTTCTGTCTGCTTCGCCGTGACGACGGTAGCATCACCCTCCTTGCTGCAGAGGTGTTCACCACTCGTGACGAGGCTTTGGCTGAAGTATCGCGCCAGGCTGCGGCCCAAGATCTCTCCGCAGACGACATCCTCCTGGTCGATCTGACGGTCGCGATTCCAGTCCTGCTAGTTGCGGACACATCGCTTTCGACGTCAGCAGATCTTGAGATCGAGGGCGACATCGAGCCGGTGGTTCCCGAGAGCGAGGGTGCGGGCGAGGAGACTCTGCCCGAGTCCCCGGCGCCCTTCCCAGAAGATGAACCTGACGAATCGGGGACGCGCACCGACCTGGTTGCGCCTCAGATTGGAGAGACGGCACTTACGGCCTGGCCGTGGGGGCTTTCCACTGAGCCCGCGGAGCCCGAAGCCGCAGAAGATCATGACGAGACGCGTGCTGCGGAATCAAACGAGGCCGCGGAGGACAGCGCCAATGAGCTTCCTGATGAGCAGGACCTTCCTGGCGACGAGTTCACTTCAGAAGAAGAAGCATCTGCCGAGGGGATCGAGATGGCCGTCAAGGACTCAGAGCTGCTGGAGGACTTGGAGGAGATCGAAGCTGCCGTTCCTGAGGCTGTCGTCACCGTCTACGAGTCCGAGATGGTCGTCGTTGGGGAATCCGAACCCGAACCAGAACCCAAACCCGAATCCGAGCCCGAACCAGAGCCCGAACCTGAACCCGAACCAGAACCCGAACCCGAACCTGAACCCGAACCAGAGCCCGAACCAGAGCCCGTGAAGGTATACGAGGCTGGTGCTTCCGATATCAGCGAACTCACGTGCGATGATTGCATATACATGAACACCTGTCCGAAGAAGGGGGAGCTAGACCCTTCAACGTGTGGTTTGTTCCAGTGGAAGTCAATCTGATCTAGCTGGTTGCAGCTGTGAGGAAGAGCAGGGAGCGGCATGATGCCGCTCCCTGCTGTCATTTCAGGCGGAGTGGGCCTGTAAGCCGGATTCTGTCGGGGATGATCATTTATCTGGGACCACGGTCGCCCGTGGCCTCCTGCGGGCTAACCCGAGCGACGGTCGGGCCGACCTTGATCGCTCCTATTCGCCCTTGCTCCGGGTGGGGTTTGCCAAGCCGCCGCGTTACCGTGGCGCTGGTGCGCTCTTACCGCACCGTTTCAGCTTTTCCGCCGCACGAGACAGCGGAGTCTTCCTTTCTGTGGCACTTTCCGTCGGGTCGCCCCGCCCTGCCGTTAGCAGGCACCCTGCCCTATGGAGTCCGGACTTTCCTCACGGACCACGAAGATCCGCGCGATCACCCAGCCCACTCCACAACCATCTTAGCAGGTACCAGGCCACATGCGTGGGCCGCCGAGGGGTCAGGCATGCTCTCGCTGCTGGCGTGCCTGCACCTTTGCCCAGGTGTCCTTGAGGGTGAGCGTGCGGTTGAAGACAGGCATGTCAGATGAGGAGTCCTTGTCGAGGCAGAAGTAGCCCAAACGCTCGAACTGAACCGTCTCACCGAGGCGCAGCCCCAGGAGCGAGTCCTCAACAAGACAATCCTCAAGGACCATCTCGGCCTCAGGGTTGAGTCCTTCGAAGAGATCGGCGCCGTCGGCACCCGGGTGGGAGCTGGTGAAGAGGTGATCATACAGGCGCACCTCGGCACGATGGGCGTGTTCTGCGGAAAGCCAGTGCAGAGTGGCCTTTGGACGTCGGCCATCCGGTGCGCTGCCCCCCCGCGTCTGCGGATCGTAGGTGCATCGCACCTCAAGGATCTCTCCGGAACCGTCTTTCACCACATCGGTGCACGTGACGAAGTACGCCGAGCGCAGACGCACCTCTCGGCCGGGGGCAAGCCTGAAGAACTTCTTCGGGGGGTCTTCCATGAAGTCGTCGCGCTCTATCCACAGCTCCCGCGTGAACGCTACCTGCCGTGACCCTGCGGCAGGGTCCTCAGGATTGTTCATGACTTCCAGCTGTTCGACGGTGTCTGAGGGGTAGTTCTCGATGACGAGCTTCAGGGGTCTGAGAACGGCGAACCTACGCAGCGCCGAGCGGTTGAGGACATCGCGGACTGCATGGTGCAACATCTCGACGTCGACGACGCTGTCAGCCCGCGCTACGCCGATCATGGCGGCGAAGTCACGGATGCCCTCGGCTGGGAAGCCTCTGCGTCTCAGGGCCGAGATCGTAGGCATTCGGGGGTCGTCCCATCCGCGCACATGGCCTTCGTTGACCAAGCGCAACAGAACACGCTTTGACAGGGCGGTATGCGTGAGGTTCAGTCGAGCGAACTCGTACTGTCGCGGGCGTGAGGGCACTGGCAGATTCTCGATGAACCAGTCATAGAGCGGACGGTGATCCTGGAACTCCAACGTGCAGATCGAATGCGTGATGTGCTCGATAGCATCGGACTGCCCATGGGCGAAGTCGTATGAGGGATAGATGCACCAAGCATCGCCTGTCCGGGGATGTGGCGAGTGCAGGATGCGGTACATGACGGGGTCACGCAGATTTATGTTGGGCGAAGCCATGTCGATCTTCGCACGTAGGACGCGTGCTCCGTTCGGGAACTCACCCGTTCGCATCCTCTCGAAGAGGTCGAGATTCTCTGCGACTTCGCGTGTGCGCCAAGGGCTCTGGCGGCCGGGCTCAGTAAGGGTGCCTCGGTAAGCTCGAATCTCCTGGGCGGAGAGGTCGTCGACGTACGCCTTGCCGGCTTTGATGAGGTGGACGGCCCACTCGTAGAGCTGTTCGAAGTAGTCAGAGGCGAAGTAAAGGTCATCACCCCAGTCAAAACCCAGCCACCGGACATCGTCTTCGATGGAGTCGATGTACTCCTGTTCTTCTTTGACAGGGTTGGTGTCATCGAACCGCAGGTGACATCGTCCTGAGAACTCAGCGGCGATACCGAAGTTCAGACAGATCGACTTGGCATGCCCGATGTGCAGGTAGCCGTTGGGTTCCGGAGGGAACCGCGTGACGATGCGCTCATGGCGACCCTCTCGCAGATCAGAGGAGACGATATCCCGTATGAAGTCGCTGCGCGCGGGTGCAGATGGTGTGTTTTCGCTCATGGTGAGAGAGGGTAGCATACGCACAATGTGCAGGAAGCCCCCTCCTGATCAGGAGGGGGCTTCCTTGACAGACTGGTAGCCCGTACGGGATTCGAACCCGTGATTTCCGCCTTGAGAGGGCGGCGTCCTCACCGCTAGACCAACGGGCCGTTCTGGCTGGGGTGCTAGGACTCGAACCTAGAGACTTCGGAACCAGAATCCGACGTGTTGCCAATTACACCACACCCCAACACGCACCTATGAGGCCAGGGCGCGGGTCGCTATGTTACGGGTCGTCAGCGAGCATTGTCAAGCCGTCGCACCTGGTATTCCTGTGGGTCACGTTGGGCCTATGTCACGAGCCGACCGATGTGCGAGCAGCCCTGATGCGCTGCAAAGAGCGCTCTTTGCCGAGAAGGGCAAGCGACTCGAAGAGCGGGGGGCTCACCGTCGATCCAGAGATGGCGACACGCACGGCCTGGAAGACGAGTTTTGGTTTGACGCCGATGGCGCCGGGAACAGAGCGCAGCGCTGACTCGATGGTTTGAGGGGCGTATTCCTGAAGTGCGCCAAGCGCATCGACCGCACTATCAAGAGCTCCAGCGGCCCCTTCTTGCTCCAATACCTTGGCCCGGGCGCTGTCATCGATGGTGACGGACTCTTCAAAGAGGAACCGCACCATGGGAACGACTTCATCGAGGCGCTTTGCACGCTCGGCGACGAGGGTCGCCAGCTCCTCCAGCCACGTTTGCCGATGAGCGGCCTCATCGGCCGTGAGCAGCCCGGCATCCATCAGGTAGGGGAGCATCACCTCAGCATATCTGGACGGTGTGAGCGCTCTGAGATACACACCATTCAGCCATTCCAGTTTCTCGGCGTCGAATATCGCGGGATTCTTAGAGACGCGTTCGAGTGAGAAGTTCGACGTGAGAGTCTCACTGTCGATGACGGTTGTCTTGTCATCAAGAGACCAGCCGAGGAGCGCCAAGTAGTTCACGAGCGCCTCGGGAAGGTAGCCACGCTCGCGATATGTTTCCACCGAGGTGGCACCGTGGCGCTTTGAAAGGCGTTTGCCGTCCGGACCCCAGATCATCGACAGATGCGCAAAGGTGGGGGCCGCAGCGCCGAGAGCTTCAAACACGAGTATCTGACGCGGGGTGTTTGAGAGATGGTCATCACCGCGAATGACATGAGTGATTCTCATCTCGATGTCGTCGACGACAGTGGCGAAGTTGTAGGTTGGTGTGCCGTCCGTGCGTACCACCACGAAGTCGTCCATGACCGAAGCGTTGAAGGTGCTCTTCCCACGCACGACGTCGGTGAAGACGATGTCGCCACGCCTCTCGGGGACCTTGAGTCGCCACGCTTGAGGCTCACCAGCATCGATGCGTGCTTTCGCGACTGAGGGATCGATTGTGCGACACGTCCGGTCGTAGCCGGCGACGCCGCCGGACGCCCGTGCTTGCTCGCGCCGTGCAGCGAGATCGGCTGGGTCGCAGAAGCAGGGGTACACCCCATCGGAGTCGCGAAGCGCCGCAAGCGCACCTTCGTAAGACGAAGTCCTCTGTGTCTGGAAGTATGGGCCGAACGCACCGCCGCATATCGGACCTTCGTCCCATTCGATGCCCAGCCAGCGCAAAGACGAGATGATCGCGTTCACATTGTCTTCGGTTGAGCGTTCAGGGTCGGTGTCATCGATGCGAAGGACGAACGTTCCGCCGTTGCGGCGAGCGAACGCCCAGTTGTAGATAGCGGTACGCGCTCCACCGATGTGAAGATGGCCGGTGGGGCTGGGCGCAAAGCGTACGCGGATGGTGTCGGACACGAGCCTCTCCTCAGGACGGGGCGATATGTGCCCATGATGATACCCCGCCTTCTTACGGCGCACCAACGCGGCGATACATACCCGGCCGTTAGTGGCTTCCAAAGCCGCGATCTTCGTGATACCGTGACACTGCTCATCAAGAGGCGGCCGCTAGACGGCCGCAGAGGGTGGAGGGACCGAGCCCTGCGAAGCCCCGGCAACCGACGCTGAAACGAGCGCACGGTGCCACATCTCGGCAGGTGTGACAGCCTGGAAGATGAGGGCATGCCAGACGCCGTGCGCGTCGGCGAACGCGAAGGCCCTTGTCTGAACAGGCGAGGGCTTTTTTGATGCGCCGGTATCGGCGCCGACGTGAGGAGTGCGTATGTCTGAGCGCGAGTACCTGTTCACCTCGGAATCGGTGACCGAGGGCCATCCCGACAAGATGTGCGATCAGATCTCCGATGCCATTCTCGATGCCATCATCACGAGGGAAGCTCAACTTGCCGAGGAGGGCTTTGTCTCAGCACAAGGTACCAAGGCGCACCCGGATTACGTGCGCGTGGCATGCGAGACCCTAGCGACGACAGGATTGATCGTCGTCTCGGGCGAGATTCGCACGCACGCCTACGTCGACATCCCTGCTGTCGTGCGCAAGGTCGTGGAAGACATCGGCTACACGCGAGCCAAGTTCGGATTTGACTATGAGACGTGCGGTGTTGTCACCGCTGTGCATGAGCAAAGCTCCGACATCGCGATGGGTGTGGACGAATCCTACGAGGTGCAACATGGCTTCAATGGCGACCCGCTTGATCTCATCGGCGCTGGAGACCAAGGGATGATGTTCGGATATGCGTGCACGGAGACTTCTCAGCTCATGCCGCTTCCCATCTATCTTGCGCATCGGCTTGCCGAGAGGCTTACGGCCGTTCGCCGAGCAGGAGTCCTCGAATACCTGCGGCCTGACGGCAAATCGCAGGTCACTGTGCGCTATGTCGATGACAAACCGGTGAGTGTGGATAACATCGTTCTGTCCACTCAACACGCCGACGGCGTGGACATCGAGGGACTGTTGAGGCCCGATCTCATCGAACACGTCATCAAGCCGGTGTTCGAGGGGGAGGGAATCGCGTATGACACCGCGGATATCTACGTCAATCCCACTGGGCGCTTCGTCATCGGCGGGCCCATGGGTGACACGGGACTTACAGGGCGCAAGATCATCGTGGATACCTATGGAGGCATGGGTCGCCATGGTGGCGGCGCGTTTTCCGGCAAGGACTGCACGAAGGTCGACCGTTCTGCCGCATATGCCGCGCGTTGGGTGGCGAAGAACATCGTTGCCGCGGGCCTTGCGGATCGTTGCGAGATTCAACTGGCGTATGCCATCGGTGTCGCGCACCCGCTCTCGGTCTTCCTGGAGACCTTCGGCACAGAGCATGTCCCGGTTGCCTCGATCGAGGCAGCGGTGGACCAGGTCTTCGATCTGCGCCCCGGGGCCATCATCCGCGACCTCGACCTGCGCAGGCCTATCTATCGCAAGACGGCCGCATATGGCCACTTCGGGAGGGCCGACAAGGATTTCACCTGGGAGCGGACGGACCGCGCCGCCGCACTTGCTGAGGCAGCTGGCGTGAACGACCGCTAGAATCGGTGTAACCGCCGATTGTTGGCTCGGCTTGCGAAGGCCACCGACATGATGTGTCGGTGGCCTTCGGTACTCTCATCTAGCACAGACGGTACAGATGGAGGGATACGCAGTGCGCGTCGCCCGCGTGGCACTTGACATACCTACCCGTGAGCTCAGCTCTGCCTTCGACTACGACATCCCAGAGCGGTTCACTGAGATGGCGCGCGTGGGCTGCCCGGTGCTAGTGGAGTTCGGTCGGAGACCAGCCGTCGGCCACATCGTGGAGACTGCATCTACAAGCGACGTCGCACGGCGCAAACCGCTCATGGAGGTCCTGGGGTCTCCCCGGTTCGATGACGGGGCTGCAGAGCTAGCTCAATGGATCGCAAGCGAATACGTTGCACCGCTTGCCGATGCAGTGCGGCTCTTCTTGCCGTCAGGGAGCGTTCCTGAGGTGGAGAAGGAAGGGGAGAGCTGGCGGCTGCGTGAGCCTGTCGTGGGACGAGTCGAGGAGCGGGTGGTCGAGCGCGTGCAGGGTGCTGGCTACACTCCAGCAGCCACCGCGCACCGGCAGCGCGCGGTGCTTGATGCACTTGCGGCCGGACCGGTCACCACGTCTGAACTTGCTGCGACGCTCGGGCCTGTGTCAGATGTCGTCCGCCGACTTGGGGAGGTCGGTGCTGTCAAGGTTCGTTCTCAACGCAGGCTGCGTCACCCCGATGTTCGCGCCCGTCCGGCGCCGCGCCACCAATCCCTCTCTGCGGGGCAGAAGTCCGCGCTTGATGCCGTGATCAGTGCAGGCCCGGGGGAGACGGTACTGCTTCACGGAGTAACGGGTTCAGGAAAGACCGAGGTGTACCTTCGCGCCATCGAGAACGTTCTTGCGCAAGGGCGCTCAGCGATAATGCTCGTCCCCGAGATCTCTCTCACCCCGCAGACGGTAGGGCGGTTTCGATCACGATTCGGCGACGATATCGCCGTACTCCACAGCCGCTTGTCTCCTGGGGAGCGATTCGATCAGTGGGACCGTGCAGGCACCGGCGCCGCGCGCGTGGTGATCGGTGCGCGCTCCGCGCTCTTCGCGCCCGTGCGTGACCTCGGCCTTATCGTTATCGATGAGGAGCACGAGAGCTCCTACAAACAGGCGTCTTCGCCACGCTATCACGCCCGAGCGGTGGCCACTCGTCTCGCCCATACGCGCGACGCCACGCTCGTCCTCGGCAGCGCGACTCCTTGCATGGAGACACTGTACCGTGTGCAGAAGGGGGACATCAGCAGCGTCGTGTTGCCCGAACGTGTCGCGGGAGGCACGCTTCCGCAGGTCAACATCGTCGACATGGGTCAGGAGTTCTTGAACGGGAATCGGTCCATGTTCTCGGAACCGTTGCTTCGCGGCTTGCGTGATGTCGCCGCTCGTGGTGAGAAGGCGGTGCTGCTTCTGAACCGCAGAGGTTTCGCCTCTTTTCTGCTCTGTCGTGAATGCGGGTACGTTCCGGGTTGTGATCGGTGCTCCACGTCGCTCACGTTTCATCAGAGCGGATCGCGGCTGGTGTGCCATCACTGTGGCGTGCACAAACCAGTGCCGGCGGAGTGCCCAGAGTGTGGCAGCCCGTATATCCGACGCTTTGGCGCTGGCACGCAACGCGTCGTCGCTGAGCTTCAAGACGTCGTACCCGAACTCTCAGTAGTGCGCATGGATACCGACACGACCTCTGGCAGAGGGGGTCACGAGAATCGGCTTGCCGAATTCGAGGCGATGAGATGTGGTGTGCTCGTTGGTACACAGATGGTCGCGAAGGGGCTCGACTACCCTGAAGTCACCCTCGTGGGGGTGGTGAACGCCGATACCACTCTCCATCTCCCTGACCTGCGCGCGGGCGAGAGAACTTACCAGATGCTTGAGCAGGTCGCAGGCCGAGCTGGCCGAGGAGAGCGCCCTGGAACCATCTTCGTCCAAACGTACTGGCCTGAACACCCCGCGATTGTTGCGGTCGCACATCACGACCCCTCGGAGTTCTATCGTGCAGAGAATCGCAACCGGGCCGGGCTGCGCTATCCGCCATACGGGCGGATAGCGAATCTCTTGTTCACATCACGTTCATCGGCTGACGCACGCACGGCGGCTGAAGCCATCGCTGATGCCCTCAGTGATACCGTGCCAGATGGCTGGGAGGTGCTAGGACCAGTCCCCGCACCTCTTCAGCGCATCAAAGACCGCCATCGGTGGCACGTGCTGCTGAAAACACCGCCGGAGAATGATGTCGCCTCGGTGATCGCGCAAGCCGTGTCGGGCACCAAGCGTCCAGCAGGCTGTTCGCTTGCAGTTGACGTCGATCCTCTTGACCTCATGTGACTCGCGAGAGCTCGAACGCAGCACGTCGAGTACCATGACGGCAGTATAGTTGCTACATAACGTGTGGTTGTGTTGAGAGAAGAAGGGCAGCTTGCAACGATGGAGATACTGTCCCACCCTAATCCCGTACTCAAAGAGCGGGCCGAGAACGTCGAGCACTTCGGTGATCGGGAATTGAAGTCCCTTGTGTCTGCGATGGCACGTGACATGTACGACGCGCCTGGTATCGGACTCGCGGCGACCCAAGTCGGCCGTCTGACTCGAGTGCTTGTGTACGACGTCGACGACGGACTTGTAGCTCTTTGCAACCCTGAGATCGTTGAGTTCTCGGAGGAGACCGAGGTCGCCGAGGAGGGGTGTCTGTCGTTTCCTGGAATCGAGGTACCAGTCGTGCGCGCCACATCTGTGACCTGCGAGGCGGTCGATATCGAGGGTGAGTCCGTGCGTATCGAAGCTAGTGGGCTTCTGGCTCGAGTGCTGCAGCATGAGATCGACCATCTTGA
>JAVEVF010000065.1:0-10317 GCA_034005175.1 Coriobacteriia bacterium | reverse complement strand
GCAAGGCGTATCTGCTCGACATCACCGGCGTGGTTCCCACAGCCGCCAACGCAGCTCGCTATGCGGAGATCGTGCAGCGCACGTCGATGTTGCGCGATCTCATCGGGGAAGCCACCAAGATCGTGGCGCTCGGCTATGACGCGCCTGATGACATGCAAGAGGTCGTGGAGCAGGCCGAGCGGACGCTATTCGAGGTCACCAACAAGCGGGTGAGCAACAACTTCCAGGGCATGGAGGAGCTTCTGCAGGTGAGCTTCAAGCAGCTCGAGGAGCTTTTCGAGCGCCAGGAGCACATCAGCGGCGTGCCAACGGGCTTCGAGGATCTCGACAAGCTGCTTGCGGGCATGCACCGCGGCGACCTCCTCATCCTCGCTGCGCGCCCGTCGGTCGGAAAGACCGCGTTCGCGCTGAACATCGCCGTAAACGCCGCCAAGGCGGGCTCCTCGGTGGCGCTGTTCAGCCTCGAGATGTCAGGCGATCAACTCATCCAGAGGGTGCTGTGCTCCGAGGCGCGCATCAACTCACAGGATGTGCGTACGGGGCGCATCAAGGATGCCGACTGGTCGAGCATCCATCGAGCCATGGGGCAGCTTGCCAACCTCGAGTTCTATGTCGATGACACGCCGTCGATCTCCATCCTGGAGGTGCGCGCAAAAGCCAGGCGCCAGCTGCGCGATAAGCCCAACGGCCTCATCATCGTCGACTATCTGCAACTCATGCAGCCGCAGAACCGGCGTTCGGAGAATCGCCAGACCGAGATCGCGGAGATCAGCCGCGGCCTGAAGATCCTCGCCAAGGAGCTCAGCGTGCCCGTCCTCGCGCTTTCCCAGCTATCGCGTGCGGTCGAACAACGGGCGGGTAAACGGCCGCAACTCTCTGACCTGCGCGAGTCGGGTGCCATAGAGCAAGATGCCGATGTCGTCATGTTCATCGACCGCAACACCGATCCGCGGGGCGACGACGAGGACGATGACCGTCCCCAGAAGGGCATGGCCGAGATCATCGTTGCCAAACACCGCAATGGGCCTACCGGCCTGGTGCCGCTCGTGTTCAACGAGCGCTACACGAAGTTCGTGAGCTTCACGAACAAGATGTAGGATGCCAGGCGGCAGATCGGAGTGTCTCTTGCGGCAGGATCACGAGGTCATCATCGTCGGCGCAGGCCCGGCCGGCATCTTCGCGGCCATCGAGCTGCTGCGCTCGGGTGTGCGCGACATCGCCATCATCGAGAAGGGCAAGCCGATCGAGTGCCGGAGCTGTCCGGTGCACGAGCATGGCTGCATTCGCTGCCCTAGCTGCGACATCATGACGGGATGGGGCGGCGCTGGCGCATTCTCCGATGGCAAGCTCACGCTCACCGGGGAGGTGGGCGGCTGGCTCGGTGAGTACATAGGTGCTGCCAGACTCGATTCGCTCATCGAGTACACCGACGGCGTGTGGTTGGAGTTCGGAGCCGACCCGCAGGTGCATGGCCCTGACGCCAAGACCGCCGCGCGCCTCAAGCGCCAGGCGACATCGGCGGGGATGACGCTTACGCCCATGACGATCCGGCATATCGGCAGCGACCGCTCGCCCCAGGTGCTGGGTGCGATGCATGATTACCTTGTGGCTGAGGGCGTCGATGTGCGCACCAAGACGAGCGTGACGTCCTTCCTCGTCGCCGACGGCCAGGTGAGGGGTGTGGTTCTTGGCGACGGGAGTGAGCTGCACGCGAAGGCTGTCATCGTCGCACCAGGACGCGAAGGTGCGGAGTGGTTGGCGAGCCAGGCCGTCTTACTCGGCATCGCGCTGTCGAGCAACCAGGTCGACGTGGGAGTCAGGGTCGAGACGCCCGCGTCGGTCATGGAGGCCCTCACCCGCGACCTCTACGAGGCGAAGCTCACGTACCTCTCGACCACCTTCGGCGATCGGGTGCGGACGTTTTGCATGAACCCATATGGCGAGGTCACGACCGAATCGTACGGCGATGTCGTCACCGTGAACGGGCATTCATATGCCGAGAGACGCACGCCGTACACGAACTTCGCGGTGCTCGTCAGTCAGAAGTTCACGCACCCGTTTCGCGAACCCATCACCTACGGGCGCTCCATCGCGCACCTCGCGAACCTGCTCGGTGAGAGCATCTTGGTGCAGCGGCTCGGCGATCTGAAGGCAGGGCGGCGCTCCACTCCTGAACGCATCGCACAGTCCATCGTGCGCCCGACGATGCCCGGCGCCACCCCTGGCGATCTTGCGTCGGTCCTTCCCTATCGACACCTCACCGACATCCTTGAGTTTCTGGAAGCGATGGAGCTGCTCGCTCCCGGCGTGGCTGCACCCTCGACGTTGCTTTACGGTGTCGAGGTGAAGTTCTACTCCTCGCGGCTCGATCTCGATGCCACGCTGCAGACACCGGTCAGAGGGCTGTACGCGGTAGGTGATGGGGCGGGTGTGACGCGCGGGCTCGTCCAGTCCGCAGCGAGCGGTGTCGTCGCCGCGCGAGCGATCGCAGGCGCCTGACGCGGCAGTCTCGACTTCGCCACCCATGTTTGCCGAGCGCCACCCCCGCTGGTAGCATACCCCAAGGGGTATGCAATCCAGGCGAAGCGGAGGTTGAAACGGTGCAAGGCGCAAGACCACACGGGGTGGGCAGGTTAGTGAATGCCGCCAAGAGGCTCTCCTCATCGCTCACCTGGGCTATCCCGCTTTCGATGGTGGCTGGGCTGGCTGTCGGCGCGCTCATCAACCTCAGCGGTCTCAGAGTGCTCGTGATGCCGCTCACCATGTTGATGGTCTATCCCATGCTTGTGAACGTGAAGCTGCGTGCTGCAGTGGGACTTGAGGGGGCCAGGGTGGTGGGAGTGGCGATGTTGCTGAACTTCGTCGCGTTCCCCCTCATAGCGTGGCTGCTCGCGCGCACGTTCTTCGGGAATGAGCCCGGCTTGTTCGTGGGCATGG
The DNA here is from genome assembly GCA_034005175.1 of Coriobacteriia bacterium. Lineage (GTDB taxonomy): Bacteria > Actinomycetota > Coriobacteriia > Anaerosomatales > SLCP01 > JAVEVF01. Next base: position 7,380 of record JAVEVF010000065.1, on the reverse strand, counting down.
TGCTCGCAGGTCTGTTTCCCACAAGTGGTATGACGATCTCGTGGACGGGCTTTGCGAAGGGCAATGTGGCAGCCGCTATCAAGATGACCGTGATCGGGCTCATCGCAGCCTCGCTGTTAGCACCGGTCTATCTCAAGCTCTTCGCGGGCAAGATCGTGCCGGTCGATCTCCTGGGAGTGCTCACGACGGTCGTGCTGGTGGTGGCGGTTCCTCTCGCCGCCGCCCAGCTCACACGTGTCGTGCTCAGCAGGCATTACGGACCCGAGAGGTTCTCGCGATCCATCGCGCCGGTCTTTCCCGGCATCAGCGTGCTTGGTGTTCTCGGCATCGTCTTTCTCGCGGTGGGACTCAAGGCTCCCATGATCATCGGGCAACCGGGACTGCTGCTCACCATCGCCGTTCCGCTGCTCCTCTTCTACGCAGTGAACTTCGCGCTCTCGACCTTCGTGGGCCGCGCTCTCTTCGGCCGAGGCGACGCGATCGCCCTTGTGTACGGGACTGTGATGCGCAACCTCTCCATTGCGCTCGGCATCGCGATCACGAGCTTCGGTCCCGAAGCCGCGCTGGTTCTGGCGGCCGGCTATGTCGTGCAGGTGCAGGCAGCAGCGTGGTACGTGCGCCTCACCGATCGAGTGTTCGGCCCGGTCCAAGAAGAGGGCGAGAAGCCCCCCGCGCCAGGTGTGGTAGGCGCCTGACCGGCTCCCAGTTCGCACTTGCAGCGTCTCGTACCTGCTGTGATGGGTAGGTTCTACGCAGAGGGGCGCGTGCAATCACGGTCACCTGGCCCGTGTATCCCGCGCCAATCGTACGTGAAGGAGGCGTCGGCGATGAAGATATTGGTCGCGACCGATCTGTCCGAAGCGGGTCTGCTCTCCATACAGGCGCTGATCGGGTGTAACCCCAAGCTGTTCCGCGGGGTGACGCTGTTGCATGTCTTCGAGGTCGAGGACTATATGCTTGGCGCATCGGTCCCCGATGCCGTCGAGTGGTCGAAGAAGCGGCTGGCCGAGGAGGCCGCCAACCTCGTGGAGGCAGGCTTCGTCGCCGATTACCGTCTCGAGCAAGGCGCCGTGCCCGAAGTGGTTCAAGAGGTCGCTGCCGAGACCGGTGCCGATCTCATCGTGGTCACCGATCGTGGAGAAGGCGGTGCGCCAGGGAGGTTCCTCGGCAGCACCGCGACGCGTATCGCGCAGGTCGACGGGACGCCTCCGGTGCTGGTGGTGCGTGTCGAGGAACGCGATGCCACCTGGTGCCGAGTGGGTGAAGGCTCACCGTTCGTGCGTCCGCTGATCGCTGCCGATGTCGACCAGACGTTCGAGCGCCTCGTGCGGGTCACCGCTGCGCTTCCGGGAGTCGAGGCGACGCGCATCGTGCACGTGGTGGCTCCTGATGATGACGCGGATCAAGCCCGGGGCTTCATGGAGGCCGTGATGGAGCGCGCCGGGCTTTCTGACGCGCAGGCGGTGGTCGTCGAAGGCACCGATCCTGCCGCGGACATCATCACGGAAAGCTCGATGTGGCAGGCCAGTCTCATCGTGCTCGCGCCCAGACGTCACGGGCTTATCGGTCGGCTTGTCTTTGGCAGTGTGGCGATCTCGCTATTGCGGGACAGCAGGCTGCCACTGTTGTTCGCGTAAGCCGAGGACAACGAGGATGGAGGGAGCCGGGCTCGCCGGGCTGATCGTGGTTGCCGAGAGAGCCGCCGAGGAACCCTTGGCTGGCACTTCTCGGCCTTCTCGGGCATACTCGTCCCGGCACAATGCCCGTGAGATACTCCTGTGTCCCGGCACCGTGGGCGCACATCACCGATAGAGCGGGGACGTTTGTGGCTGGCATCGTATTGGTCGGCGCCCAATGGGGTGACGAGGGCAAAGGCAAGATCACCGATCTGATCGCCGACGACTTTGACTACGTCGTGCGCTTTCAGGGCGGTAATAACGCCGGGCATACCGTCATCCATGCGGGGCGTACGCTCAAGCTCCATCTCATTCCGAGCGGAATCATGTACCCGCATATCACGCCGGTCATCGGCAACGGGTGCGTCATCGACCCCAAGGTCTTGCTTGAGGAGATGGATCGTGTGCAGGCCGATGGGCTCTCGACCCACCGGCTCCTCATCAGCTGCAATGCCCACATCATCATGCCGTACCATCGCGACCTTGACGGTGCGAGCGAACGGCGGCTCGGCAAGCTGGAGATCGGCACCACGCGCCGCGGCATCGGTCCTGCGTACATGGACAAGTCCTCGCGCATGGGTCTGCGAGTGCAAGACCTCACCGATGAGCATATCTTCCGCCAGAAGGTGGAGGCTGCGCTGCACGAGAAGAACGATGTGCTGCAAAAGGTCTACGGGCTGCCCACGTACACGGTAGATGAGATCGCCGATGAGTACCTCGCGTACGGCAAGCGACTGGAGCCGCACATCGCCGACACGTCGCTCGTGGTGAACAAAGCGCTCGACGCTGATCAGTGGGTTCTTTTCGAGGGCGCACAAGGTACACTGCTCGATCTCGACCACGGCACCTACCCGTTCGTGACCTCATCAAGCCCCATCGCAGGAGGTGCTTGCACAGGGGTCGGGGTGGGGCCAAAGCGAATCGACCGTGTGCTTGGAATCGCGAAAGCATACATCACACGTGTGGGTTCGGGACCGTTTCCCACTGAGCTTTCGTGTGAGATGGGCGAGCATCTCATCCGAGTGGGTCATGAGTACGGCACCACCACCGGCCGAGAGCGGCGCGCAGGCTGGTACGATGCGGTGATCGTGCGCTACGCCGTGCAGGTGAGCGGCCTCACTGACCTCGTCATCACCAAGCTCGACGTGCTTTCCGAGCTCGACACCATCAAGGTATGTGTGGCCTACGAGTACAAGGGCCACCGCTACAACAATCTCCCCTGCCATCAGACGATCTTCCACCACGCGAAGCCTATCTACGAGGAGCTGCCGGGCTGGAAGGCCGACATCACTGGTTGTCGCCGTTTCGATGAGCTGCCGCAAGAGGCACGCGATTACATCACCTTCATCGAGGATCTTGCCGAGGTGCCAGTCGCGATGATTGCCGTGGGCCCAAGCCGAGAGCAGACGATCGTGCGACGCTGGGAGTCGCGGCCATAGGCGCCAGGTAGCGAAGGACTGGTTCGATTCCGGTCAGATTGCAGTAGCGCGAGCATGGTGTGATCGGGGTGGCCGGTCTGCAATCACCAGGAGCTCCATGCTCATGGACGACCTGCGCGAAGCCCTGCGCTCGCGCCACTACAGCAGACGCACGGAGCAGGCGTACTGTCTGTGGGTGCGCCGCTATCTGCGCTTTCATGACATGCGGCATCCCGCCGAGATGGGTGAGTGTGAGATCAATGAATTCCTCACCCACCTTGCTGTCGAGCAGCACGTGAGTTCCTCAACACAGACCCAGGCACTCTCGGGCTTGCTCTTCTTGTACCGGCATGTGTTAGGGCGTGAGGTGGATGACCTCGGCGGAATCATTCGCGCTCGGAAGACCCAGCGAGTGCCGGTGGTGATGACGCGATCCGAGGTCCAAGACGTGCTCGCCGAGCTCGAGGGCGATCGATGGCTGATGGCTGCCCTCATGTATGGGTCTGGGCTGCGTCTGTCCGAGTGCCTTCATCTGCGGGTGCAAGACGTCGACTTTTCGCGCGGAGAGATCGCGGTAAGAAACGGCAAGGGCGCCAAGAATCGCGTCACGATGCTCCCCGACTCGCTGCGCGGTGCCCTGAGGGATCAGCTCCGAGGCGCTCATACCGTACACCGTGCCGATCTCGCACAGGGATGGGGACGGGTCGTGCTGCCTGACGCGCTCGACCGGAAGTACCCCGGCGCTGCAGCAGAGTGGGGTTGGCAGTGGGTCTTTCCGCAGGAGCGGCGATGGATCAACCCTAAGACCCGCGTGCAAGGCCGGCATCATGTGCACCCGACTCTCATGCAGAGGTCGTTTAGGGAAGCGGTGCGACGTACGGGAATACCGAAGCATGTGGGTTGTCACACGCTGCGTCACTCGTTCGCCACCCATCTGCTTGAGGTCGGCTACGACATCCGGACGATTCAGGAGCTGCTCGGCCACAAGAGCCTGAACACGACAATGATCTACACTCACGTGCTCAATCGAGGGGCGTGTGGCGTGCGTAGTCCGATAGACGTTCGCTGAGGCGAGCGGTGAGGAGGGGGTCTTGGGGATTGGTGTGGCTTACGCAGACTGCGTATGCGCGAGGCAAGGCGGGGCAAGGGCGTGGAGACACTGCTCACGCAGACAGAAGACCGCTGTGCTTGTATGATTGGGTGGTCTGGACATTTGTTGTTAGACGGGCGCTCGACACGCCGCGCTATACTGAACGCTCGAATGGCTCTCTTCACTGGAGGACGCTTTGATGCCGTCCGGTCGACTCCGCTAGTACGCCGGCCGCCAACTGTTGGTGGCACGCGGGACCCTGAGAACAGGGTCTCTGTCGGCGTACCCTTGGAGTCGAACATGAGCTGCCATCTTCCTTCGCACGCCCCTGCTAGCCGGGCTGCAATTCTCGCTACCAACCGATACTGACCAGTCGTCGCCCTGCGCGCGATCGGTCACTGCTGTGCACGCTTATGTGCGTGCGCCCGCTTGCGCGCTCGGTGATGACCCTCATCCATAGGAGTCATCATGCGCATCAACGTGTCCACAAGTCCGTACGGATTCGAGATTGAGGAGTTCACCAAGCTACTCGGCTCGGAGTCGGACGCCATAAGCCTGTTCAAGTCGCTCTACGTGGATCGAAGCCCAGCGGGTGACGACGTTCTGGTGCACCTCGGAAACTCGGTCGCCCCACGGCTTCGGGCTGTGTCCATCGAGCAAGGGCGCATGTCGTCGAAGTACCTCTTCGAGCTTGATGACGCTAGCGGAGCCGCAATCGAAGCGGTTCGCATCAAGCGGCGTACGGGGATGACGGCCTGCGTCTCCACGCAAGCCGGTTGCGCCGTCGGGTGTTCGTTTTGCGCATCCGGAGCCAACGGTCTCGACCGGAACCTCTCGGCAGGCGAGATCGTGGAGCAGGTCATGGCGCTGGGGCCGGAGGTGAACCGGGTCGTCTACATGGGCGTCGGCGAGCCACTCATGAACCTCGAGGCGGTCTTGAAGTCGATGCGGATACTCAGGGATCGAGAGGGCCTTGCCCTGCCCACATCGGGAATGACGATCTCGACCATCGGTGGCCCGGCGGGACTGAAGCGGCTGCGGGAAGTGCACATGAAGTTCAACCTCACGATCTCACTGCACGCCACCCGTGATGATGTGCGTCACCGGCTGATGCCGGGTACGTCACGACACCACATCGAGGACGTGGTCGCCGCCGCAAAGGACTGGTCGTCGCGGCACAACCGCCCCGTCACCTACGCCTATCTCGTCTTCCCGGGCTTGAACGACTCCCGCTCAGACGTCCGTCGCCTCACCAAGTGGTTCGCGGGCGGGTCCGGACGCGTAAACCTCATGAGATGGAATCCGGTGCGGGAGCGTACGCCGTTGCCGGTCGCTCGCGATAGCGATCTGCACCGCATGCGTGAGGCCCTGGTTCTCGGCGGCGTTGAGGCGGGCGTTCGTGACACGCAGGGTCTCGACGTACACGGCGCGTGTGGGCAACTCAGGCTCAGGCATGCACCATCGGATCAGCGATAAGCGCCGTCTAACCCGGGCGTCAACTCGACAACGCCGTGTGAGGTAGACTCGGGTCGTGAGCCGGCGTGGGCGTTGCGAGTTACGCCCAAAGACGTTAGACGCAGTCTAGGAATGGGGGAGCGGCATGAGCCTCGAGGCCCACGTTGCGGACGTTCGCGAGGGCGTGCGCTCAGGCAGGTTCAACAACGAGGCAGCTGTCTCCCAGGGGATAGTCCTGCGGCTTCTTCAGGCGCTCGGTTGGCCCACATTCGACACCCAGGTAGTGTCCCCAGAATACGCCCTCGAGGGTAGGCGCGTGGACTATGCCTTGTGCAACCCGCCAGGTCGACCTGCCGTGTTTGTTGAGGTGAAGCAGATCGGCCAGAGCGATGGCGCGGAGCGACAGCTCTTTGAGTACGCGTTTCATACCGGCGTACCAATGGCGATTCTCACTGACGGGCCTGAGTGGAGCTTCTTCCTGCCGGCAGAGCAGGGCGATTATCGGGACAGGCGCGTGTACAAACTCGACCTCATAGAGCGCGAGGTTGATGAGGTTGTCACGAGACTGCGTCGGTATCTGGACTTCGAGGCGGTCAGGTCAGGCGCCGCGCTCCAGGCGGCCCGCGACGACTATCAGAACGTCTCAAGGGCGCGGCTAATTGAACGGGCACTCCCGGAGGCTCTGAATCGGCTCGTGTTAGAGGAGGACCCGCTGCTCATCGAACTGCTCGCTGACCAGGTTGAGAGCCTTTGCGGATACAAGCCGGAACCGGATACCGTCGCCGTGTACTTGCGAGATCGTCTCGTGCACGGCGCCGCAGTCGCAGAATCAGTCACGCCAGCTGCCCAGCCTCATTCACGGCGATCAGCAGCCAGCAGTTCCCCTACGACGGGCATCGGATTCACGCTCGACGGTGAGTCTCGGGATTGCCGGAACGGACGCGAGGTCCTGGTGTCCGTGTTCGAGTCTCTGACCCGCCGCGACCCCGCATTCCCTGAGAGGTTTGCCGCATTGCCACGCCATGGGCGAACTCGGCGGTACCTCGCGCGCGTGCCGGATGATCTGTATCCCGGGCGTCCCGACCTCGCTCACGAGTACTCCGCGCAGCTCAGCGGCGGGTGGTGGCTGGGCGTCAACTACAGCAAGGCTCAGATTGAACGGATTGTCCGCTTGGCCTGCGACGTCGCCGGGCTGCGGTACGGTCGTGACCTGGTTGTTCGGCTCGGCTCCTAGGTCCGATGACGCGTCTAACCCGTGCTTCCAGCCGACTCACGCACGCGCTAGGTTGAACTGCAGGCCGCTCGTTCGCGGCTGAAGCACAGAGACGTTAGGTGTGACGGAGTCGCCCGTCCGTGACTAGGGTCGCAGGCCCGGTGCCGGGTCGGGTTCTAAGGCTAAGGTGCCGGGTTCCGATCCGTTCGCCAAAGGCCGTGCAGCGAGTCGCGCGCGAGATTGCGACCAGGTTGTCATACTCGGCGGCTCGCCGCGCCTGAGCGCAGCTTCGCCGCGAAGGCTGTAACCGCGTGCGTCCGCACACCTAACAAGCGCATCGAGCAGGCGCGCATGGGGTAGAATCGACCTGAAGGCGCACGGCGCGCAGCTCATGCGCAACAACGTTAGCCATACCGGGGGCACGAAGCAGCATGACTTCTTGGCGGACGCTCGACTCACGACTCAAGGTGATCGCAATCGCACTCGTGCCGTTTGCGTTGGTAGCGGCTGTCTGGGTCGGCCCGCAGC
>JAVEVF010000064.1:0-10367 GCA_034005175.1 Coriobacteriia bacterium | reverse complement strand
GGCGGCGCGTAACGCTGTCGAGGTCGTCGAGAGCGTGTACGAGCCAGAGTCATGGGAAGCAGCGACGGCGGATGTCCGAGACGACCCGGAGACACGGTGTCCGCGGTGCTACGCCATGCGGTTGGATCTTGTGGCTGCGGAGGGGGAGCGGTTGGGTTGCGACGCTCTTGCAACCACTTTGAGTGTGAGCCCTTACCAGAATCTTGATGCCATCAACGCAGCTGGCGAGCGCGCTGCGGGGCGTCATGGCCTCACGTGGCTTGCCGAGGACTACCGAGCCAGATACCCGGAGGCCACCCGCCGATCACGAGAAGCCGGCATGTACCGCCAGAACTACTGCGGGTGTCTGCCGAGCATGGCCGAGGCGCAAGCCGAGCGAGCGCGGCGCAGACTGCAGCGGGCTGGCCGGAAGTAGCGGGCGGGCTGCTGCTGTACACTCAGTTCGCGAACAGCACGTGGGCTCATTTCACGTTGAGGAGGGGTTGTGCGCACGGAGGATTTCGACTATGAGCTGCCAACGGCGCTGATCGCGCAAGAGCCGGTCGAGCCGCGTGACGCGTGTCGCCTCATGGTGGTCGATCGTGCTAGCGGACAGATCGATGATCGGGTGTTCTCCGATCTTCCCGAGTACCTCTCGGCCGGTGACGTTCTCGTCGTGAACGAGACGAAGGTGCTGCCAGCGCGGTTGACGGGAAAGAAGCCCGAGACGGGCGGCGCTGCCGAACTCCTCCTGCTGCGCGAACGCTACGAAGACACCTGGGAGTGCCTGGCCAAGCCCGGACGGCGTCTCAAACCCGGTGCGAACATCGTCTTCGGACAAGGCGAGCTGACGGGTCTTGTGGTTGATGTCTTGGAGGAATCCGGCGGACGTCTTGTGCGCTTGACCGCCCGCGACGGGCGGGTGATCGATGCGGTTCGTCGACTCGGCGAAGTTCCGCTTCCTCCGTACATCGTGCGGCCGCTTGAAGACCCCTCGCAGTATCAGACGGTGTTCGCGCGCGATGAGCGGTCAGCGGCAGCGCCCACTGCCGGGCTGCACTTCACTGCGCGGCTGCTTGACACCGTGCGTGAATCGGGGGTGCGTGTCGTCCCCGTCGAACTCGACGTGGGAATCGACACCTTTCGTCCTGTCGCCGAGGAAGACCCTCGAGACCATCACATGCACACCGAGTACTTCAGGGTCTCCGAGCGCGCTGCGGCGGATGTAAATGACGCGCGTGCAAGCGGGGGCCGTGTCTTTGCCGTGGGCACGACCGCGGTTCGCGCGCTGGAGAGCGCCTACGATGCGCAGAGTGGTGAGGTCGTGCCCGTGGAGGGCAGAACGGACCTCTTCATCCTCCCCGGGCGCCGTTTCGAAGTCGTTGATGCGCTCGTCACCAACTTTCACGTGCCGCGCTCGACGCTGCTCATGCTGGTGAGCGCGTTCGCCGGTCGCGAACTGGTGATGCGCGCGTATCAGACCGCAGTGGCCGAGCGGTACCGCTTGTTGTCCTTCGGCGATGCGATGCTCATCACCTGATCTCGGCGTGAAGTGCTCCTGGCCGAGGGGCTCTCTTGTTCGGCCGCGCGTCCTCGGCGCTCGCAACGCCTACCGTCGGGGCTCCCACCACGTCCATCCTGTGCTTCCGGCAGCAGGGTCGTCTCTTCCGGTGCCCGGTGCCACGGCGACCCCTGCGGAGCGGCTCCTTCCTAGGCGTGTGAAGATGGAGACATCGAGATCGTCCTTTCCTGCTTTCGCAAAGACCGGCAGGCCGTCCGGCGAGCTTGGTTCGGGGACGGCATCGGGTAGTGTCGGCCAGTCGCCGAATGCGTCGATCTGCCCGGATCGCAGAGAGTACACGTCACCTCGCACGGTGCGGGTGACAAGCGTGAATCGCAAGGCTTCATCCTCCGTAGCGGCTATGACGATGACATCAGGGCTGTCGCTCGCGTATACGGGATGCTCCAGAGGAGGGTCGCCGGTGTCCAGAGCCGAGATGAGCGATCCTACGGGCGTTCCATCTGGCCTCACCGCCTCCTTCCCGCCGAGCACGTAGACCTCTTGGTCAAAGACGACATATGAAGGGGCGGGTGAGGAGGCGGGGACAGCGGCCTCCAAGCTTTCGGTAGCGGCCTCATCCTGGGCAGTGCCACTGGACGTCACATGCTCGCTCCCTCGGTCGCCACCAAACGTGCTGTTCTCTTGAGGCGAGGTGGTCGTTGCAGGTCGCAGGAGGTAGTGAACGCCTTGCGTGGTGGCTATCCCCACCACGACCAACATCGCCGCGGCAGCAGCAGCCCAACCAGCCCATGCAGGCATGGCAGGCAGCCGGCTCGGCGCATCGTCGACGAGGGGTGTTTGCGCCGCTGTCTCCGAGTCGCCGTCGGCCCCCTCGGCAGCCTCCGCACGCACTCGGTGAAGCGCACGTTCAAGCACGTCTGCGGGGATCAAGATCGCAGAAGCCTCGCGTACTCTCTCAAGGGCAGCCACGAACTCGGCGCACTGAGTGCACTCCCCGTAGTGTTCTTCTGCCGAGCAAAGCGCAGCGCTATCAACCGACTCGCCATCGAAGGCCGCTGAGAGGACTTGTTGTGCTGCAGCGCAGTCCATCGTCACGCCACACCTCCTTCCCCACGAAGCGCAGTGATGAGTGTCTTCCGTGCGCGAAAGACACGCGATTTGACGGTACCAGCGGGAACGCCAAGCACCTCACCGGCCTGCGCATAGGTAAGCCCGAACAGCGTGACCGCGCTCAGCGCCTCCCTGTCTTCAGGAGCCAGGGTGCGCATGACCGATTCGAATGCCACCGCAGTGATGGCTTCGGCCATTGGGTCGTCCGACGCCTGCAGCGAAACGTCGAGAAGGTCTACAGCCATGGGCCGACGCTTGCCGGCCCTGAGCAGGTCGAGACAGACGTTGCGTGTGATGCGGTATAGCCATGTGGTGAACGCAGCTGTGCCATCAAAGGTCGCGATGGAACGATACACCTTGACGAACACCTCCTGCACCACATCGTCGGCGGCGCCTGAATCGCCGAAGAAGCGCAAGCCATGCGCGTATACGCGGTGTGCGTGCGCTCGCATGAGCGACTCGAACGCTGCGGTGTCACCTAGCTTGGCAGCGTTTACGAGCTCGCGCTCGGCAGCGTTATCGGCAGTTGCCATCCGTGCCCCATAAGACGATGCAGATGTGTGAGGAGTTCACTTGAATCACAGCATAGCGCAGGCGAAGTGCTGCTAGAATCACATAATGCAGCCGTTCGATTTCCGCCTCATAGCCACCGACCGCTCGACTTCGGCGCGTCGGGGCACGTTCATGACGTCACACGGCCCCATCGAGACGCCGGTCTTCATGCCGGTCGGCACGCGCGGGACGGTCAAGGGCGTCACTGCCGCGCAGCTCGCCGAGATCGGGGCGCAGGTCGTACTCGCGAACACCTACCACCTGTTCTTGCGACCGGGGCACGAGCTTGTCGCCGAGGCGGGCGGGCTGCACTCGTTCATGAACTGGGATCGCGCCATCCTCACCGATTCAGGTGGTTTCCAGATATTCTCGCTTGCCGACACGATTGACATCGACGATGACGGCGTTCGCTTTCGCAGTATCGTGGATGGCATCTGGCATCGATGGACACCTGAGGACAACATGGCTGTCCAGATGGCACTGGGAGCGGACATCGCTATGGCGCTCGATGTCTGCCCTGCGCACACAGCTGATGAACGAAGCGTGGCCAGAGCGGTCGATCTCTCCGCGCAGTGGGCGCGGAGATGCAAGGATGTACACACATCACAGACCCAGGCGCTCTTCGGCATCGTGCAGGGTGGCGTGTATCCGCACCTGCGTGCAGAGAGTGTCGAGCGTACGGCCGAGATGGGGTTTCCCGGCTACGGCATCGGGGGGTACTCGGTGGGGGAATCCCAGGATGTGATGCTTGAGAGTCTCGCTCCGGTGGCAGCGGCTCTGCCAGCCGATCGCCCACGCTATCTCATGGGAGTGGGCACACCCACCTCGATGCTGCAGGCGATCGGGCTGGGTGTGGATATGTTCGACTGTGTCTTGCCGACGCGCACGGCGCGTACCGGCACGGCGCTCTCGTCCCAGGGGCGCATGAACCTGAAGAACGCCCGCTACACCCGTGACTTCGGCCCTCTTGATCCCAGCTGCCCCTGCCCGACCTGTACAGGCTATTCGCGCGCATATCTGCGGCATCTTATCGTCATGAAGGAGATGCTGGGCTCGGTCTTGCTCTCGGTGCACAATCTCGCGTTCCTTCTCGACCTCACCGCGCGTGCCCGCATCGCTGTCGAGCAAGGGAGGTACGGTGAGTTCCTGAGTGATTGGATGTCAGGACCGGGAGCAGATGACTACTGAGCCGTGAGGTTCGGTGGTACCATATATAGTTGCGGCCGCGCGAGGCGCAGCGGCATTTCTAGTGGAATCTAGGTGTGACGGAGGTACCCGATGCAGGGTTTGCAGGGTTCCGGTGGGCTGATCTATCTCGGCGTTCTCGTCGTGGCTTTCTACTTGCTCATCATTCGCCCGCAGATGCAACGCAGCAAGCAGGTTCGGGAGCTGATGGCCTCCCTTGCGGTGGGAGACGAGATCATCACGATCGGTGGCCTGCATGGCACGGTCAGTGCGATTGAAGGCGCCCTTGTCACCGTGCGGGTGGCCGGAGACACCGAGCTCGTCTTTGAGAAGTCCGCGATTGGCCGCAGGAGCGCGAAACCTGAACAAGTGACGGACAATGCCGAGCCCGCCGAGACAGGCGAGGCCAGCAAATCCTCCGATTCTGATTCTGAGTGATACGGGCAGCGCAATCCCATTGCACCCCGTGAGCGGTACTCGACTCGTGTCAACCGAAGTGATACACGGTATCGAGTCGTTTTGATTCAGTGTGTCTCCAAGCCCAGGAAGGCGACGATATGGATCCCAGGCAACGCAACCTGCTCTCGATGGCGTTCGTGCTGGTGCTTGTGGCACTGGCCTGGTGGAAGTTCTGGCCGCCCTCCGAAAAGATCACCCAGGGCCTTGACATCCAAGGCGGCCTTTCGGTCATCCTCACTGCCAAAGGCACGGCAGATAACCCCGTGACCAGTGAAGCTATGGACCGTGCCGAGCTCATCGTACGCAACCGCGTGGACAAACTCGGTGCTTCTGAAGTCACGATTCAGCGTCAAGGCTCAGACTCGATACTCGTGCAGTTGCCTGGGATCGCCAACGCTCAAGAAGCGCTGGACGCTCTTGGCTCGACCGGGCAGCTGGAGATTCGCGAAGTGACGGGCAGTGATCCTGCAACGGGCGAGGTGACCGTTGGCGACGTGCTGCTGACCGGCGATGTCATCACAAGCGCCACGATCGGGACTAACCCTCAGAACAACGAGATCGAGGTCGACGTGACGTTTAACGCCGAGGGTACGGCGGCCTGGGCGGAGATCACCGGAACGCACGTCGGTCAGCAGATTGCCATCGTGCTTGACGGCAAGGTGGAGTCCGCCCCCGTCGTGCGTGAGCGAATCACCGGAGGGCGGACGGCTATCAGCGGCAGCTTCACTCCTGAGGAGGCACGCCGTTTGAAGACGGTTCTTGAGACCGGGGCGTTGCCTGTGACGCTTGAGTTCAACGAGTCGCGCGTCGTAGGGCCCACGCTCGGCCAGGACGCGCTTCACAAGGGTTTGTACGCAGGGCTTGCGGGGCTGCTATGCGTGGGCTTGTACCTCGTTGCGTTCTATCGTGGTTTCGGTCTTGCAAGCTGGTTTGCGCTAAGCCTCTCGGCATCCATGTTCCTCGGGGCGCTTTCGGTGCTCTCCACGTTCGGGTGGTTCGCGCTCACGCTACCGGGTATCGCTGGCATCGTGCTCACGATCGGCCTTACTACCGACTCGGAGATCCTCATGATCGAGCGGTTCAAAGAAGAGGTCGCCGAGGGCAAGACATATCGCTCGGCCGCGCGACACGGGACAGTACACGCGATCGGCACGAGCATCGATGCTGACCTCGTGACATTCGTGTCTGCTTTGATGTTGTACCTCTTCGCCATCGGGCCGGTGCGCGGATTCGCGCTCACACTCATGATCGGTCTGTCCATCGATGTCGTGACTATGGTGTTTTGGTCGCGCTCGGTCGTCGTCACCCTTGCCGAGACGCTGGTGCCGAAGATGCCCCGTTTCTTTGGCATGAAGGGCGGTGAGGCAGATGCGTAGGCGCGAGATCGACTTCCTCGGACACAGCAAGATCTTCCTCATCGTCTCAGCTGTCCTGGTGGTGCTGGCGATCGGGGTGCTCGCGGTGCGCGGCCTGTCCTTCGGCATCGAGTTCCAAGGTGGCACCGTGGTGAACATCAGCTCAGCGCCTGGTCTGAGCGAAGGCGACGTGCGTGATGCCTTCGAAGCGGCTGATGCAACCGGCATCCAGGTGCAGTCCACCGAGGGAGAAGGCTTCATCGTCCGCACGTCCGAAAACGACCCGGATGTGGCCAATCGGACGTATCTCGAGGTGCTGAAGACGCTGAACCTTTCCAGCGAAGACGCTGATGTCTCCACCATCGGACCGGGATGGGGGCGCAACGTCACGCGATCAGCGCTGATCGCGCTTTCCATGTCGTTCGCGGCCATTCTGCTGTACATCTCGGTTCGCTACGAGTACAAGATGTCCCTCGTCGCTGTGGGTGGTCTCGTCCACGACGTTCTCATCGTGCTCGGCGTATACGCACTGGTGGGGCGTGAGGTCACCCCTAACACCATCGCGGCTCTGCTGACGATCCTCGGTTACTCGCTCTATGACACCATCGTCGTGTTCCACCGCATCCGGGAGAACGCCAAAGGCCTCACCAAGAGCACCTTCACCGCCATGGCTAACCGCTCCCTGAACCAGGTGATCGTGCGCTCGCTCAACACTTCTATCACATCGATCATCCCGCCAATCATGCTGTTGCTGTTCGGCGGGCCGACCCTTGCGGACTTCGCGTTCGCGCTCGTCATCGGCATGGTGCTGGGTGTGTACTCCTCGGTTGCAGTGGCTACGCCGCTGTACGTCGCCTGGAAGGAGCGCGAGCCGAAATTCCGTGCGCTCGCAAAGAGATACGGACCGGCGTGATACATGCCTCGTTGTCTGTGATCGTTGTGGAGGGCTGGCACGAATGTGTCGGCCCTCCCTGCTAGGATGCTGAGATGACCCTATCGACTCATGTGCAAGGATGCCGAGCGCGAGCGTTCGCGCCTGCAGGCGTTGACGAGAGCGCGGTGGCAGCGCTTGTGCATGCCACGGGACTCTCACCTATCGTTGCGCGCATCCTCGTCGCGCGCCATATCACCGATGGTGAGGATGCGTGGCGCTTTCTGAAGCCCGACCTTGCTCGTGATTGGGATGATCCCCTGCACATTCCTGGAATGATGCAGGCGGCTAAGCGTGTAGCGCGTGCGGTGCGTGAGGGTGAGCGCATCGTCGTATTCGGCGACTTCGACCTCGATGGGATCTCGTCTGCGGCCGTCGCCGCACGCGGGCTTGGCGCGCTGGGTGCAGAGGTGACTGCCACGGTGCCACACCGGTTTCGAGAAGGATACGGGCTTACCGCTCAATCGGTTGAGCGGTTGATGCGACGAGCGCCTTCGCTCGTCATCACCGTGGACTGTGGCGTGTCTTCTGCGCAAGAAGTCGCCGAGCTTAAGGCGGCGGGCATCGATGTGGTTGTAACCGATCACCATGAGCCCGGGGAGGCTGTGCCGGTTGATGTGGCTGTCGCCAATCCCAAACTCGACCCCGCGTGCGGTTCGTGTGACCTCGCCGGAGCGGGGGTCGCGCTCAAGCTCGTCCAGGCCGTTGGGGACTTGCTTGGCCTCGATCACGTATGGCGGGAGTTCACGGACCTTGCGATGCTGGGGACGGTGGCGGACATGGTGCCGCTGTTCGGGGAGAATCGCGCGCTTGTCGCCGATGGCCTCGCACGCACACGCCAGGGAGCGCGGGCGGGCATCTCAGCGCTGGCGGCGGTAGCCTCCACCGATCTGCAGACGCTTACCTCTGACGCGATAGCGTACCAGCTCGCCCCGCGCCTCAATGCCGCAGGGCGGATGGCCGATCCCGAGGTAGCCCTCGAGCTGCTCATGACCGATGACCCCTTGCGTGCGGAGAGCCTCGCGCGCGAGCTTGACGCACACAACCGCGCTCGGCAGGCCATCGAGCAGGATCTCGCCAACGCTGCGACGGCTCTTGCCGAGCGGATGTTCTCCCCCGGCGACCGCGGCCTCGTGCTGGCGGGCGAGGGTTGGCACGAGGGAGTCAAAGGCATCGTGGCTTCGAGGCTCGCCCGCAGGTTCGGCGTGCCGGTGGTGCTTCTTGCGATAGAAGGCGGTTACGCGAAAGGCTCGGGCCGCTCGGCAGGGTCGGTCGACCTTCATGCAGCGGTGTCCTCGGCAGAAGACATGCTCGTGCGCTTCGGAGGGCACAAGGCTGCCGTGGGGCTTACCATGGATGTTGAACGCATCGGTGAGTTTCGCGAGCGGTTCCTTGCGCACCTGGCCGGCCTTCCTGCCGAGCAGTTCGTGATCGAACGCCATGCCGATGCGGAGATAGCCCTCCGAGAGGTGGGTCTTGACCTCGCGGCGGAGGTCTCCGCGCTTGAGCCGTTTGGCTCGGGAAACCCCCGCCCGGTGTTTTGTGTAGGTGGCGTGTTCATGTCTGGCCGAGAGCGTGTGGGTGCTTCATCGGATCACCTGCGGTTCTCGGCATATGATGGTACAGACTCTGTGTCTGCGATCGCCTTTCGCTGCGCGGATATCGACCGTCTGGCAGATCATGATGCAGCCGTAGACCTCGCCTTCGAAGTCCAGGCTGATGAGTGGCGTGGCCGCAAGCGTGTGCAGATGCTGGTGCGAGACGTCGCCATGCACGAGCACGAGGGTTACTCACCCGCCGCCGAATTCGTCGAGGACCTCTTCGCTCGTGCGGATGAGATCCTCGCGCGGGAGGAATACGTCGGTATCGAGGAGGCGGAGTCGTTTCACACCAAGCTCGTCGGAGTGACGTTCGAGGGGCGCCAGGAGGTCGTCGAGCAACTCATGGCAGGGATGGCGTTGCGCGCCGTCCGTGAACCAGACAACCCTCACGACCCAAACGCCATCGCGCTTCACGACCCGTTCGGGACGCATGTCGGTTTCTTTAACCGCAGGCTCGCGGGCGTACTTGCCCCTGTCCTTGACGCGGGTGTGGAATACGACATCGAAGTCGTGGATGTCACGGGCGGTGCGGGCAGCGGGGCATTCGGAGTGAACATCTTGGTGATGCGTCGCCCGGGCGCCAACGGGACCATCGCGCAGGAGATGGCAGCCCGCAGGCGCGAGGAACTCGCGGCCCTGCCGCCTGATGCTGCCGATCGTGAGCTGGTGCGCGAGTTCCTCGGTGGGGGCAGCCTGCATGACGCTCAGCAACGCGCACTCGATGAGCTGGCAGCAGGGAAACGGTGCTTGACGGTGATGGCTACCGGCCGCGGCAAATCGCTCATATTTCACCTGCATGCCGCCCGCACCTCGCTGCGTGAGGGCGGTGCATCCGTCTTCGTGTTTCCTTTGCGCGCACTCGTCGCGGATCAGGCGTTTCACCTCGAAGAAGCCATGGCACGAGTCGGGATAGGTGTGCGCACGCTTACCGGCGAGTCATCCCCAGCAGCGCGAGATGAGGTGTTTGCCGCACTGCGCGGCGGTGCAGTCGATATCGTGCTCACTACGCCGGAGTTCCTGGCCTTCCACGCGCAGAGGTTCGCGGCGACGGGCCGCATCCGGTTCGCGGTTGTGGACGAGGCGCACCACGTCGGCACGGCTCGCGCGGGACATCGGCCCGCCTATACGCAGCTTGGCGAGGCCTTCGCCGTGCTCGGGGAGGTGTCTGTCCTTGCGGTGACAGCCACGGCGGGCGATGCTGTCTCAGATGCCATCATCTCCTCGCTGGGTATCACGTCGGTAGTGACCGATCCGACGGTGCGAGAGAACCTGCTTGTCGAGGACCGCCGAGGCCTTTCGGACAAGGATGCGTACCTGGCGTCGCTTGCCTCGCGCGGCGAGAAGGTCATCGTGTACGTGAACTCCCGCGAACAGTCCGTGCGCCTCGCACGCATGCTTCGCAAGAAGGCGCCTGCGATCGCCATGGGTGTGGCTTTCTACAACGGCGGCCTTGCGCGTTCGGCGCGCCACGCGGTGGAGCGTGCGTTCAGGGCCGGTGAGCTGAGCGTGGTAGTGGCGACAAGTGCGTTCGGCGAAGGTGTGAACATCCCCGACGTGCGACATGTGGTCCTGTACCATCTGCCCTTCAACGACATCGAGTTCAATCAGATGTGCGGACGCGGAGGGCGAGATGGAGCAGTCGCGCGCGTGCATCTGCTGTTCGGCCTGCGTGA
>JAVEVF010000063.1:0-10380 GCA_034005175.1 Coriobacteriia bacterium | reverse complement strand
GAGATAATGACGTTAGACATCGCCAGCACGAACACCACAGCCACGCCCATGAAGAAAGCACCCTCGACCTTGGTGGAAACCGCGAGCGTCGCGCACAGGCCTATCATGAGCACTGTGAGCGGGTTCTCTATCGCGAAGCCACGCCGGAAGACGCTGAACCACTCCTTCACGACCCGCTCGCCTCCCCCTCTTGCGTCGCAAGAACCTCGTTGTAGACCTGACACGCAGCAGCGACTCCATTGCGCACGGCACTGGAGGACCGTGTGGCTCCCGCGATGGCGTCAAAGCTCTTGAGCGACGAATCCAGCGTCGTGCTCTCCCAGCCTGCAAACTGATCGATCCAACCGGGAAGCGCCACGATCTTGGTGCCAAGACCTGGTGTCTCGTTCATTGTGATGATACTGACACCCAGCACTGTCCCGAATCTATCCAATCCCACAACCATAGTCACCGGGCCGGCATACCCTCGTGGTGCGACCCTCACGTTCCAACCGATCTGAGTGCCATCTGCGCCAAATGCTCGGAACACCGCCTGGACGGGGACCTTGTCGACTGCGGTGATAGCAGGCTCAAGCAGCTCGTCCGCCTGTTCGAACTCCGTGGCCTCCGGCGCGACCGCTTGCAGAGCCGCACGTTCCGCGGCGCGCTCTTGCTCGATGATGCGCTCTCGCGTCACCTCATAGGTGAGGGTGAGCGCGCCGGCAGCAACGATGCATGTCACCAGCACGGTCGCCACCATGTTCAGCGGCGTTGATGCAGCACGTCTAGCCACGACGCTTCGCCCACCCGAAGGTCCGCGGCGAAAAGCCGCGGTCGATGAAGGGCACCAGTCCGTTCATGAAGAGAATCGCGAAGGTGGTGGCCTCGGGCATAGGGCCGAAGAACCGCACAACGGTGTTGAAGACACCGCACCCACAACCGAAGACAAGGCGCCCCGCACGCGTCATCGGTGAGGTCACCGGGTCTGTGGCCATGAAGATCGCACCAAGCAAGACGCCACCAGCGAGTACGTTGAACAGCGGGTCCGAACCGAAGGCCCACGAGAGCACAGCCACGGTGGCGATGTAGGCGGCAGGGATACGCCAGTCGATGATACGCTTGGCAACCAACACCAACCCGCCAAGTAACAACAGCAGACCCGACACCTCGCCGAGAGAGCCTTCCAGATTTCGCAACAATAGCGGTTGGTAGTATGCAGACAGATCGATTCCGTAGCCACCCGCCGCAAGGCGATTCGCCGAGGCCACTGCGAGGCGCGTAGCCCCGCTGATCGCATCCAGCCCGCCAGTCGCGGGCACATCCAGCGCGTGGAACCAGCCACCTGGGTACGGCTTGGCCTCGCCGAGCACGCCTGCCCACGAGACTGTGAGCACTGCTCGGCCGACAAGCGCTGGGTTAAAGAGGTTCCAACCAAGCCCACCAAAGAGCATCTTGGCAAGGGCTATCGCAACGATGCCACCCGCCACGCCCATCCACCACGGCGTGCGCGGCGGGAGAGCAAGCGCGAGCAGAAGACCGGTGACAAGCGCGCTACCATCGCGAAGCGTTTGCGGCCGGCGGGCGATTCGGTTCCAAACCCACTCGGTGGCTACCGAGGACCCGATGCACGCTGCCAGCAGGATGATTGCCACCATCCCCATGTTCCATACCGCCCACACCGTGGCGGGAAGGAGTGCTGCTATCACCCAGCCCATGATGTGGGTGACATTCTCGCGCGCCACCACGTGCGGTGCGGGACCCACCTGCATGCGCGCGTGCTCGGCGGTCGCGCTCACGGTGAGACCCCTTGCTGCAGAAGAGCTCGCTTAGCTCCTTGGATCAGCTGAACAAGAGGGCGCCGTGTGGGACACACGAAACTGCAACACCCGCATTCGATGCAGTCCAGCGCGTGGTAGCGGCCCGTCGCATCCCAGTCTCTGCGGTTCGAGTAGATGCCGATGGCATACGGCTCAAGCATCATCGGACAAGCATCGGAACATCGGCCGCATCGGATGCAGGGCTGATCACCGAGGACCGCAGGAGCAGCATCAGAAGGGTCAATGACCACGACGCCACCCATTCCCTTCACAACGGGCACAGAGAGATCTGCCAGCGCCATACCGGTCATCGGCCCGCCTGCTACCACCCTGCCGAGCTCGCCGGAGAACCCACCAGCAGCTTCGATGAGTGAAGACACCGGCGTCCCAAGCACGGTGAGGAAGTTGCCGGGGCGCCGCACGTTGCCGGTGACAGTCACCACCCGCTCGACAAGCGGCTTGCCCTCGTCGATGGCATCAGCCACCGCCGCCGCAGTGGCCACATTCTGGACGAGCACTCCAGCTGCTGCGGGAAGCTTGCCATGCGGGACCTCGGCGTGTGTCACGGCCCAAATGAGCTGCTTTTCAGCCCCTTGCGGGTATCGTGTCGGCAGCACCGCTATCTCAATCTCACTACCGGAAGCCGAAGCCGCCTTCTCCAGCGACGCGACCGCGTCACTCTTGTTGTCCTCGATACCGATGACGATTCGTGCTGCGCCAGCCGCACGAGCGATGAGCCGAGCGCCGCGTACGATGCGGTCAGCATGTTCGAGCATGAGGCGATGGTCGCACGTCAGGTACGGTTCGCACTCGCACCCGTTGATGACAAGGGTGCGGATAGGCATGCCCTTGGGCGGCTGCAACTTCACCGATGTAGGAAATCCCGCGCCACCCATGCCAACGACGCCTGCAGCGCGAACGCGCTCAGACACCGAATCCTCGCCTCTTGTGAGAGATACGAACCTATCATAGTCTTGCTCGGGATCAGGGACGATGCGCACCGCATGGTGTCTCAACCCCGACGCCAGCAGCACGGGCTCGACAGCAACGACCTCACCATCAACAGGCGAGTGCACAGGCGCGCTTATGGGAGCGTCGACGTCGCCGATAAGCTGTCCGCGCCGGACTCTCTCGCCCTTCTCCACGAGCGCAGAGCAGGGTGCTCCGAGGTGCTGCGAGAGCGGCACAGCGAGCTCAGCGGCAAGCGGTGCCCTTTCGATCGGGCACTGGTTCGTCTTCTCCTTGCGGCCCGCGGGGTGTACCCCGCCTCGAAACGCGCGCCTCAGCACGTGCTGTCGTCCTCTCCTCGCCGCCACACGCGATGAATCAGTGGTTCGACTGACAGTCACCCGAATCCTGCATTCCCCCGCGTGTAATACACCCCTCTGGACGGCTCACGAGCCTGCTATGCGCGCGGATGAGTCCCTTGCCGGGCGCGCAGGCTCTAGTCGCCGAAGAATATGCTGATCTCGCGCTCGGCAGATTCGGGAGAATCGCTACCATGCACGATGTTGGCGTCAAGCGTAAGCCCGAAGTCGCCTCGGATGGTACCCGGCGCCGCATCTCGGGGGTTCGTCGCACCCATGAGCTTGCGACACACGACAACGGCTTCCGGGCCACTGAGCACCATCTTTACCACGGAACCTGAGGTGATGTACTCGATCAGACCGGGATAGAACGGCTTGCCCTCATGCTCGGCGTAGTTCGCCGCAGCCTCGTCGGGCGAGACACGGCCGTGTTCCATACGCTCGATGGTAAGACCACATGTCTCGAAACGGCTCACGATCGCGCCCACGAGCCCTCGTGCGACCGCATCCGGCTTGATCATGATGTAGGTCCTCTGAACCACGTGTTTCCCTCCGTCAACAGATGAAGCCCCTGACTGGGACGTCTTGCCGATATGGCTCCGCAGTATGGTCTACGAGCCCCCACCCGTCGAGCGCCAGTCGTTCTCGACACCCGTGACCTTCCAGCCCACACCCTCGCGCGCCAGACTAATCTGATAGCTGAGCGGCGAGCCACTCTGCGGTGTGACTGTCACAACTACAAGCGATGTGCGCGGCGACCGATCCAGACTCTCGATCACGAAGTCCGTCATCGGCGGGAGCTTAGCCATCTCCTTATCGATATCGGTGGTCGGCACCGCCACCCAATATGTAGCGACGGGGCCACCAGCTGAGCGAGCCTTGAGCATGCCCGATACGGTCATCCGCTGTGTGGGGTAGCCGACGCCCCACATGAACAACGCTACGAGAAGAGCGGCGATGACGGCGACACTCGCAACCACAACGCCCACCGTCGCCCAGGGTCGACGAGACCCACGCCGTGCCTCGCGCTCTGTACGGCGCGCCTCACGATCGCGTACGCGCATCTCCTGCTCGGTCATCGCAAAGAAGCTGTCCACGTCCTCGCCGTTGGGATGTGGCATACAGCTGGTGGCGTCGGGCGCTGCCAGTCCGGGGCTGGTGTCTTCCTGCGCCACCACGACCGGCTCGATCACTGGCGCCATCTCACCGGTGCTCCACCCTTCGATGACCTCACGCTCTAGAGGCGCGGTGATATGTCTTCGGCTCGTCGCATACGCAAGACGAGCACGGTCCGACAGCTCATGACTGTGCAGCTCCGTCGCCTTCTCGAAGGACTTCACCGCATCATCATGGCGCCCGATGACGTGATATGCCATTCCGAGGTTGGCCAGGGCGCGGCCTCTGCCAGAGTATGAGTCGAAACCCAGGGCCGCCCGGTATGCCTCAACGGCATCGGTAGGCCGGTCCATTGCCATGAAACACAACCCCAGATTGTTGAGCGCCTTGCCTGGATCGGGGTTGTCGGCATCAAGTGCGGCTTGCCGGTACGCCAGTGCAGCATCCTCGACGCGTCCCATTTCCAGCAGTGCGCCGGCCTTTCCGTGAAGCGCTCGATACTGCGCAGCGTAGCCGACGTCTTCAAGCGCGGCGTCATACACGCGCACGGCTTCAGCGTACTCGCCCATGGCGACATATGCTGAACCGAGATTGGCGAAGATGGCACTTCGCTTGTCGTAGCTCTCGTCATTGAGCGCTTGCCGGTACACGGTGACTGCATCGGAGTAACGTCGGAGCCTCATTAAGGCGTTGCCGGCCTGGTGGTACGCCTGGCCGCTCCCCTCGCCCCTGCTGGCCGCCGACAGATACAGTTTCGCCGCCAAGCGATAGTCCTTAGCCGCGTAAGCTGCCTGCCCCTCTTCGAACCGAGCTTGATCCACGGTTATCCCGTCTACTCGGAACGCTCGATGCGTACGGACTCCATGACATCCCCCGCAGTAATAGCCCGTACGACATCCATGCCCTCGGTCACTTGGCCAAAGACAGTGTACTGCTTATCGAGGAACTGCTGAGGCCCAAGACAGATGTAGAACTGCGAGCCAGCCGAGTCGGGGTCTTGCGCGCGCGCCATCGCCACAGTGCCGTCCAGGTGGCTGCGATCATTGAACTCCGCAGCAAGCCGGTAACCTGGGCCGCCCGTTCCAACCATGGGGTCATCGGTCTTAGAAAGCGGATCTCCGCCCTGGATCACGAAGCCGGGCTCCACGCGGTGGAACTTCGTTCCATCATAAAAGCCCTCTTCGGCACGCTCGATGAACGCTGCCACGGTGTTGGGAGCATCTTTGGGATAGAACTCGAACTTGATCACGCCTTTCGAGGTCGTGATGACTGCGACCTCGTTGCCGTCAGGGGTGTACGCGGCTGTGTACAAGGCTTCCTCCTCAGGTTCGTTCGCGATTGGATCGTCAGGCGCAGCTGACGTGTCGGCTGGTGTTTCTGATATGCCGCCAGCGGGTTCAGAGCACCCCGGGAGTGCAACGACCGCGCCAACGAGCAGGATAGCCAAAGCAACAGGCAGAAGTACCGTGAAGGCTGCGCGCATTCGTCAGTGCGTCCTCTCGCCGGGAGTCTTGAAGGCGTTTCCGAAATCGTCCGGCCGCCGTCTGCATTCTAGCAGTCTCATCATGAGCACATAAAGGGTATGCTGTCACCCAGGACGCAGCCGCGCACCACCGCGGTTCAGATAGACAGATTCTCATTCCGAGACTCTCTTGACCAAGGAGGAGATGCACTTGGGCGCGCCCGCAACTGACAAGGTCAGAAACGTCGTGTTGGTCGGCCACGGGGGATCGGGAAAGACCTCGCTTGCCGAGGCGATCCTCAATGTCGCTGGAGTGACGCACCGGCTTGGCAGCGTGGATGAAGAGCACTCCAACCTCGATTACGACCCCGAGGAGATTCGCCGGAGAAGCTCCATCAGCCTCGCATTGGCCCCCGTGGTTCATGAGGGCGTCAAGATCAACATCATCGACACCCCTGGCTACGCCGACTTCCTCGGCGACGCCGTCGCAGGCATGGTGGCGGCCGAGATGGCGCTGTTCGTCGTCGATGCTATCGCGGGACCGCAGGTCCAGACGGAGCGGCTGTGGCGCGTCGCAGACCAGATGGACATCGCGCGCGCCATCATCATCAACCGTATGGACAAGGAAAACGCGGACTTCGACGCGGTCATGGCCGCGCTTGAGGAGAAGTTCGGGCACAGGGTCGGCGCTGTCCAGATACCCATGGGTGCGGAGTCTGACTTCCGCGGCGTGATCGACATCATCCGTATGAAGGCCTACCACCATGAGGGATCCGCTGAGGAAGTCAGCGAGATTCCCGAGGAGTACAAGGCCATTGCCGAGTCTGCTCGCGACAAGCTCACCGAGCTTGTGGCGGAGGCCGATGACGCCATGATGGAGAAGTACCTCCTCGAAGGCGAGCGGCTCACGCAAGACGAGCTGGAGGCTGTTCTCGGCAAGGCTATCTACCAGGGCATCTTCATTCCTGTGTTCGTCGCTTCCGCCATTGCTCTGCACGGCGTCGAGGACCTGCTCGATGCAATCGTCTCCTTCTTCCCCCAGCCCACCGCACACGGCCCCATCGCGACCGTGGATGGCGCCGGCCAGGAGATCTCGGTCGAAGGCGGGACATCGGCCCTCGTGTTCAAGACTGTCTCAGACCCCTATATCGGACGCCTCAACTACGTGAAGGTCGTATCGGGCACGCTCACACCCAACAGCGAGCTCGTGAACTCGCGGACCGGGCGCAAGGAGCGGATCGGGCGTGTCTACAAGATCGTGGGCAAGGAAGCGAGCGACGTGGATGCAGTGCCCGCGGGCGACATCGCGGTGCTGCCCAAGCTCGCCGACTCCATCACCGGTGACACGCTGTCCGCTAACGGGTCGGTGACGTTCGCACCCCTCCCGTTGCCTGAACCTCTGTACCCGGTCGCCATCCAAGCCAAGACCAAGGCCGATGAGGACAAACTCGGTACCGCGATCAACAAGCTTGTCGAAGAGGAGCCGACGCTGCATCTCATCAGGGACGATGAGACTCACCAGACCGTTCTCTCGGGTCTCGGCGACGTTCAGATCGAGGTCGCGCTCGCACATCTGCGTGACCGCTACCATGTTGAGACAGAGACGACCGACATCCGCATCCCGTACCGCGAGACCATCCGCAAGACCGCAAGCGCCCAGGGCCGGCACAAGAAGCAGACCGGTGGATCCGGACAGTTCGGAGACTGCTGGCTGCGGTTGGAGCCCAACCCGGGCAAGGGTTATGAGTTCGTGGACGAGATCGTGGGCGGGAGAATCCCTCGGCAGTTCATCCCTGCGGTGGACAAGGGCGTCCAGGACACGATGGCCCAAGGCGTGCTCGCGGGCTATCCGGTCGTGGACGTCAAAGCCGCGGTGTTCGACGGCTCGTATCACTCGGTTGACAGCTCCGAGATCGCGTTCAAGACTGCAGCTCGCATCGCGTTTCGCGCCGCTGCCGAGAAGGCCGATATCACGCTTCTCGAGCCCATCGCCACGCTTGAGATCGAGGTGCCTGATGAGCATGCCGGTGCAGTGATGGGAGACATCAGCTCCATGCGCGGGCGCATCCTTGGGATGGACTCACCAGAGGCGGGCATCCAGACCATCAAAGCGCAGGTTCCTTACGCCGAGGTAGTGCACTACTCACCGCACCTTCGCTCCATCACGAGCGGCACTGGCACATACACCATCACTATCGACGAGTATGCCGACGTGCCATTCGACCTGGCGAAGAAGGTCGTTGAGGAGGCCAGAGAAAAGAAAGAGTCGTAGAGGCAGACAAGCGCGGCTCGGCACAACGCCGGGCCGCGCTTGAGGTGTGCATGGCGCCCTCGACAGGATTCGAACCTGTGGCCTTCTGCTCCGGAGGCAGACGCTCTATCCACTGAGCTACGAGGGCAAGCGCACCGCACTCTATCACACCAGCAGCAGCGTCACCAGAACCGAAACGCATGGTGTAGGGAGGCTAAGAGTGCTCGGAAAGACGCTGGTCATCGTCAATCCTGCCGCACGCCACGGCGTCACCCGTGATCTCATTCCTATGGTTTCGAAGCTACTCGACGGCCATGTGGACTACGAGCTGCTCGTCACTGAGTGTCCAGGCCATGCCATTCAGGCGATACGTCAGGCCGATGGGTACCAGACCGTGGTTGCGATGGGCGGTGACGGCACGGTTCACGAGGTCTTGAACGGCATCATGGCGCGCGAGCCTGGACGACGACCTGCGCTGGCTCTGCTTCCCACCGGGTCAGGAAACGACTATCGCCGCACGCTCGGCATCTCGACCGATCTCGCCACGGCAGCACGACAGCTCATCAACGGCCAGCGCGCCACAGTTGATGTGGGCTTGGTGAATGACACGTACTTCGCCAACTCGGTGGCAGTGGGGCTTGACGCCCGTGTCACTGCGAAGGCTATCGAGCTTAAAGCCGAGACTGGTTGGTCAGGCATCCCCTTGTACATGAGAGCGCTCATGAGCGTGCTCTTCCGCGATTATCGGACCCATCCGATGACGATGAGCATCGATGGGGGCGCGCCTGTCGAGCGCGATGTGCTCCTTGTCGCAGTCACTAATGGTCCCACGTATGGCGGTGGATTCAAGATCACCCCCGGAGCACGAGCAGACGACGGCGTCTTTGATGTCTGCACCATCGACAAGATCAGTCTGCCGAGCGCGCTTGTGCGGATCCCCTTCCTGGTCTTTGGCCATCACGGGTGGATGCGGCCTATCACTATCGAGCGCCACCGGTCCATACACATCGAGTCACCTGCGTCGCTTGAGGGGCAGATGGATGGCGAGGTCGTCCTTGCCTCCACGTACGACATCTCCATACTCCCGAGCGCGCTTGACGTCATTGTGCCCAGGAAGTGACACCCATGAGCCTGTTCTCCCTCGTCCAACAGAGCATCGACATGCGCATGCCGCTTGCTTCGTTCATCAAAGAAGCTGGCACCCAGTACCTGCCGGACTTGCTGTGGCCACTCGGTGTCTTGGCCCTCGCTGGGTACCTCATCGGCTCGATACCGTTCGCCTACATCATCGTGAGAGCAGTCTCAGGTGAAGACATAACACAGCACGGCACGGGCAATGTGGGTGCCATGAACGTACGCCGCACGACAGGGTCGTGGAGCTGGTTCGTCGTTGCCATGCTCGCGGACGCCTTCAAGGGGTTCCTGCCCACTGTCGTCGCGATGACAGTGCCACTCATGTTCATCGACTCCGCCCTCCCTGCGGGCGGGGCGGCCTGGAGTTCGGTTGCAGCTCCATATGCCGCTGCTGCGCTTTTCGGGCCTCAGGCAGTCGTTCTGGGAGCAGTGGTGGGGCACAACTACTCACTGTGGCTTTCTCTCTCCAAGCGCCGGTGGTTGGGCGGAAAGGGGCTCGCCACGGGAGGCGGGGCGCTGCTGGCCTACAACTGGACGTACTTCCTCGTCGTCCTCGGGGTCGGACTCGCACTGATAGCACTCACGCGCTACATGATGGCAGGCCAGGTAGGTGCCGCACTGTCGCTCCCGGTATACGCACTCGTCACCGCCAAGCCTGACACAGCATTCGTAGTCATACTCGGAGGTCTCGTGTACCTCCGGCACCACAATCGCTTTGTTGGGCTGATACGTGGTCGAGAACCCAGACTCTACATCGAGGACAACAGTGGGCCGAGGGGCTGACGACCTCTAGACACACGAAGGCCGACCTCTGAATGGGGCCGGCCTTTGGTTCGTGCATGCGGGGCGATGCTACATCGAGATCGCTTCACTAGGGCACGAATCGACACAGATACCGCACTCGGTACAGTCATCTGGTCGCGCGAGCACAGCGACGTCCTCGAGGTCGTAACAGCTCTCAGGGCACTCGTCTACGCAGATGCCACATGCGGTGCACAGGTCGGGGTCGACGACGGGCTTAGCCATCCTCATTCCTTTCTCCGATGAAGCCGACACCCCCGTAGGGTGGCGATATTCTAACACGCAACGACTAGCGCGCCAGCCTACCGAATCTTGTCTGCCACTTCATCAGGGCTCCACAGGCAGAATGGGTATGTGCGATCCGTGAGCACCTCAACGTCGCTGAGCTGAAGCTCAAGCGCGGCCTTGCGTTCACGCAGCTCCTCCGCCAGAGGTTCGACCAGCGCGGCAAGCTCGCGGTTCAGCCCCTTGATTCGAAGCCCGAGAGTTCTTCGGTCAGCACCCGGTCTGGAA
>JAVEVF010000062.1:0-10394 GCA_034005175.1 Coriobacteriia bacterium | reverse complement strand
CTAGGTGCCCTCGCCTTAACCCAGCGCAAGCGGCTTGCTCGCTGCATACGACCCCCAGGCGCTCCACGTCGCCCCGCCGTCTACAGACACGCGCATCGCCTCCGTGGCAGGCGGACCAGCCACCGCGAAGTTCATGGCTGACCCAAGCGTGACTGCGGTGCTCGCGGTCGAGGTGGCTCCGCCGTTAAGCGAGATGCTGCCGGTGGGCTTGGTGGTGTCGAGAATGATGGACGCCGCGATACTCTCGACCGACACCGACCCTTCGCCGTCCATGAACTCCACACGCACGGTCTTGGCGCCGTCACCGGCGGGCAGCGCGAGCGCGCGCGTAGGCGAGTAGATGACCCAGCCATCACCCCCGCCCACCCAGGTCGCTCCGCCGTCCACGGTATGGCGCATCTGGCCTGGGCCGCTCACGCCCTTCCAGTCCACCGTGTGGTTGACGGTCACGGCCGCGGAGTTGGTGGCTGCCGCCCCGCCGTTGATCTTGATGGTGCCGGTGGGCACACGCGCTGCTCGGCTCACGAAGACATCGTCTTTGCCGTTCGTGTCGCCGCCCACAAGGTTCGTGGCCTGCGAGTCATACGCCACGGTAAGCCCGTCGCCTGAGATCGAAGGATGTGTGCTGAAACCGTTTCCCTGCGCGCCTGCCGAGGAGACGCTCACAAGCGTCGTCTCACTCGCGGTGCGATCGCGCACGAACACATCGTCTTTGCCGTTCGTGTCGCCGCCCACAAGGTTGGTAGCGGCCGAGTCATAAGCCACGTAGCGTCCATCGTGCGAAAGCGACGGGCGCAAGCTCGCATCATTCCCAAGCGCCCCGCTCGACGAGCGGTTCACGCGCGAGGCGCTCCCGCCTGCCCACACGATGACATCCATCGCAGCTGCCGGGTTGGCTCCGCCGAGGTTGGTGGCGAAGGTCTCGAACGCCACCACGAGCCCGTTGCCCGAGATCACCGGCTCTTGCGAGTCGCTGTTGCCAGGTGTGGTCCCCGACACGCTGCAGCGCGTGGTGGTGTTAGCTGTGCGGTCTCGCACGTAGATCTGCTGGTATGCGTTGCCCGCTACGCTTACGAGATTGCTGGCCTTCGACTGGAACGCCACGTAGCGCCCATCGGCCGAGATGGCAGGGTGGCTGCTGTGGCCGTCAGGCTGCTGTCCGGGGTTGCCGTTGCCCATGCTCACACGCGTGGTGGTGTTGGTCTGCAGGTCGCGCAGGAACACATCCTTCCACTTGTTGCCGTCATCTGTCACCAGGTTGGTGGCAGCGCTGTCAAACGCCACATAACGCCCGTTTGCCGAGATGACCGGGTTCTCGCTGTGGGAGTTCGCCTGCGCACCGGGGGAGCCGCTTGCCACGCTCGCGCGCACGGTCGTCTTCGCCACTCGGTCACGCACGAACACGTCGATGTAGTCATCGGTGTCGCCGGCCACCAGGTTGGAGGCATGCGACTCAAACGCCACGTAGCGTCCGTCGTCGGACACTGAGGGGTTTGAGCAGTAGCTTGCGGCCTTCACACCTCCCGTGGAGACGCTCACAAGCTCGGTGGCACCGGTCTCGCGGTCGTGCCAGTAGATGTGCTGGGTGGTCCCAGAAAGTGCTGGACTGACGAGGTTGGTGGCCTTCGATGCGAACACCACATACCGCCCGTTTGCCGAGACATAAGGCTTGGTGCTCTCGTCGTTTCCCTGCGACCCGGTGCTCGACACGCTCACCCGCGTGGTCGTCTGTGCTGCAAGCGCCACGCTCGGTGCGATGAGCCCTGCGGGAAACGCGAGGGCGAGGGCGATGAGCGCGCTGAGAGCCCGTGATGCCCATGTGGTGTGCAAGCGCTGAGCTGTTGGCTGGTTTGGCATGCTGTGCGCCATCATCCTCATCCTTCACACTGATACGTTCGTCTAGCGCGAGGCCTCGAATTCCTTGGCAAGCGCGATGGTGGCTGCCTTTGCCGAGGCGGGACCGCCCTCCTGAACCGTCACGGTAGTCTCGAACACGAAACGCCCGCGCGTGAACACGGCGGTCGCGAGGTCCTTTCCATCCGTACCGAAGTAGCCGTCCTCACGCCCGATGCGCACGGTCGCCCCGTCCTTGGAGTACGCGACCTTGCTCGTGTTCGCGATGAACGCGCGGGCTCCGTCTGCAGAGCCGCGGTCAAGCACCGTGTAGAGCGTGCGGCCCACGGCACCAGAGTCGGCCGACAGGAAGGCCACGGTGGCAGAGACGTCATCGGCGACAGGCGCACCGCGCTGCCAGCCCTTGATGACCTGCGGCAGCAGCGTGGCAATGTCGCCCACCGGCGCCCCAAGCACCGAGTCAGCGACGGGTCGCTCCCCGGGCGCAGCTGGCTCTTGCGGCTGCCCTCCGTCGGCAGGCTCTTGCGGCTGCTCTCCGCCAGCAGGGGGTTGCGGCTGAGCCTCGCCACCCTGTCCGCCGGCTCCGCTCGCAGCTTGCTCGTCTCGCAGCTGCCGCAGCAGCACGGCAGCGCGCTCGTCTGCAGGCTCCTCAGCTAAGATGCGCTCAAGGATCTCGATGGCGTGCTCGGTATCGCCTTGCTCGGCAGCACGCCGCGCCTCCTCGTACTCGTCATCGAGAGTGACCTCGAACGCGTCCTCGTCACCGGGTGAGTCACCTTGCGTGCGCTCGGCGAACATCCAGGCGCCAAAGACGATGGCAGCAGCCATGACCACGATGAGCACCCGAAACCAGTTCTTGGCAAACAGTGCGCGGACGCCGGTGGCCTCCGATTCCTGGGGCTCTTGGGCCGGTTGCATGAACGTCACGTCCCTCCCGTACCGTGGCGGCGAACCACGCTATGCGCCGAGCGCCTCGGCTGCCGCGCCATCTACCACCTCAGCAGCAATCTCTGCGCCAGCGGCCATGGTCTTGCTCTCCGCACACGCTGCCTCCACACGCTGCCAGAGCGCCGAGGTGTCAGAGCCGACGATAGTAGCTGCGCCGAGCCATTCCTTGAGCAGCGCGGGCTCGTAGGCGACCTCGAACTCCGACATGCGCTCCAGCTCAGGCATCACCCAATCCACTCGGATGGCGGAGGCGAACTGGTCATCGATCTCAGGTGCCTCGACATCGGAGCCGGCGATGATCATGATGCCGTCGTTGCCGAGCGTGAGGCGGATCTCGGCAAGACCGCTCACGATAAGCGAGCGTAGATCGTCAGGGACCTCATCCCATATTTCGAAACCGTCGTAGAGGATGACCGATGCGCGGAAGCTGATGCGCGCGAACCGTGCGAGCGCACCAAGCGTCTTTCGTGGAGCGCGCGTGATCTTGAGCTCCTGTGCCATCGCCACAGTCCCACTCTTCACGTAGGCGCGCACCGCGCGCGCGATCACTGGCGAGCTGTGCTTCTTCAGGTGTGCGATGACATATACAGCCACCTCGCCGGCCTGACGCGCAGCGGCTTCCTCGGGCGATTCGGCGGCGGCTTCGGGCTCGCTGTCCTCCGTTGACACCATGGCATCAAGCCTGTCGAGTGCGTCTTCCTCCGAGCTGCTGTCGTCTTCGACGGGGTCGGCAGGCTGGTGTGCCTGCCGCAGGCCCGAATCGCGCATGATCACCACGAGCCCGCCCTCGACATCCTCGCGTACGTCGACCGGCGGGCCGAAGATCTCCGCAGCGCTGCCCTCGGGATCGTCCTGCACTCTGCCGAGGAGCGCTTCCACATCCTGGGCGGCCACGGCGGCCCACTCAGGCATAGACTCGTCGGGCTCGGCGACGCATGCATGTGTGTACCGCGCAAGCGTGACATCAATCGACCGCGCCACGATCATCTCAGCGAAGGACGATAGCGTGCCACGGATGCGGCCCTTTCGCATCATGCCGAGTTGCACATATACGGGAAGCAGCCCCGTCTCGCTCTCTGAGCCAAGCTCGTAAAGGACAGCCGCGATGGCCGAGCGAGGGTAGAACGCAGGCAGCTCTGAGGGCTTGAACACGCGAATGGCCCGCAGACGCTGAGCAGAAAGCGACTCTTCTATGGCTGCAAGGAGCTTCATAGCTCGCGCGCGGGTCGTAAGCCGTATCTCAGCTTGTTCCGCGTGCATCTTAGGCGGCAGCCGGAAGGGATTAGCAACAAGCCCGATGGCGCGGTAGCCCTCCCAACCAGCCAGATGTCCCTCATCTCGCGTCATGCACGTCTCCGTTCGGCTCTCTGGTCGCTAGATGGCACGGCGCCCCTGCAGCTCAGGTGTCATTTTACACCATGAACAGCCCAGCTCGGGCGCCGAGCGGGCCCCGGATCGAACGACCCGGGGCCCGCCGTCACAACCTCTGTGGCTCACATGAGCCTCAGACCGTGCTTGCAGTCATTACTTGTTGTGGCAGCGCTCGCACACACCACGGTTGTCGAGGCGGAGCAGTGCGCTGTCCGTCGTGGGTTCAACACCACCACGGCCAGGAACCATGACTGGACCCCAAGTACCGGTCGCAGCGTTCTGCTCGATGGTGGCCTCTGCCCAACCAGTCATCGTGGACGAAGTGCCGTGTGCACGGTGGCAGGTCAGACAACCCATGTAGTCCTGGAAGTCCCAGTCACCACGATCGTTGGGGCTACCGGGCCGCGCCTCAAGAGGCAGGTTGTCGTCGAGACGGACCTCCTCCATGAGCGAGCGGTCGGGTCCCACACCAGCAGCAAGCGTGACGTTCATCGGGTGACGGTGGCGGTTGCCACCAGCTGCAGGATCGCCAGCGACGGCCTCGTACGTCCCGTAGTCATACGGGCTCTGCCGCTCGATGTACTGCTCGTGGCAGCCAGCACACCAACCGGAGATTGACCGCTGCGTGCCTGCCAGCGGCAGGCGGTACGCGTACTCAGGCGATGTGTAGTTGGGGCGATACAGCGCCATTTGGGCAGCGCCGTCCTCGTGCTTGAGCCAGCCACCAGCAGGGAAGCCTTGCTCAGCCGAGATGACCCAGGGCTGCGGCGTACCGTCGGGCAGGTAACCGCCGACAGTCGTGCCGTTAAGCGAGTCCTTCAGCAACCGGTAGTTCGATGTGCCGTGGACATCGTGGCAATCCGTGCAGGTCAGACCGGTGCGCTCAGCTTGTGCGACCGATGAGCCATAGCCCCACATCATGTTGTTCGTGCCCGACATGTGGTTTGACGTCGTGCTCGTGCCGTCGAAGCTCGCAAAGCCACCACCGTTGAGGCCCGCACCGAACTCGGAGTTCGTCTCGTAGATGGTGGTCACACCATCGACAACAGTGCCGGGCGCTACACCCTCGGCGCCGGACGGGCCGGAGTCGAAGATGCCCTCGACGACGTTGGTGGATGCGCCAGGCGCATCTTCACCGTGACACGTGTTGCAGAACTCCTCCATCGTCGCGGCCGATGAGACCAGCAGCGCGCTGTGCGTGATGTCTGGGTCGTAGCGATCCTTCCACCTCAGCTCGGAGAACGATGTGTGCGCCCTGTGACAGCCGGCGCAAGCGTCGGTATCGAGCGAGTACCCGCCGTGAATCGCGAAGTTCGCATAGGCGACTCCGCTGAACGCGAGCACGAACACACAGCTCAGAACCAGTAGAATGCTAAGTCTTTTCACTCTGTCACCTCCTTGTCACAGGGTTATTGGACCGCGCACGCGAGGCACGGGTCGAACGACTGACACACACGCAGGACTTCGACGCCGCCAGCGGCCGACGTGTTCGCGGCGATACCCGGGCCGACAACCACTGTGGGATTGTTGGCAAACGGCACACCGATGAGTGCTTCCTCGGTAGCACCACGGTCGTTGCCAGCAGCATTGGAGCGCGGCGAGCCGTTCCAAGTGTAGGGCACCACACACTGGTACGCGGTGATCTTACCCTTGTCGATGGATGAGAAGTGCGCGAGCGCACCACGCGGTGCTTCGATGCACCCGAAGCCTGACCTCACGCCCATCGGAGTGGGCTTGGGGATGAAGGTGGCCTGACCAGCGAGCGCCTTGACCTGATCGATCCAGCCACCAGAGAAGTCGCCGTAAGGGCCAGCTACTCTCTGGATGAGCAAGAGCGACTCGAGTGCGCGGGCACGCAACCGGTCCATGGTGGACTTGCCGGCCGTAAGGCCCAGCACCCAGTCCGCCACAGTACCGGTGATGACGTTGTCATCGGTGTACGCTGCAGCAATCTGCGCCTGCGTGAGGCCCGCGATTGCAGCAGCATCCACGACGCCACCGGCGGTAGTGAGTGTCGCCAGCCCATCGCGCACGAGCGCGACAGCGAGGTTAGCGCCGATCATCGACGGCTTGAGGCCGTTCACACCATGCGCGTTGTTCACATAGGCATCGTAGCCGGCAAGGCCGCCGAGCCCTGATGTGGCCAGGCTCGTTGCCAGTTCCACTCCATCCTGGAACCAACCGTTGACGAACATCCGAGCCATGGGTCCGACCTCGCGCGCTAGACCATCGAAGCGCGGTGCCTTGAGGTACGAGTAGGCATCCGCGTTGCCCTCGCGGTCGACCTCTGTTCGGGTGACGGCGCCCGGATAGGCCCCGTGGTCGTCACCGAAGTTGTCGAGGTCGTCTTTGTAGCGCGACCACGTGATGTATTCCTTCAAGCCATCCTTGACCCGACCGATTGCCGTGGTCAGATCAGAGTGTCCGCTCATGAACACATCAGGTGTCCCAAGGTTGTCGACTTTGCCGCCCTTGATGGCGATACCGCCACCAACCTGCGGATAGCCGCCCCATGAGAGGTAGTTGCCAAGGCCACCGCCCCAGCCTTGACCGCCGTTGTATCCGTTGTCGTAGCCTTGATACAGCGCACCAAGGGCAAGAGCGACGGGCACGTACTCCTTGACGATGAACTCCGCGACCTCCTCCATGATGTTCTTGAAGGTGTCACACTTTGCCGCGAACTGCGCGTCGGAGTGGTCGACGGTGACGCCACCGGCAACGATGTTCGAGGTCATGGGTGCGCGGCCGATGAACAGCGCGCTTGCCTCGAAGATCAAGCGACGGATACGTAGTGCCTTGATGTACTGCTCGATGACCGCCGACCAGAGGTTATCTGCAAACCCCTCGGTCTTCGTAGGCAACGCTGTGTTCCCGCCTGGATTCTGCAGCAGCGAGTGATAGTCAGCGTTATTGAACCATGGTGTCCACGGCGGCATAGCGGGGCCTTGAATGTAGCTAGGCGCCGCCAGGTGGTGGAAGTGCGTGACACTTGACATGAGCATGTCACACGCGACTGCTAGGTTGCGCAGGTGCACAGCCTTCGCGGGGATGCCGTAAGCACCGCCCATCGTCCCCGTGTCCCATGTCATGTAGCTTGGCGAGTAGCCATAAACCGCGTCTGCGGCGAATGCGGCACACGTGCCGTGTGGCACAGGTCAAACGCCGCAGATACGCTGCATGTAAGTGATGGGGTCGTTAGGCTCCCTGCCGATGACGATGTTCTCGAAGCCACGGAACATATTGCCGTGAGTGTAGGCCTCTGTGATGACGCCGCCACTGACGTTAACGCCTACGCCGAGGTGGCCTTCGATGCGTGAGACCGGATCGACTACGTTAGTGACAGGTGTTGGATAACCCATGTGTCTTCCCTCCTTCCAGTCTTATCGGAGAACGAACGGAACGAACTTGTCAGGATACCCGGGCTCAGTGCAGCCCATGCAGGGGTGGCCTGCCATGATGCAGTTGCCACCCTGCTTCTTGCCGTATTCAGCAACGCCGTGGGAGTCGACGGAAGCCGTCCCTCGCCGATTCTCGGGCTGCTGGCCGTTCCAACCGTGCACACCACAGGTCGAGTTGGTGTGGGGGCCCTTGCAGCCGATGAGCTGCAAGCAGCCCGGGTCGCCAGGATTCTCGGCGAATACACCGTTAGTCCAGTACTTGTAGCGCGCGCACGCTGCCCCATGCAACGGCGTACCGTAGACTGCCTGCAAACGCCGCGAGTGATCCACTCCGCCGACGATCTGGGGCAATCCGCCTGCTGCATCGCCGAGGATGCCGAGCGGACCTGTGACGTCGGTGGTGCCGAGTGTCGCCTGAAGGTCGACAAGCAAGCACACCACGGTGAGCACGAACCACCAGGGGTTCGTCGGGCACCCAGGCACGTTCACGACCTTGTCAGCGGCCGCGCTTCCCTTATGGACGAGGAAGTCGTAGACGCCAAAGGCGCCGGTCTGGCGACCCATGTTGTCGCTGGTACCGTCTGCCAGGCCAGTGACGGGATTGATGGGAGCGCCAACCGCGTTGACAAACTCCGGAGAAACCGCGGCGGGATAGCCGCCGAACGCTGCACACTGGCCGATGGTTATGACTGCCGCACAGTCTGCACGCTCCGCAAGGCTTTGCACGACATCGTCAAAGGAAAGCTCATCGGTGCCTGCGTCGTTTGCGCCGACGGAGCACCATGGATGGCTACTGGCCTTGCCCCACGCTCCTGCAAGGTCCTTGTCCTGGACAGCGCCTTCCACCACGAGCACGAATGGATCGTCGCCGCCAGTGTAGTCCATGTTGGCCTTGAGGGACTGGTAAGCGAGGTCGCCACCCATCGTCATGACGGTTTCGTGGTACTGCAGGTCGATCCAGTCCACGAGGACGTCCTGAACGTTTACCGCATATGCCGAAGGATCAACGTTGAAGCCGTTGTTCTGAAGCGTACGCATATCGCCCAGCACATCCTCGCCCGGTGCGGCCAGCTGCAGTGCCGCGAGCGTCGTTATGTCCGTGCCCCGGATGGCCGTGCCTCGAGCGTCCTCGTACAGGCTGAGCAATGAGACAGAACAGCCAGTGCACTCAGCGCCGTGAACCCAAATGACCTTGGGCTTGCCCTCGAGGTTTCCGTACGCCAGCGCCTCGGTGATCTTCGCGACCTGCGCCGAGCTGAATCCCATTGTTGCGGCCAGAGCGCCCATTCCGGCGACGAACTGTCGTCTGGTTACTGCCATGTTCCCCTTGCCCCCTTTCATTCAAATCGGTTATGGGTAGGGAACGTAACGCGCGTCACGCACGCGCTGGGCTAGTGACTTCCCCCCTTCTCGCCCCTCGACATGGTGTCCCGATACACAAAGTGAGAGCACGCGAATGCGTGACGGGTACCTGCGTTGAAGTGCGCGCGGCAGCGCGCGGCGGAAAAGCCACCTGGCGCGCGTGAACCGCGCGCCTCGGCGTTCATGGGAGCCCACCGACCGATAACCGGCATCGTGCCCCTTAACCCCTTGTGCGGCGTGGCTTCATCTGAGAGATACCGGTCTCTCGTGGTACGGTGCCGCAATCCCGTGCGCTACCTCATGTGAGACGCGCCACGCAACGTTACAAGAACCTCGTAACCTTTGTTACACTCGCGGAGTATACCCCTTCTTGCGGGGATTATCAACATCTAATCCACACATCTTCAGATCAGGCGTGATCCCGATCAGCTGGCCTCACTGCCCTTGCCATCCTTGCGGTGCTTGCCGTAGCGCTCGATGTATTCCTCGTGATCGACGACCTCGATCTCGAGCGCGCGTGCGAGCTTGCGCAGCTCGGCGTCTTGTGTGCAGAACACCTTGGCGCGCTGCGCCACCGAGAGCACGGCTGCGGTGTCGTAGTCGACCTCCAACCGCTCCATGATGTCGCGAGCATCGGAGTCGGAGTGCTCCACGGAGTGCAGCACGTACTGGAACTTCACGCCGTCGATCTCAGTGTGGCGGTAGCGCTCGTAGGTCTCGGGCATGACCATCCAGTACTTGCGGCCCTTGCCCTTGGTCATGTGCTCCACAAGCTCACCTTCGATCATCACGTCGATGAAGTCATCGGTGGCGAAGAACTTCTTGCGGCGGAAGAGCGCGAGTAGCGGCAGGAGCAGGAGCGGTGACAAGCACCACATCCAGTATGGCGGCACCTTGATGGCGGGCACCGGCGCGATCTCCTCGGGCCAGCCCCAGACCTGCACGCGCGCGTTGGCGGTGTCGGTGACGAAGATGCGGTTGCGCTTGCCGATGGCGACATCGTTGGGGTACGCGAACTCGCCTTCCATCACGCCGCGCTGCCCGAACGTGAGTTCACGCTCGCCCTCCTCGGACCAGAAGGTCACGTCGTGCGAGAGCGTGTCGGCGACTGTGGCATACGTGGAAGGCGTGTCCTCTCGGCTACTGAGCGTGATGAAGTCAAAGCCTCTCGGCAGTCCTTGAGTGGGGATGAGACGCACGGGTTCACCCTTGGGGTTGAGTATCTTGATGCGGCGATTGTTGCTGTCCGCGACCCAGATCTCGTCCCCGTGAGCTTTCACGCCATTGGGGAACTGGAAGTACCCCGGATCGGACGTGGCGCTCTCGGCGATACCCGTTGTGCCCGAGGACCACTTGAACGTACCCTCTGGGTCAAACGCGAGCACCCGGTGGCTCTTCAGCAGGTCGCTCACGTTCATGGTGCCGTCAGGATCGATCGCGATGGCTAGCGGCACCCACTGC
>JAVEVF010000061.1:0-10403 GCA_034005175.1 Coriobacteriia bacterium | reverse complement strand
GTGTTCCTCAAGCTGGTCGACGAGTCTCAACACCTAGCTCGCGTCTTGTGGTGTCACGATCGTCTCGTTGACTGGCTCCATTACGCGCTCGGCACCTTTGACCGGCAGGCCTTGGGCCTCCAGTGCGCCCTTGACCTGCATGGCATCGGTTGGGCCCGTGGTGACCACCCATTCTTCACCGGTCGATTCCAGGTCTTCGCCACCAGCCTCGGCCACCGCCAGCATGAGCTCGTCCTCATCGGCGGAGCCTGCAAGCTCAAGAGTCACCTGACCCTTGCGCTCGAACTGAAACGCCACCGACCCCGTGGCGCCGAGGTTGCCCCCCGCCCGCGTGAACGCACTTCGCACATCGGCGGCAGTGCGGTTGCGGTTGTCGGTGAGCGCTTCGACGTAGATGGCAACACCCGCGGGCCCGTAGCCTTCGTACACGACCTCCTCGAAGGCCGCGGTATCGCCCGATCCAAACGCCTTGGCGATCGCAGCTTCGATCTTGTCCTTGGGGAGTGAGTAGCTCTTGGCCTTGGCAATCGCGGCAGCAAGGGAGGCGTTGTTCTCGGGATTGGGGTCACCGCCGGTCTTGGCGGCAACAGTGATTATCCGAGAGAGCTTGCTGAAGAGCGCCGAGCGCTTCTTGTCCTGCGCGGCCTTGCGGTGCTTTGTCGTCGCCCACTTGGAATGCCCCGCCATCCGCTCTCCTCTTTCCTGCCGAAACCCACACTACCACGCATGCTGACAAAGACCGCCTGCATCAGGGCATCACGGCCATCAGCCATCCACGATGCTACGTGCTACCAGCCCCGCTCCTGCATCCGCTCGGTGGCGGGAATGTCGGGGATGTTGATGCCCACCATGGCCTCGCCGAGGTTGCGTGAGACTCGTGCGATGGTATCGGGATCCTCGAAGTGCCTAGTGGCCTCCACGATGGCATGTGCGCGCTTTACAGGGTCACCGCTCTTGAAGATACCGCTGCCGACGAACACGCCATCACATCCCAGCTGCATCATGAGTGCCGCATCTGCCGGTGTGGCGATGCCTCCTGCCGAGAAGTTCACCACGGGAAGCTTGGCGTTCTCGTGCACCCAGCGCACAAGCTCGTACGGGGCCCCGAGCTGCTTGGCAGCATCGTAGAGCTGCTCGCGGCGCAAGTTCGCCACCCACGCGATTCCATCGGTCATCGTGCGCATGTGGCGTACTGCCTCAACCACGTTTCCTGTGCCAGGCTCGCCCTTTGTGCGAATCATGGCAGCGCCCTCTGCGATTCGCCGCAGTGCCTCACCGAGATCCCGGGCGCCACACACGAAAGGCACCCTGAGATCCCACTTGTTCACGTGGTACTGCTCATCTGCCGGAGTGAGCACTTCGGATTCGTCCAGGAAGTGCACGCCCAGGCTCTGCAGCACCTGCGCCTCGACGAAATGTCCGATCCGGCACTTCGCCATGACCGGGATGCTCACAGCACCCAGAATCTCTTCCACGATCGTCGGGTCTGCCATGCGCGCCACTCCGCCCGCCACGCGGATGTCGGCGGGGACCCGCTCGAGAGCCATGACGGCGGCCGCACCGGCGTCCTCGGCGATTCTCGCCTGTTCCGCAGTGACGACATCCATGATGACGCCGCCCTTGAGGCCGTCGGCCAAGCCGGTCTTCATGCGGACAGTGACAGTCTCCCTGGTTTCATCACTCACGTCCCAGACTCCTTCGCGATGGGATCGGACAGATCACACGGTCCATCCGGAATGAACGGTCTTCGATTGTACTCGTGCGTGCAACGGGCGGACAACCCGAACGGCCCGGCAGCGCGCTTCGGCGAACGCAACCCGTCGATCTTCGCGTTACTGCATGCTGATGTTCACGTCGAGCGGGATCACCTGGAACCACGTGTTGCCAGGGTGGAGGCGCACCAGCGTTCCTGAGGCATCCCGAAATACCGGCGGCGCTTTCCCGTCGGTCTGCCATTCGCAGTCGATGCGCACTCCGTCCCGGAAGACCGCGGCGCGGCCCTGACCGACCAGTTCGATCTCGAGCGTCGTACCCCCGATGCCGCGCGGCCCGGTGGCGGTGGTGCGCGCCCACATGACCACGACATTGGTCGCCGAGTACTGCTCACCCGATGCCCGATCCTTGTGCGGGCTTCCATTATTGAAGCGCAGATACGAGTTGCTCTGCTCGGTGTAGTCCCATCTGACCGAGTTCGCTTTGGAGAAAGGTACTGTCACCTGCGATATGGCGGTTGTGGAATCCACCACCGGCGAGAACTGCAGCCCTTTGATCTCCTGCGTAGCGGGATATCCTTTCGACACCGCGATCTCGCGAGCACGCGTCGGATTCATGTAGAGGTTATGCGGCGCGGGCCGGCTGGAGTCCCTGCGGTATGCGGCCCCTGCTCCAGCGTGGTCGACGACCTGAAGCCCTGCAGCGCGCACTGCGTTCAGCACACCAGTATTCCCGCCTGAGTGTGCGAACAAGGCCGAGTACTGCGGCACTAGCTGGGTGTCGGACATCCGAGCGCTGCGCACCGGTCCCACCTCATCAGGTGTATGTGAGTGGAACAGCGCGTTGAATCGGCTGATTCCTCCCTCGGTGAGCGTCTCGTACACCACGTCAGCCTGATCAAGCCCCGTCTGCGGTCGCGCTGCCGGTGAGTTCTCAATCTTCACCGAGAGCACGCGGATGTCAGTCGGTGACTCGCCCGGCGCGACATCGATGCCGGTCAGCGGCCACCTTAAGGGCTCTGGCGGCTTCGAGACGGCACGCTCACGCTCGGCAACGGGCCATGCCGATGTGACCTCTACAGGTTCCTCGGCAGGTCTCATCCTCATCCAGATGATCACAGCTGCAACAGCAATCGCTGCGACAACAACACACGCCGTGACGATGAGGATGGTCTTCTTGTGGTTAGCCCACAGTTCTTTCACGCGGCCTCCTTGATATCTGCGCCG
Source organism: Coriobacteriia bacterium (assembly GCA_034005175.1). Taxonomy (GTDB): domain Bacteria; phylum Actinomycetota; class Coriobacteriia; order Anaerosomatales; family SLCP01; genus JAVEVF01. The sequence continues at coordinate 7,464 of JAVEVF010000061.1, read as the reverse complement.
AAGCATAGGCGGGGATGAAGCCAGGGTCAATGAGGACAGCACCTGCGTTGCGCAGCCGTTTCCCACCCACTACAGTGGAATCATGCCATGCTACCTGTTGCACATCGTGGAACAACCCAGTGCCAACCCCTATGACGATCCTGATCTCAAGGACCTCGTAGGCTCATTCCCGCGCATGTTCTGCACGCAGTGCCAGCCACCAGCAGCGCTCACACCAAGCGAAAGCATACGCTGTCTCGACAGAGAAGCACCGTGCTGGAAGCCCCCGGGCACCACTTGCCGTGAACCCTAATCACCGGTCTGCATGTCTTCCTCGTCACGGCTGTGCGCCCGCGTGCGCACCAGCAGCAACACACCAACGACCAGGACCGGCACTGTCAGAAGCTGACCCATCGACAGGGGGCCAAGAAGCGCGCCCAGATGTGCATCGGGCTCTCGCACGAACTCCACCGCGAACCGGAAGATGCCATACAGTGTGAGCAGCCACCCAAGCATCTCTCCGTCCGGCCGCTTGCGCTGAGCCAACAGCAGCATGACCACTAACAACACGATGCCTTCAAGCACGGCTTCGTAGAGCTGCGAAGGATGCCGAGGAAGCGGACCTGCTCCCGGAAACACCATCCCCCACGGAAGATCCGTTGTCTTACCCCAAAGCTCGCCGTTGATGAAGTTGGCGATGCGGCCGAAGAAGAGCCCTGCTGGGGCTCCGACAGCTACCAGATCGGCGATTCGCAGCATCGGTATGCCGATACGCCGCGAAAGCAGCCACCCTGCGATGAGAATCCCTGCGAGACCCCCATGAAACGACATCCCACCTTGTGTCATGCGAAACAACGACAGCGGGTCGGACAGAAGCTGCTGCGTTCCGTAGAAGAGCATGTAGCCCACCCGCGCGCCGATGATGAGCCCGAGAACACCGTAGATAAACATGTTGAACACGTCATCCTCGGACAGACCAACGTTCCAGCGTGTGTTCAACCGGCTCACAAGGAGAATGGCGATCACGAACCCAGCCACGTATGCAAGGCCATACCACCGGACTGCGAACGGGCCGAGCGCGAAGAGCACAGGATCAATCACCGGATACGTGAGCGCCGCCATCCTCACATCGCCTCGAGGCGCCGAATGCGCTCTTGGATGGGTGGGTGCGTATTGAACAGCGCGTTCATGCCGCCCCCGTGATCGCGCAAGGGATTCTCTATGTACAAGGACTCGGTGGCCTTGTTTGCGACGGCGAGCTTGTCGGTGTCGGTTGCGATCTTGCGCAACGCGCTCGCAAGACCTGGTGGATAGCGGGTGAGCATAGCGCTGTTGGCATCTGCGAGGTACTCGCGCTTTCGCGATATCGCCATCTGTATCAGCGCAGCGAAGACCGGCGCCAAGAGCATCAGTGCCAACCCGAGAAGCATCAGGATGGCTTGTGCTTGACCGCCGCTGCCTCCATTGCTGTTGCGCCGACGACCCTTGCCCCACCACATCGATCGCAGCATCCAGTCGGAAAGCAGCACCACCGTGCCAGCAAGAACCGCAGTCATCGTTTGAACGAGGGTGTCGTAGTTCTTCACGTGGGCAAGCTCGTGAGCGATCACACCTTCCAGCTCAAGGCGATCAAGCTTCTCCACAAGACCCCTCGTGACTGCTATCGCCGCGTTTTCCGGGTTGCGCCCGGTAGCGAAGGCGTTCGGAGCCGGATCATCGATGACATAGGCCTTCGGCACCGGCAGGCCGGCCGCGATCGAAAGCCCTTCGACCACATTCACGAGGTAGGGTTCGGTCTCTCGGCTTACCGGCCGCGCCTTGCTCATCGAAAGCACGATGCGGTCCGAGTACCAGTACGAGCTCCACGCGGTCCCGAATGCCACCAGGAAAGCGAGAACGAGCCCGAACCAACCGCTGTCAGTCATGTAGGAAAAGGCCCATCCTGCCGCAAGCACCAGCAGCACGAACACGCCCACCATCGCCGCGCTCTTCAACTTGTTAGCGGTGATCTGCTCGTACACGGTCCCGTCCTCGAACACGTGCTATTGGAAGCACAAGAAGCACACGGCACGCATCTTCGTGGCCCAGACCGCCTAGAACTCGACCTTGACCGCCTCGCGTGCCTCAACCTCGATCTCGAAGTAGTCCTGCTGCACGAAGCCGAGCATCCCTGCGACCAGGTTTGCTGGGAATGACTGGATGGCCGTGTTGAAGCTCATCACGGAATCGTTGTAGAACTGCCGCGCATAGGCGATCTTTCCCTCGGTGCCAGAAAGCTCCTCTTGCAGCATCATGAAGTTCTGGTTGGCCTTGAGGTCCGGGTACGACTCAGCAACGGCGAACAAGCTCTTCAGCGTGGAGCTCAAGGCATTTTCGGCCTGGCCGTGTTCCTTCACCGTCTGCGCGCTGATAGCCATGTTCCGTGCCTCGGTGACCTTCTGAAGGGTCTCGGCCTCATGCGTCATGTAGCCTTTGACGGTCTCCACGAGGTTGGGGATGAGGTCATAGCGCCGCTTGAGTTGTACATCGATCTGTGACCAGGCATTCTGGACGCGGTTGCGCAGTACGACGAGACGGTTGTACAGAACGATGCCTGCGACGATGAGCACTGCTAGAAGCGCGCCTACGCCACAGAACAACCATGCAAACACACCGATACCCATCATTGGACGACCTCCTTATCGAGACCGAAGGCGTGAGCTGCGTTACACTCGCGCTCACGATGTTAGCAGAGAGCACATGCCGATGATTCCCATTCGCGACGACAACCCCACACGACGCTTCCCTTTCGCGACCCTGATGTTGGTGGCCGCTAATGTCGCCGTGTTCGTATACATGCTCACGCTTCCCGACAGCATGCTCATACGGTTTCTCACCGACTGGGCGATCACGCCTGCACACCTCATCGCAACACCCACTTCACCGAGGGTTCTTGCCACACTCGTCACGGCCATGTTCATCCATGGCGGCTGGCTGCACCTCGGCGGCAATATGCTCTACCTGTGGATATTCGGCAACAATGTGGAGGATGCTCTCGGACCGTTGAAGTTCACTGCTTTCTACCTTGCATGCGGCATCATCGCTACACTCGTGCATGTGTTCATCCAAGGCCCTTCCGAGGTTCCGCTGCTTGGGGCAAGCGGCGCGATAGCCGGCGTGCTCGCGGCCTATCTGCTGCTCTTCCCCAAGGCACACGTCCTGGTGCTCATCCCCATCTTCTTCATTGTTGAGCTAGCGCGTGTGCCTGCCGCCTTCGTGATCGGCTTCTGGTTCGTCATGCAGCTCATACAGGGCGTCGGCTCTGTGGTGCCGGGGGCTGTTGGAGACGGGGTGGCGTGGTGGGCACACGTGGGAGGCTTCGTCGCGGGCCTCATCCTCATTCTTCCCAGCCGGCTGATGGGAGGACGGCGACAACGTCGTGGTCCATCCTCATTCACGACCTGGCGCTAGCTCCTAGCGCTCCGAGTCGATCTCGTGCAACGCGTCTTCGACACAGCGCACGTCAGCCAACTGCCTGCGGAAGTACTCGCAGTACGCCTCGGCACGCTGCTCGGTCTCCTCGCTTGACTCAGGCGCTTCCATCTCAATCGACAGAGCCACCATGCCCGCAAGCGGCCCGCTGTAACCACCGGCCTCCTCGGCGAGCGATTCGATAGCTGAGAGCAAGAAGGCAGGGATGCGCACCGTGAGAGCGATTTCAGTGCCGCAGTCTGGGCAGGTGAACACGATATCAGCACGCTCGGGTTCGCGCAGCACGATCGTGTCAATGTCTTCAAGCGTGACCTCGACCGGGCCATCCACCGGACACTCGACGACAAACTGCACCGCTTCCACCCCCTTGCGAGGCCTTGCCACACCTGCATTGTACCGCGCCGCACGTGTGTGTGACGACAGCACGTTCCACCCGATACTCGCAAGAAGCGCGCCAGGACACGCACGGCGAGTGATACCATCTCTCCCGTGTCCCTAATCCCCCAGACACCGAACACTGCGAAGACCAGGCGTGCGCAATTCACGCGGGGTCTCGGTCTGGGCATGCCCATCTTCTTGGGGTACGTACCGACCGGCATGGCGTTCGGGGTCATCGCGACAAGCATCGGGTTCTCAGCCACACAAGCCATCGTCTGCTCGGCAACCGCGCTCGCGGGAGCGGGCCAGTTCATCGCGCTCAACCTCATGAAGGAACGCGCAGCGGTGTTAGCGGTCTTTACCGCAACCACCGTCGTGAACCTTCGCTACGTCCTCTTCGGCGCGACACTCTCTCCTTACCTGAAGGGCATGTCCCTGCCCAACCAGGCCATACTCGCCTTCACGCTGACAGACGAGACGTTTGCCGTGAACGTGAACGACAGGCGCACGGGCGCCTCCACCGGCGCCTCGATGGCAGGCGTTGGCGCTATAGCCTGGACTGGATGGGTCGCGGGAGCCGCAGCTGGCGCCTTTGCTGCCACACTCATCGGCGATCCTTCCCGATGGGGCGTCGAGTTCGCGATGCCGGCGATGTTCACGGCGCTGCTGGTTGCGCTGGCCGAGGACCGACGGCATGTGCTCACGGCCGCGCTGGCAGGGCTGCTTGCCATCGGCCTGCCAGCACTTGCGGCCATAGGCATCGCGATCCCCTCGAGCTGGCTGATCGTGCTGGCATCCATGATCGCCGCAACCGTCGCGACGGTGGTGTTCCGGTGAGTCACGACGCCTACATCTGGAGCATCATCATCCTCATGGCGCTTGCGAACTTCACCCTGCGCTTCGTGCCCATCGCCATCGTCTCGCGGTTGAACCTCCCCGAGCCCTTCACTCGTTGGCTGTCATATGTGCCCGCGTCGGTCATGGGTGCACTTGTCGCCGGCGAAGTCCTGCGCCCCGGTGGCGAGTACCTGCTGACGTTGCGCAATCCTTATCTCCTTGCCGCAATACCTACGGCATTCATCTACCATCGCACTCGCAGCTTTCTGGGAGCGAGCGTGGCAGGCATGATCATCTTCGTCGGCATCCGCGCGCTACTGGTGTAGGCGCACTCGTGGTCTCTGACGAGCACATCCGTTAGACTGACTGCCCCGGGACGCCGCGCGCACCGGGTGCGTTTGTGCATCGAAATCCACAGCAGCGAATGAGAGGACCTCACGTGGCTCGCCTACGGCCGTTCAGGGCTTACACCTACGCGCATACGTCGCCAGACATCTCCGACTTGGTCGCGCCTCCATATGATGTCATCTCTCAGGACCAGCGAGCGGCACTGCTGGCTCGCAACCCTCACAACATCGTGGCGCTCGAACTCCCTGAAGGCTCGCTCGACCCCACGGTGCCCGACAATCGGTACGCCACCGGACGGTTGCGCTGGCGCGACTGGCGAAGTTCGAGGGTACTCGTTCGCGACCGGGTGCCCGCTGTATACGTCCTCGAGCAGCGTTTCACGCTCGCGGGACGGCCGATTCGTCGCCGCGCGTTCATTGGCGAAGTCGAGCTTCGTGAGTTCTCTGAGCGCGTGATCTTGCCACACGAGCGCACGCTGCCAAAGGCGCTTGGCGACCGTTTCAACCTCACACGGGCGTGTGCAGCCAACTTCAGTCAGGTGTTCGGTCTGTACAGCGATCCCGAACGCACCACCGACCGCTTCTTCGATATCGCCATGGCTGGGCGCCCGATCATGACCGCTGCCAGCGATGATGGCGTGATAAGCGAGGTGTGGGCGCTCACCGACCGCGACGAGCTAGCAGCGTTGACGGCTGCCCTTGAACCCAAGCAGGTCTTCATCGCGGACGGCCATCACCGCTACACCACGGCCCTCGCCTATCGTGATGAGCGGCGCCAAGCTGCCGAGCGCGCAGGGGTCACCGCCCAAGACCCTACCTACGACTATGTGATGATGGCGCTCGTCAACATGGACGACCCGGAGTTGGTGGTTCTTCCCACACACCGTATCGCTGATGCCCCTCGTGCGTTTGATGCAAACGCGTTCCGAACTGCCCTCGAAGAAGTGTTTGAGGTCTCTGAAGTCTCACATGGCGCCTCGGCCGAAGAGGCGCTTGAAACGCTTGAGCACCCCGGCTTCGTCGTAGCCATGCGAGGTGGGCCGCATCTGCTTCTGGCGACCCTTCCCGCCGAGGTCGACTTGGGCTCCCTCATGGCCGTCGAGCGCTCGCACGCTTGGAAGGCCCTCGACGTGAGCGTTCTGCAAGAACTGGTTCTCGACCGCCTGCTTGACATCTGCTCGGATGAGCCCGAGACGCTGGACCGTCTGACGTTCGTCCAACACGTCGATGATGCGCTCGCGGCGGTAAGTGACGCACATGATGTGGCGTTCATCCTGAGGCCCACACGCATGGAACAGCTGCGCGAGATCGCGCTCGCGGGCGAAACGATGCCTCAGAAATCCACGTACTTCTACCCTAAGCTGCTCTCAGGCCTTCTGCTGCGCGCTATGGACTGATACCACCCTCTATAGCTTCGGTCCACGCGTGAGGAAGAACGCGCAGAACAAGCAGACCTCCTTGACCAGCTTCGTGCGGTCGATGTCGGGCTCGAAGACAAGTGCGGGATCCGACGTGAGCTCGTGCTGGGGCAGATCGCAGTTCGCGAAGGCGCATTTGGTGGGGCAGCGGTCGTGCAACGTCGTCGAATGCAGACACTCCGCCTGCATCTCGTCATCGCAGCCGCGCAACTCCCAGCACCGTGCCATCGCATTCGCCTCCAGAGATCGCCAATCCACGCATCATATCATCGAGTGCAGCACGTCGCATGGCGCCAAGATCGTCGAAGGCAGACGTTCGAGCACACCACTTCATGCAACCACCACGAGATTCGACTATGCTGGTGCATCGCACAGAGACCGATTGAGTCTCGGCTTGTTGTAGATGTACACGCGGTCGACAGACCGCCCGAGTGCTGGGGGCACAGTGACCCAAACCACACCGAAGCTCCAATCCCACTACGACACGGTCGTTGTCGGCGCAGGCCCGGCGGGGCTGCTTGCCGCCCGCAATGCGGCAAGCCGAGGCAGCGTTCTGGTGCTTGAATCCTCGTCCCTTCCGCGCGATAAGAGCTGCGGGGGCATGCTCAACGAGTACACTCAAGAGTTTCTCGCCGCCATCTCTCCGCTACCCGACTCAATGGTCCACGAGCCCAGATATGTGAACTTCCGCTACGTTGATTGGGATCGCAACATCCGAAGAGCCACGTCCCTACGCTTTCTTAACGTAGACCGCCGCCAGTTCGACGAGTGGCTTGTGTCGCTTCTTCCAGCCGAGGTGGACGTCGTGGGCTCCAGCCCCGTCACTGGATTCTCTCAGGATGCAGAGGGTGTCACGGTTGACGTCAAGACCGCCGAGGGGGTGGCGACCATCCGCTGCTTGAACCTCGTGGGCGCAGATGGCGCGCGTTCCGCCGTGCGGCGCACGCTCGGCGAGGGCAGTGTGGGAACGTACGTGACTCTCCAGGACTTCTGTGAGCTCAATGGAACTCTCGAGCCGTATTTCGACTGCATCT
>JAVEVF010000060.1:0-10449 GCA_034005175.1 Coriobacteriia bacterium | reverse complement strand
CCTAACATCACTCGGCGGACATGATCACCGGGTACAGTGGCTGGTCTCCGCGGTGGGACTCCACTTCCAGATCCCCGTAGGTCTCGGCGATTCGATCAGCGAGGCTTGCCAGCTCCTCATCGCTGATGTCTTTGCCGCCTAGAAGCGTCAAGGTGTCCTTGTCGGCGGCAAGGACACCCACAAGCTGCAAAGCCACGTCGGTGATGTCCTCTCCCACTACTTCGATCTCGTGATCGGCGATGCCGATCACCTGACCTTTGTGAATGGGCCCCACTTTGCTTTTGGAGTCCTTGACTGCCGTGGTGACCTCACCGGTGCGAACAGTCGAAGCCGCGTGGGTCATCGTCTCCACCACGGTGTCAAAGTCCTGCGTGGTGTCTGCGGCGAGAAGGGCGGCAAATCCCTCGGGCACAGATGTGGTCGGCACAACGGCCACAGGGATCTTTGCGAGAGGAATGACCTGCTGGGCGGCCATCTGGATGTTCTTGTTGTTCGGCAAGATGATCACCGATTCCGCCGGCACTTGTTCCACGGCAGCGAGCAACTCCGATGTCGAAGGATTCATGGTCTGCCCGCCGTTGACGACCAGGTCCACACCCAGGCTCTGAAGGATGCTCTTGATGCCTTCGCCTACTCCAACGGCCACGAAGCCCACCGGCTTCAAAGTCTTCGCAGCATCATGGACCTCGGAACGCAGTGTCTCGGTCCGCGCAGCAGTCTGACGGCGCATATTGTTGATATGCACCTCGGCCACCTCACCAAGATCGGTCATCTGCGCGAGCACTGTGGCCGGGTCATTCGTGTGGACATGGACCTTGAGGAGAGTCTCATCCCCCACTACCAGCTCCGAGCCACCGTGGGATGCCACGAACGAGTGAACGCTGTCTCGATCAAGGTCATCACCGTGCAGAAGAAACTCGGTGCAGTAAAGATACTCAGAGTCATCCCAGTCGTCGACGAGCTGGATCTGTGGGACTGAGACGGTCGCAGGCTCGATGATCTCGAAATCCATCTCCGTACCCCTCCAGGCAGCCAGCAGGCCTTCAACGAGGATGGCAAGGCCGAAGCCACCGGCATCGACGACCCCGTTCTCCTTAAGTACAGGCAGCAGCTCGGGGGTGCGCTTGACCGATTCGATCGTAGCTCTCACCGTGCGGTCAAACGCGTGATCGAGATCGTCACCATCATCTGCAGCAGTCCGAGCGGCGATTCCAGTGTCCTTCAGCACCGTGAGCATCGTGCCCTCGACAGGCTTGCGGACAGCTTGGTATGCCACGGTCGTGGCACGCTCCAGTGCCGAAGCCAGCAGGTCGGTGCCGGTATGCTCATCAGCAGCGATCACATCACATAGTCCGCGCACGATCTGGCTCAGAATCACACCTGAATTGCCGCGCGCTCCCATGAGCGAGGCATGTGTGGTCGTCGAGCACAGGGTGGCGATGTCGGCATCGGCGGGGAGCTGGCGAAGTTCAGACACGATGGCATCCATCGTCAGAGCCATGTTGGTACCGGTATCGCCGTCCGGGACGGGGAACACATTCAGACGGTTGACCTCGTCTGTGTGGTCATGCAGTGCGGCCGTTGCGGATGCGACAAGCCGAGTGAATAGGTGTGCTGGCGTCATCAGGCCTCTTTCGTCGCAGTCACTTGCGCACCTTGACGCCCTGCACGTGGACGTCGATGTCATCAACCAGGACACCGGCGATGGTCTGCAGGTCATAGCGAACACGATCGGCGAGGTTGTGGGACACCTGGGTGAGGTTGGCGCCGTGCTCGATCACCACGTACAGGTCGATCTTGACGCTGTCACCGTGTCCGTGAACCACAACGCCCTTGCGCAACTTCTCTCGGGATAGCAACTGAGCCACGCCATCACGAAGCGTGGGGCTCGCCATACCTACGATCCCGTAACACTCCAGTGCTGCAAAACCAGCGACTTCTGCAAGGACGTCGTCATGAATCTCGATATCGCCGGGGACTCCGTCAGGCATCTACGTGTCCTCCTCGTCCGGCCCTTCAACAGGGCTTCGTTCTCTGTCAGATGATGCTCGCATACGCGCCGAGAATCATGCGGCAGGTATGCGCGTACCGCAAGTATATCCGATTGCACACTGGGTTCAGACAGCGGTAGTGACCGAGGTCCTCCGCTTGTGAGGGTCGTGCCTGTATGGTAATATCACTGCGCTTTTTGACCGCTCACGCATCGCCATTGGCGGTGCGACATACGATACGAAACGGAGTACCGAGATGTCGAAGGTCTGCACCGTCTGCGGAAAGCATCCATCTGCCGGCCGAAACGTCAGCCACTCACACCGCGTCACCAATCGTATGTTCCGCCCGAACATCCAGAAGGTGAGCGTTGTCGTCGACGGCAGCGTGAAGCGCATGAACGTCTGCACCAAGTGCATGAAGGCAGGCAAAGTCACCCGCGCCTAGCGCCGCTCTCTTGCGTGCTCGCTTTGTCACGCGCGGCTAGACTGCAGCACCGGGGACCCGGCCGAGCTCTGTTGCTTGGAGGGAAAGAAACGCATCCACGACATCGGGGTCGAACTGGGTCCCTGCGCATTCCTGGAGTTCTCGGAGCGCCTCGTCGTTGCTGAGGGCATCGCGGTGGGGACGATTCGAAGTCATGGCCACATACGCGTCAACGACGCTCAAAGCCCGTGCGGCAAGCGGAATGTCATCGCCCGCAAGGCCCTCGGCGTAGCCCGTTCCGTCATAGCGCTCATGATGGTGATACACGATGGGCGCCACCTCTTTGAGGGCCGGCGCTTGTTCGAGAATCTCTGCAGCTATCACAGGATGTAGCGTGATCAGTCCCCGCTCGACGGCGGTCAGCTCTCGGGGTGCTGAGAGCGCATCCTCACAGTCCGTTGTCATGCCGATGTCACGCAGCATGGCCGCGATCTCCAACGCACGGAGCTCATGGGAGGGCAGCCCCAATTTCGCCCCCAGAAGCCGCGCGTGGTATGAGACTCTGTCCGTGCTACCTTGCATGTAAGGGTCACGCGCCTCCAGTGCAAGTGCGAGCACCTTGATGCTGCCGATGAACAACTCGCTGGCGTCGACGATCGCACGTGCATTGCGCAAGGCCACTGCGGTTTGGTCGGCAAGCGCCTTCAGGGTCTCGAGTTCTGTAGCGGTGAAGCGAGATGGGTGGGCCGAGCTCCCCACGTTCAACACTCCAAGCACACCCTCGGCGTCTGCAATGGGTACTGAGGCTGCGGAGCGCACGCCACGGGACCGCGCTGGTGTCTGGCGCTCAGCGAGATCCTCGACGATGAGCGGTTGCCCCGAGAGCGCCACCCAGCCGGCGATGCCGTTACCTGGCTTCGCAGCGGTGGACTCAACTACCTCGGCGGGCAGACCAACAGCAGCGCTGATCTTGAGATGCACGCCGTCATCGTCGTACAGCATGACGCTACCAGTCGTAGCATCCGCAAGGTGGACCGCTCGTGCAAGGCATGCGCGCACGATAGCGTCGGGGTCCAGCAAGCGGGCAAGTTCTCGTGTCGTGTCAATGAGTGTCTGTGCTGAGTCGGACTCGTCGCGCGCTGCTTCCAGGGCGAGAGAGGCCGCGAGTGGCATCCGATACGCGGCGGCCATACGGTTCATGATCTCAAGGTCTGGCTTGTCTCCGATCAAATCGACGCTCGCCGCGCCTACGAGTTCACCGAGCGCGAAGGGGACGATGTATCGCCACGCGGTGGTCGCTATGTCATCAGATGCGTCCAACGTGAGTGAGTCCAGTACAGCCACGCCCTGTTCTATGGCAGCACACACCGACTCCCTGCTCTTCACAAGGGACTCGTTGTGTCTCCCGCTCACCGCGACAGGGACGGCGGCAGCATCCCCTGCGCCATCCCCACGCCACAAAGTGACACGAACCGCATGCCCGGCGACTCCAGCAGCACGCAGAAACGCCTGCGTGACGCTCTCGGCATCGATCTTCTGCGGAATCACCAGTCCAAGCTCCGGGTGCAGTGATGCGGAGGGGCGTCGACCCTTAGGCGCGACGGTCCTGGGAGGCGCAGAGCCGGGCGCAGTCGTGCCACCTGGAACGCCAGGCTGAGCTTGATGAGCACCGGAAGGCCATGGAGTACGGACCTGCGAGGTCACCGCGGTGCGTGTGGCTGCCGGGATCCCCGTTGATTGCCCCGGCTGAACACCGGCCACGGACCGCCCAAGCATCACCACCGCAGCGGCCGCAAGCGCACACGCAATAGCGGCAAATGCAAGCGCAAGCGACGCGTATGTGATGGCACCGTACGCAGCGACCAGGGCAAGGACGGTAAGTGATGCGGCAACCAGGATCATCATGGCGGTCCTGTCCTCTCGAGTCGTGCTCTGAATTATAGCGTGCGTCGTCCAGTTCCCGCACATCACGGGTCAGATTGCCGCCTGAGAGGCCCTGAGAAGGAGCCGTATCAGGCTGGGTCGGCGGGCACGATACGTGCCAGTGCGGGCACGAGAAGCACCGCTGCGATGAGGCAACCCACCGCTGACACTGGGATATAGAGGTTGTAGAGAGCCGAGTACAGCCAGGCCGGTTGGCCCTCAGGCGCGTACTCACCGAAGAAGACCAGCCCCGAGAACCAATGCACGATGTAGCGGCCAGTTGCACCCAAGAACACGCCACCGGTCATCAGCGCGAATGCACGGCCCGACGCTCGTTTAGACAGTGCGTCCGCGAGCGGGCGCGCTGTCACACCAGCAAGCCCGACCATCATGTATGCGACAGGGTAATCGAGGAACGGCTGCACCCAGTGCACGAACGGACTCGGCGATATGAGAACGTCGACGACGCCATATAGCGCACCCCCGGCCAACCCGGGGAGCAACCCTCTTCTAAAGGCGAGAACGAATATCGGCAACATGGTGAGAGAGACACTGCCGCCGTATGGCATCCGCCATAGTCGCAACATATCCAGTACAGCAGCTAGTGCAATCGTCAGTGCGATCTCAACAAGGAGCTGTGTGCGTGTTCCTCTCATCCCGGTCCTCCACTCATAGAGTCGACAACCGTCCGGGAGCTCTGCGTGACACGCACATGCATACTTCGAGGCCGTGTTGCTAGCCCCGCATTATCGGGGCCGTCCTCTCGGTCGCGGTCTGATGACCGCCTCTCAGCCGCGTGCTCGCAGCTCCCGATACGGTTTGATTGTCCAAAGACTGTGTCACACGCCACTTGCATATGCAAGAGCAAACGCCACCGCATCACGGTTGCGGTGCGTAGCGCTCCCCTAGTGCACGGTAGATGGCGCGTGCGACCGTGTCGCTCCACGCAGGGTCAAGAAACGCCGCCATATCCTCACGCGATGCAAGCGCACCCAAGCGCACGCGTACTGCAGGTGCGGAGGTCGCCGCCATGACCGGATCAGAGCCTGCCTGGGCTCTGGCTGCGTTCATGCCCTGTCCTCCCAGCATGCCGATCAGGACATCGGCGAACTCCTCTGATGCTGTCACCTGTGCGGATGGTAGCGTTGCGGCATCCGGGGTGAGTACGCCCATCCCAGCGGGCGTCTCGGCAACGATATCAAGCCCCACAAGTGCGACTATAGACCCCGTGGTCTCGGCGGCGCGCTGCGCGCGCGTGGCGACGGGAGTATCGGTCTCGGCAACTGAGCGTGTGACAACAACGCTCGCACCCGATGCCTCAAGAAGCGATCGCAACCGCCTGGCAACCTCAAGTGGCGAATCAACCTGCGCACCCTTGACAGAGACGGGGTCGATCACAAAGGTCATCCCCTGAAACGCAAAGGGCAGAAGCGCCTCTGAAACGCCGCGATTAGTCGCGATGCGCACCCTTACGATATCGGAGGTGCGAACAGCCGAACCTGCCGCAGGAATCGTCTCAAGCACGGTATCGACCGGTTGGTCAGAATCAACGGCCTCGATCTTCACGACAAGACCAGCCTGCTCTAGTTGAGCCCGTGCGACATTGATGCCCATGCCGACGACATCAGGCATAGAGAACTCCTCAGTGCCGGCCGAGACTACAAGTCCCACTCCCCCACCACGAGGCAGTCGCGTTCCGCTCAGTGGGCTTTGGGACAGGACCGTCCCCTCCGGCGACGGGTCAAAACGCCGTTCGACGGTCGAGACTTTCAAACCCGCTTGTGCGAGTCGAGCACGTGCCACGCCCTCCTCAAGGCCCGTGACGTCTGGCACTTCGAAACCGATACCGGTGACGTAGTACGTACCAAAGGCCAGAGTGAGGGCGATGAGCGCCGCAACCCCAAGCACCGTCCCGAGCACAGCCCTCGATATCAAAGGACGGCGCCGCGGACGTTCCCGATCGACCAGTGCGCCTGGCGGCAGATCTACTGAAGGTGGTGGCTGTATGTCTTGGTCCGCGGATACCTTCTCCGTGCCAGCGACCTCAATGTTGTCGGTATCTTCTTCCATTCCTACCAGTCCGTCAGAGGGTGATGGCTTGCAGTCCGGCATGGGCCTCGCTATGGTGCAGGTTCGTCACACTGGCCAACTGTTGAGAGGAGCATCCGGCATGCCGAGGTACGATCATCGGTGTACCGTCTGTAACCACGAGTTCGAGGTCTCCCGCCGCCTCGGCGAGGTCTCTGACGAGACGTGCCCTGCGTGTGGTAAGCCCGCGAAGCGCGTGTTCACTCCCGTTGGTGTGGTGTTTAAGGGCAGTGGCTTTCACAACACGGATTATCGCACTCCTACCAAGGGCGAGTCTGCTGAAGAGTCTCCTCCCACACCGCCGGCGCCTTCGTGTGGTGCGAGCTGCACCGACTGCCCCGTGGCAGGTTCGTGAAGCGACAAGCAACACCTTTAGTCTCGCCGCACCCAGAAGGGCTGCTCTCCTGTCTTGTAGACGGTCTCAATGAATCTCACGGTGCCGGTCGATGCATCCATCGCCACAGAGTGCGTACGTGAACCAGAGCCGAAATACTTCACACCACGCAGCAACTCACCGTCGGTGACACCGGTCGCCAGAAACGCTGCCTCGTCCGTCGCCACGAGATCATTCATCTCAAGTATGCCATCGATATCGCATCGCGCCATCCGCTCAGCGCGTGCCCGCTCCTCGTCGTTGCGGAACATGAAGCGACCCATGAACTGGCCGCCTATGCAGCGCATCGCTGTCGCTGCAAGAACACCCTCGGGGGCTGCGCCGATGCCCATGTACAGGTGGATTCCCGTTCCCTCGATCGCCGTCGCCACCGCCCCGAATACGTCCCCATCTGAGATGAGTCTTATGCGTGCACCAGCAGCGCGAACCTCAGAGATGAGGTCGACGTGGCGCTCTCTGTCCAGTATGCACACCACGATGTCCTCGGCAGACCTGCCGAGTGCCTTCGCCACAGCGCGGACGTTCTCGGCCGGAGGCGCATCGACATGGATAGCGCCGGCGGCGACGGGCCCCGTGGCGACCTTCATCATGTAGGTGTCAGGGGCGTTAAGCAGGGTACCCTTCGGGCCGAAGGCCAGCACGGCAAGAGAGTTCGGCTGACCGTACGCAGTGAGATTCGTTCCTTCAAGCGGGTCCACAGCGATGTCAATCTCCTCGCCACCAGCTCCAACGCGCTCCCCGATGAAGAGCATGGGCGCCTCGTCACGCTCGCCCTCTCCTATGACCACTTCACCGGATACCTCGACATGGTTGAAGGCCTCCCGCATGGCCTCCACCGCAGCTCCATCGGCAGCATGTTTGTCGCCTTTGCCCATCCAGCGCCCCGCTGCCAACGCGGCAGCTTCAGTGACCTCGAGCATCTCGACGATCCTGGTCGTGCGCATGCGCATCCTCCTCGGTGCCGACGATCGGGCTAGTCCCGACCGTACCCCCTAGCAGATCACTCGGCCTGCAAGACAGCTACAAAATGGCCGTCAGGCCCGCCCGACACCGGCAGCGACCCGAACCAACCCTCAGGCGTTACGAACCGCTCCCAGTCCATCGGCGGCGCGAAGCGCAGGGGTGCCGTCTTGAATCGGGCTCCCCGAGCAGTGCCGAGAAACCCCTCGATGACCTGTTGGTTCTCACGCTCCGTCACGGTGCATGTCGAGTACACCATGAAACCCCCTGCGCAAACAAGACGTGCGGCAGTCTGTAGCATGGCTTCGCTCACCTGGGCAAGCGACTCGATGTCGTGGGGCTGCACTCGCCACCGTTTCTCGGGATGGCGGCGCAACGTGCCCAACCCCGAGCACGGCGCATCCACCATGACGACATCCGCCGAGAAGGGCCCGCCGAGGGCGCTTATGGAGGCTTCGTCACAAGCATCGGCGACTACCCCCGTTACGCCTGGAACGCCTAGCTCGTGCATGCGCTTGAGAAGCACCGCGACCTTGAACTCATGCAGATCACCACTGATCACCGTGCCGGGCCCACCGAGCGCAGAAGATGCGGCCTGCATGAGCAGCGTCTTCGTCCCACGGCCCGCCGCAAGTTCGACGGCTGTGGCCCCGGGGCCGGGAGCGGCCTGCGCCGCGCAGAACTGGGCGGCAGCATCTGCGACAACGCACAGTCCTGTTCGGAGCGCTTCACCCTTCACTGCGGCAGCCGCAACACGTACGCGCACGCAGCCTGCAGGCTCCTCGGGCGCTGGCTCAGCGCCATCGGCCTCGAGGGCGTCGAGCAGATGCTGGAAGCTGCCCATGAACGGGTTGTGAGCAAGATACAGGGGCGCAACCTCGTTGTCTGTGTCAAGCATCGCGCGGGACTCGGCCAATCCCAGCTCGTTCAGGAGCATCTCCACGAGCCACCCTGGATGGGCAGTGGCACGGGACCGTGCACCGATATCGGTAGTGACATCGCCCCAAGGAAAGGTACTGGCCGCCTCGGCCAGCCTGCGTAGGACAGCATTTGCCAGGCCGGTCGCGCGCGGATGCACTATTCGCACCGCCTCGACGCCCTGATGAACAGCAACATGTGGAGGCGTGCTCATGAACAAGATCTCATAGGCTGCGAGCCTTAGCGCATCGCGCACATGCGGGTGCACACGTGAGGGGCGTGCGATGTACCTGTCGAGAGCCTCGTCAAGCGTGCCCTCGGCAGATATCACACCGTACACAAGGCGGGTGATGAAGGCCGAGTCCTGGATATCGTAACGGTCGCCTGCGAGAGCATCGGATAGCAGGTCGGTGCCCCAAGCATCACGAGTCCGCGCTTGACCAAGCAGATACAGTGCTTCTCGTCTCGTTTCAGTGAGTCTCACGCGCACGGCCCCCATGCCGCGCCGCTCTCAAAACGTGCTCCGCGGGCGAAACATGCCCCGTCCATGCATCCCCGTCCGTCGGGACGAATCTCATCGATAGAGATCCCGCCGTCAGAGAGTCCCAACACCAGACTCTCCCCTGTCACCGCCACGGTGCCTTGTGGTGGACCAGGGCGCACGCAAGACGCTCTTACGATAGTGACGGTGCGGCCAGCCACACACACTCGGCATGACGCACTGCGTGTCGAGGCCCGAACGCGCCGCAACGCAGCATCCACGGAAAGGTCAGGCGTGATTGCGACATCGCCTCGCGTGATCTTAGGTGCGTAGGTGGCTGCCGAGTCGTCCTGCGCCACCCACTCCACTGTGCCGACCTCAGTGCGCCGCAGAACCTCTAGCAACGCTACCGCTCCCGCGTCGGCAAGGGCGGTCGTGGCAGCATCCACGCTCAGGTCGTCCAAATCGATTGCCGTCTGCAAGGCGTATGGGCCAGTGTCTAGACCCTCTTCCATCCGCATGATGGACACGCCGGTCATCTCATCTCCCGCGAGGATGGCACGGTGAACGGGTGCGGCGCCTCGGTGACGCGGCAAGAGCGATGCGTGGACATTGATACAACCGTGACGAGGTATGTGGAGCACTTCGGGCGGCAATATCAGCCCGTACGCGGCAACACAGATCACATCTGGGGCAAGCGCTGTAAGCGCGCTCTGCTCAGCAGTATTGCGTAGGGACTCCGGCTGCCTCACAGGGATGCCGAGTTCGAGGGCGACCCTCTTTGCCGGAGTGGGGACTGGATGGCTACCGCGGCCCGAGGGACGATCGGGCTGCGTGTACACCGTTACAACCTCGTGTTCGCTGGCAAGCGCACGCAATGAGGGAAGCGCGAACTCGGGCGATCCCATGAACACGACCCTCATCAGGCACCCCCTTTGCGGGCCCTACCCGACAGGTTGTCTCAGCTCGCTATAACGCCTGATGGCCGCTTTGCGTTCCTCAGCAGTGGCTCGGTCGATGATCAAGACGCCATCAAGATGGTCGATCTCATGCTGAAGCACTCGAGCCAGAAGCCCACTAGCTTCGATACGCACGGACTCACCATCGATATCGACCGCCTCGCAGGTCACAGATGTGGCGCGCTCGACTGGTACCTCGATTCCAGGAAACGACAGACACCCCTCCTCGGCGACCTCGGTCTCCTCCGAGAACTCAACGATCTCAGGGTTGCAAAGAGCTACAAGTCCGTCGTCGACGTCGTACACAAGCA
>JAVEVF010000059.1:0-10509 GCA_034005175.1 Coriobacteriia bacterium | reverse complement strand
CATTCCTCCTGCGATCCCTAGCGGTGCATGTCTCTCGGCTCGACGAGCAGGCGGATAGCGTTGCGCTCCTCCCCATCGATGGTGATGTCGGCGAACGCCGGCACGCAAGTGAGCTCCAGCCCGGAGGGGGCGATGAATCCGCGCGCGATCGCGATGGCCTTGACGGCTTGATTTAGAGCGCCGGCACCGACAGTCTGCATCTCGACTGGTCCTTGCTCGCGGATGATGCCAGCGAGTGCCCCCGCGACAGAGTTCGGGTTGGACCTGCTGGAGACTTTGAGTACCTCCACTAGCGCTCCTCTGCTGAAATAGCTGCTGCGTCGATGTGCTGCTGCGTGCAGTTCTGTGACCGCGGTCACCGTGGTGCATTCAATTCTTCGGCAATTGAGGGTCCAAACATTATACCGACAAGATCGACGGGTGGGTCATTCCTCCTTGTCGATGTCGAATCGCACGCGGACGGTGTTCTTAGCAATGTGCACCTTAGGTTCACCTTTCAGGTTGAGGAAATACCGCTCGGCAAGGTCGTCAAAGGCACGAACGAGGTCCTGTTTGAACCGAGCGAGGTCGGTGTGATGAATCTTAAGACCCCTGCGATCACGGTAGATATCCGGTTCTGGCGGCGCGGGCGGCTCCTCTTCCGTTTGGGACTGCGCCAGCACGGTTTCAACAGGCACAAGCTCTCCGGCCAGGATGCGGTGAGCGGTGCGCTCGGAAAGCGGCAGTCCTATTGCAGAGGAGATCTCGACGAACTCTGCGGCATCCGATGCCGAGGCAGGACGTTGCCAGACTGGGAAACGCTCAGGTGAATCACTGAATAGCAGCTCGGAGACATCGAGGACGGAGCGTGCGACCGATGAAAGCGTCGCGGCTACCTCAGATGGTGAGCCCAAGTAGATGTCTAGCTCCGGATGCTCGCAGGCGAACTCGAGCACCTTGCGTATGATGTTGTGAGGGCCCCGCGAGACGACAAGCGCACCGTGCTCATCACGCTCGACGACGGGCCAGGTGGATTGATCTGCGCGCTCAGGCAGCGTATTGGTGTCGATTCGCAGCGTCACTGACGTCCCTCTGTGGAGGTCGGAGGCAGCCACACGGGCCTCGGCAGCGTGCGCGCGGATGGAGAAGAGCGCCATTCCCCTGCCATGCACACCCCAACGGTCCATGACCATGGTCTCAAGCTTGGAGGTCACGCGGGGTTGGAAGATCTGCTCATGGTGCGTGTCAGGAATCCCGACGCCGTCATCGATCATGGTTATGAGCCGACGGTCCCCATCACGTGACGTTGCCAAGAAGACGTGCTGAGCGTGCGCGTCGCGCGCATTGCGAAGCAGTTCGACGATGATATCTTCCGCCGAGCGGATGTCGTGCTCGGCTTGCCTGCGCTCAGCCTCCGACGTGCGAAGCCGGACGAACCCGTCCCCGAGGTTCTCTTCCACCTTGAGAAACGCTTCGCCTGAGACTGCGCTTACGAATTCGAGAAGGTCATCGCTGCGTTCGTCAGTCACTGTTCACACCACCGCCAGAAAGTTCGTAAACGAGAAGAAGGCCGCTACGGCGCGGCCTTCTTGCACATGGCTGGTAGCCATTCTCATCGTAGCAGACGGCGTGTTACTTGGCGTAGTCAACGGCCCGACTCTCCCGGATGACCATTACCTTGATCTGGCCGGGATATTCGAGCTCATCTTCGATCTGTTTCGCGATGTCACGGGCGAGCACTACCGAGTCGTTGTCACTGATGCGCTCGGGCTGGACCATGACACGGATCTCACGACCAGCCTGCATGGCGTAGCACTTCTCAACGCCAACATGGGACTGCGCCACTGCCTCGAGCTTCTCAAGGCGCTTGATGTAGCTTTCAAGCGTCTCTCGGCGTGCACCTGGTCGTGCTGCTGAGATGGCGTCGGCGGCTTGTACGAGGACCGCTTCGACAGTAGTGGGCTCAACATCGGCATGGTGGGCCTCGATACAGTGAAGCACCGTCTTGGGCTCATTCATGCGTCGCGCAAAATCAGCCCCGATAACCGCATGGGGCCCCTCGATCTCGTGGTCGATGGCCTTCCCGATGTCATGGAGCAAACCAGCGCGCTTGGCGAGTCTGACATCCACGCCAAGCTCGGCGGCCATGACGCCTGCAAGATGTGCGACCTCCAACGAGTGCTTCAGCACATTCTGGCCGTACGAGGTGCGATAGCGCAGCCGTCCAAGAGTGCGCACAAGTTCAGCATGAAGGCCGTGCACCTCTGCATCGAAGGCAGCCTGCTCACCAGCCTCGTGAATCTGCTGGGAGACAAGCGTCTCGGCTTTGTTGAACATCTCTTCGATACGTGCGGGATGGATGCGACCATCGGCGATGAGCGACTCTAGCGTAATGCGGCCGATTTCGCGACGGACGGGGTCAAAGCTGGAGAGAATGACCGCTTCAGGCGTGTCATCAATGATGAGGTTGATGCCGGTCAGCTGCTCGAAGGCGCGAATGTTGCGACCTTCACGCCCGATAATCCGGCCTTTCATGTCATCCGAGGGGATGTGCACGACAGAGACGGTGGACTCGGCTGTATGGTCGGCAGCCACCCTCTGGATGGCGATGCCAACGATGTTGCGCGCCTTCTTGTCAGCTTCTTCGCGGGAACGCATCTCGGCCTCACGGATGTATGCAGCCGCGTCGCGTTTCACGTCATCCTTGATGCGGTCGAGGAGCAGCTCCTTCGCTTCGTCGCTTGTCATTCCTGCGAGGCTCTCTAGGCGTGCCTGCTCCTCGGCGATGAGTTCCTCGAGGTCCTTCTCACGTTTAGCTATCTGGCCCTGGAGGCTCGAGAGCTGATGCTCGCGCTTGTCGAGCGATTCAGTTCGGCGGTCAATCGATTCCTCACGCTGGTTGAGTCGGTTCTCGATTACCCCAAGTTCCTTGCGCCGCTCCTTGGCGTCGGCCTCTTCCTCTTGCTTCATGCGGAAGATTTGATCCTTGGCCTCGACGAGCGCCTCTCTCTTAAGCGTCTCGGCTTGCTTCTCAGCATCCTGGACGATTCGCTGCGCGTCCTCTCGGGAGCGGGCAGTCTTGTCCTGGACGAGGAGCCTGTTGATTGCAAAGCCGAGGGCGATACCAGCGATGACAGCTGCAGCGATATAGGCGTAGATCATCGTGCGCCCTCCCTTCCCGGTGCTTGCCTGTCAGTGTCACATGGGGCCGAACCGGCTCTCCTGAGCCTCTGACCAGTGCAAGGCGCACGTGTGGACAGGGGCGTTTCCACAAGAAAACCGGACGACGGGTCGTCCGGCAGATGTGATATCACGCTGCTCGCGATGCGATATGCCGTATGTGCGTATACCCGGGCTCTTGGCCCGGGTGGGATCATGGCTGTTCGATCGCTCGTACAAAACCGCCGTCGTGACTGCTCGCATCGTGCGGCGGAGAATCACATATGCCACCTCCATGGTATGCGCCAGCAGCGGAAAGTGTCAACAATCGTATTCCTCCTCCTCCTGGAGCCGTTGGGAGCTCACCTGCTGCACTGCAGAGCGGGCGACATCGTAAGAGAATCCCTTTGAGACGAGCTTTCGCAGCGCCTTTGCTTGTGCCGCACTGGTGGTGAGATCGAGTCGTGCGATGAGGTTCACGGCTCGCAAGTCTTCGTCTTCGAGCGGCACGTACTCATCGAGGATGGCACCACAGGCTGCGGGGTCGACGCCCTTGTCGGCAAGCGCCCTCTCAATACGGCGTCGGCCCCACCCAGCGGCATACTTGGTCCGAACGAGGTCCATAGCGAAACGCCCATCATCGAGATATCCGTAACCGGTCAACCGGTCAAGGACATCCGCAGCGACACTGGCCGGGTAGCCATCCTCGTCCAGACGTGCGTCGAGTTCCATTCGAGAGCGCTCTCGGTGCCCGAGAAGACGCAGAGATCGGTTCATCGCTGCCTCGGGCTCCGATTCGTCGAGCAGGCGATGGATTTCGCCTGCTGTGAGCACATCACCGCTCTTGATGTGAGCGATTCGCAGCGCCTCCGCGCTGGTGCGCCGGACCTCGACGTCTTCGATAAGGATGGATCTGACCCGCCTGGCTGCGCCATATGGGCACGCGATGGTGATCTCCGGGCACTGCTTCTCGCCCACCGATGCTAGCCTTCCTCGGCGACGACCTCACCTGTAGGCGCGCTTCCGTTAAGAGGCAGACCAAGACGCTCGCGGATCTTGTGCTCGATATCGTTTCTGAGGGCAGTATGCTCGCGTAGGAACTCCTTGGCTGCCTCGCGCCCCTGTCCGAGACGTTCGTCACCATAGGTGTACCAGGCACCAGACTTCGAGACGACAGCCTCTTCGACGCCGAGGTCGAGGAGGTTGCCCTCTTTGGAGATGCCCGTTCCGTACATGATGTCGAACTCAGCCATGCGGAAGGGAGCGGCAACCTTGTTCTTCACGACTTTCGCGCGCACGCGGTTGCCGACGATGTCGGTTCCTTGCTTGATGGAATCGATGCGTCGGACATCGATGCGCACGGTCGAAAAGAACTTCAACGCACGACCGCCAGTGGTGGTTTCGGGACTGCCGAACATCACGCCGATCTTTTCGCGCAGCTGGTTGATGAAGATACACGTGGTGTTGGATCTGTTGAGCGATCCGGCGAGCTTGCGGAGCGCCTGACTCATGAGGCGGGCTTGCAGACCCACGGATGCATCGCCCATCTCGCCTTCAATCTCGGCCCGCGGCACCAACGCAGCAACCGAGTCCACGACGATGACGTCGATTGCACCACTGCGCACAAGCATGTCTGCGATCTCGAGCGCTTGTTCGCCCGTGTCGGGCTGAGAGATGAGGATCTCGTCGATATCGACGCCAAGTCGAGCCGCGTAGCTGGGGTCAAGCGCGTGCTCTGCATCGATGAAAGCAGCGATACCACCGCAGGCTTGTGCCTCTGCGAGTATCTGGAGCGCCAGGGTGGTCTTGCCGCTGGACTCAGGGCCGAAGATCTCAACGATACGGCCACGCGGCACGCCGCCGATGCCAAGTGCGGCATCAAGGGCAAGTGAGCCCGTAGGGATCGCTGCGACCTGCGTTATCGCAGCGTGCTCACCGAGCTTCATAAGCGAGCCCTTGCCGAACTTGCGCTCAATCTGCTCCTTGGTGACGTCGAGCACCTTGATCTTCTCGGAATCCATCGTGTCGCTCCCCTTCTCTCTCAAGCGGCGACTCCCTTGGGGCCGCCACGAACGTACACGAACACCTGTTCGATGTCAACGCATAGCGAGCGGGATGATTGTCTGACGCGCGTACACTGGGCCACTGCGCTTCAACTCGCTCGTGAACACAATAACCTCTCGCACTGACATGAAGGAGAGGACAGTGACCTCAGGCAGGTCGGTCCTGCGGGATGCAGGCTTCGGGGCACGCGCCCGGCAGAGCGTGACGTGCGGTACCAGCCGACGGCTTTCAGGAGGGATTCCGAGAGGGCAGAGCGCACCGTCAATGCGGTGAGCCAGCGCGGTGAAGCTTCCATCGGGGTCATCGAATCGGCTCCACAACATGCGTGGTCTGTGTGGGCGCGGAGCAAGCTCCACAGGGACAAGACACGACGATTCGAAGGGTGCGACTCCTCTCAGGGATGGAGCGAGAGTCTCTGTGATCTCTGCGAGATCGTTGGCCGAGCGGTCACCGAGAAACTTCAACGTAAGGTGGAGGTTATGGGTGTCAACCCACTTCTCGCCCGCCCACTCGGGCCAGGCAGTCGAGACGGTGCCACGCAGTGCCGCGAGCTCTGATCGCAAGCCGCCATCGAGGTCTATGGCGAGAAACGTACGCATCATGGGTGGGTGACAGGGTGAGAGAGGAGCTCTCGTCGCAACAGGTCGAGCGCAGTGGCAGTAGCTCGTTCACGAATGATATGGCGGTCACCGGAGAAGAGCCTGTGCACAGATACCACGCCTCGCTCAGTGGCGACGGCGAACCACACGGTGCCAACGGGCTTGTGAGGTTCACCGCCGCCGGGGCCAGCAATCCCCGTGACGGCAAGCGCGATTTCTGCGCCGAGGCGCTCTTTGGCACCCCTTGCCATCTCGGCTGCAGTCTCAGCGCACACGGCCCCACACTTCTGAAGTGTTGGCTTCCCTACTCCTAGCAACTGCGTCTTGAGGGCGTTCGAGTACGTGACCACACCCCCGACGAAGACCTCTGAAGCCCCTGGCACCGATGTCAGAGCTGCCGCAATCATCCCCCCGGTGCATGATTCTGCAAGCGCAAGACGCATATCACGCTCCACGGCAAGCTGGACGACCACCTCCGCGAGGGATCGGCCATCGGCCGCGTAACACACATCGCCAAGCACGCCAGCTATCTCCTCGGCAGCATGATCTAGCTGCGTAGCGACGGCTGTCTCCGCAAACAGCATCACATCGACATAGGCAGGCTTCGCTAGCACGGTGAACCCGACGCCCTTGTGGGCTGCCAGCGCGTGCTGCACCAAGACCTGCACATCCGATTCAGGCAGACCCACGCAGCCAAGCACTCTTGGAGGTGGTGTCTCACGCAACTGCAGGAGGCTGAGCGTTTCGATGAGCATAGGCCTCAGCTCGTGCGGAGGCCCGGGCAACAAGAGCAAATGACCTCGTGAGGTGACGAGGAGCTGGCCGGGAGCAGTGCCTGCCTGAGGTAGGAGCACGCGAGCGCCCTCAATCACGTCGGCCTGGCGGAGTATCTGAGCTGCCGCATCATCGTGACGCTGTCGTGCGGCCACTTCGCTCAGACCTTCTTCCAGATCAGCACGATGGATGAGCACGCGGTCCAGAGCACGTGCTGCAGCTTCGCGTGTCACGTCGTCATGAGTTGGTCCGAGGCCGCCCGTGACGACGACCAGCTCATACTGCTGGGTCACGGCACGCAAGGTCTCTGCAACCAAGCCCTCGTCATCGGGTAGCACCTCACGCAAGACGACGGCGTAGCCTGCGGTAAGGAGCATGCGGGCGACCTCTTCGCCGTTGGTGTCTGACCGCTGCCCTGTTACAAGCTCAGTACCCACTAGCAAGATCGCGGCTTTGGGTCGCGGATTACCTGACTCGGCACTTGTCATTACTTGCCTCCCGTGGTCTCCCACGGACCGTTGATTACATCGCGTGCGTGATAGAAGTAGTCGAGCATCGACACGATCGTAAGAGCGACGGCTACCCCCATCAGCAGCCACGACGCAGACGCGAAGATCTCCGCCCCGCGAACGCCCAGGAACTGCGCGAGAGGACGGGAGTCCTTGATGATGAACGCGATGATGGCAAGCACCTGGAAGACCGTCTTCGCCTTCCCGTATGAGGATGCTGCTATGACCTTCCCCTCGGCGATAGCCACCATCCGCAGGCCCGAGACGATGAATTCGCGGCTGATGATCACCAGCGCGATCCAGGACGGCAAAGACCCGAGTTCCACGAGAGCGACGAGCGCGGCGGTCACAAGGAGCTTGTCGGCAAGCGGATCAAGGAACTTGCCGAATGTCGTGACCTCGTTGCGCGTTCGCGCGAGGTACCCGTCGACTCCATCGGTGATGGCAAGCAAGCTGAACAACCCTGCCGCCCACACAGGGCCCCACTCTGGCATGGTGGCGAGCAGCGTGACGACGAACACGGGGATGAACGCCATCCTCAGGATCGTGACGCGATTCGCCCAGTTCATCGGCAGTCTCATGCGATGACTTCGCCTTCGAGGTCATAACCATAGGATGCATCGATTCGCACCGGGATTATGCGACCCGGTGCGACCGCTCGGTCAAGCATGACGTAACCGTCAACCTCGGGGGCCTGCCCGCTCCATCTACCGATAGGAAAGCCCTCGGGGTCCAGGCCCTCTGAAAGCACGTCGACGACAGCCCCGATTCTTCGGGCCGCGCGAGTGAGGCTGACACTATCGGCAGCCTCACGGATTCGGCTCGCACGTTCCAGCCGTTCTGCTTCCACCAGTTGGTCCGGCAGATGCGCTGCCGCAGTCCCCTCCTCGGGAGAGAACGGGAAGACGCCGACGTAATCCAAGGCGGCTTCGGAGATGAAATCAAGCAGCATATCAAGGTCTGACTCGGTCTCCCCCGGAAATCCCGCGATGAAAGTCGAGCGCAACGCGATATCAGGCATCGCCGTTCGCAGCCTGTCGATGAGAGCTAGGAAGGTCTCTGCCGAGCCAGTGCGATGCATCGCTCGCAGCACCGTGGGCGAGACGTGTTGCAGCGGGATGTCGAGGTAATGGCGCACAGGGTCAAGTGATGCCAACGTATCGATGAGCCGCGCGCTCACGGTGTCTGGCTGCACATACATGACGCGCAGCCATTCGAGACCTGGAACCGCGGCCACGGCTTGAATCACGGTCGCGATGTCGTCATCTCCCGTAAGGTCACGCCCCCATGATGACGTGTCCTGACCGATGAGGACGATCTCCTTCGCTCCGCGGCTGACCAGCAGCTCAGCTTCGGTTGCCAGCTGATCAAGCGAGTGGCTGCGGTACTCTCCTCGAATCGCGGGGATGGTGCAGTATGCGCATGCGCGGTGGCAGCCATCAGCCACCTGAAGGTACTCCGAGACCCCTCCAGCCATGCGGGCAGGACCCGCTGTGGGCGCAGGAGCTGCGGAGGTGAGCCGCTCGACGACTTCAAGCAGTGTGGATTCGTCTGCTACCGACACGAAAGCGTCGGCTTCAGACATCGCGTCGGCGAGTTCATGACCGTACCTTGAGACCATGCAGCCGGTCACGATGAGCGCGCGGCCGGATCGTGCATCGCGCCAGTCAGCAAGCTCCAGTGCTGTTGCGATAGACTCCTCGACCGCGTCGGTGATGAAACCGCACGTGTTTAGAACAGCAACATCGGCCTGATCGATATCGTGCACCAAACGGTATGTTGACGCGGCCACCAGCGCGCTCATGCGATCCGAGTCAACCTCGTTCTTCGGACAGCCGAGGGTTATGAATGCTATTGAAGGTGACCCGTCCATGCTCAGCGATAGTTCGTATACTGAAGCGGGATGTCGTAGTCTTGCCCTTTGAGGAATGCGATCACAGCCTGAAGCTCATCACGCTTGGCGCTGAAGACTCTGAGCTTGTCGCCCTCGATCTGCACCTTGACCTTGAGCTTCTGGTCGCGGATGTCTTTGTTGATACGGCGTGCGAGATCGGCTTCGATGCCGTTTACGATCCTTGCTACCTGGCGTACCGAGCCGCCGGAGGCAGTCTCAGGGGCACCCCAATCCAGCGCCTTGAGATCCACACCTCGGCGTACAAGCTTGGAGCCGAGGATGTCGATTACCTGCTTTGCCACGAAGTCGGTGGATGCTGCCACCGTTACGGTCGCGGCGGCCTTATCCAGTGCGATGGTGGCGCCGCTGTCCTTCAGATCATAGCGCTGCTTGAGCTCCTTTGAACCCTGCTGGACCGCGTTATCCACCTCCTGCATATCAACCTGTGAGACGACGTCGAAACTCTGCTCTTTGGCCATGATGCTCCTTTCTGGGTCGGGGATGCCGCTCGTGGCGTCTAGTCTGTAGCTGACAAGACGACCGTGGGCGGATCTCCGCCTGGGATCTCGACTTCAAGATCATCGCGGTACACGGTGACCGCAGTGGGTTTGCCGATGCGCACCGATGCCTCCTCGGCAACTTGCCACTCCCGCTCCTGCCCTCCAGCCATCGTGCCTTCGTATGCGGTAAGCCCATCGACTGTGACACGCAGCCATGAGGCGCTGTCTGAAGCTATCACCACCCTGAGGGTGAAAGGCTTGGCTGGCTGCGTAGCATCCCCCTCAGGCGTCGAACTCGTCTCCGTCTCACCTGGCGCTGTCGGCTCGACAGAAGGTTCAGGTGCAGAGGTGGTCTCGCCTGCCGTGGGAATGGGCGGCGGAGACTCGGGCTTGCGTACAGCTTGAGAGATGCCCCAGATGATGGTTCCGATGACGAGCACCACGGCGATGATGGCAAGTGCTGTCCGCCAGGGAAGCTGTTGTCCTTGGTGTCTCGGCGTGATGACCTCATCTGGCAGCCGAGGGGCGGTGATAGGTCCCGTCTGCCCGATCTCTTCTTCATACAGCTCCACGAGCGGGGCTGGGTCTAGCCGCAGGAACCGCGCGTAGGAGATGATGTATCCCTTGACGTAGGCAGGGCTGGGCAGCGCTTCGTACTCGCCTTGCTCGAGTGCCGAGAGAAGCCGTCGTCGTATCTTCGTGTCTGCCTCTGCTTCTGCAAGCGAGCGACCGAGGGAGTGCCGTTGCTTTTCAAGAATCCGTCCGAGGCTCTCACTCATATGGACGCCCATCCTCCCCTGCGCTCTCAGAACGCTCGAATGCCTTGAGCGCCTCAAGATCCTCGACGTCGACCACGACCTCACGGGGCTTGGAGCCGTCAGGAGGCCCGACGATGCCTTTCGCCTCTAGCATATCCATGATGCGACCCGCGCGCGCGTAGCCTACCTTCAATCGTCGCTGGAGCATGGACGTCGACCCAAGGCCAGATGTCACCACGATATCTGCGGCTTCCCACAGGAAGGGGTCGTCTT
>JAVEVF010000058.1:0-10735 GCA_034005175.1 Coriobacteriia bacterium | reverse complement strand
TACCTCGCGCTCGCCGCGCTCATTCAGGTCGCGGTCGTGGCACTCACGGTGGCAGGCGCGCGTGGGCCGTCGTATCTCACCGAGGGCCGACTGGTCAAGACCGGCTCGGGTCTGCTGCACCTTGGATTCATCGTGTTTGCATTCGTTGTGGTGGCGCTGCAACGCTCGACGCTCATGCTGCCTGTCTTCTGGACAGCCACGGCGCTCACGCTCGCAGGTACGGTCCTGGCGTTTTACGCAGACCGGTTCGCATTCAGAAAGCGCGTGCGAATCGAGGTCGACCGCTCCTTCGCCGAGGAGTAGCTGCGCTGCAGCACGTCTATAGCTCGCGGATGACTTCGGTCACGAAGCGTTCGGCGAGATCGAGGTTCGCCGGATCCACGTTCTCCTCGACATCGGTGCGCCAGTGCCAGTTCGGCAGGTGTCCGTCAGCGTCGAACGCCATCACGCTCATCGCACGAAAGCCGCGCGCGAGAGCAGGTGTCGCGTCCGTTGAAAGCCCCACGTACGGGCGGGCGCGCACGTGCATATCGTTCTCGCGCGCGACGCGCTTGCCCGCGCTCACGAGCCGGCGGTCGGAACGGTAACGGCGCGCCATGCCTTCTTCGGTAACCATGTGCAGCACGCCCGTACCGAGGTTGTCGAGGTTGATGATGAGAGCACCCTTGAGATCAGGACCGTACGCGCTGAGGAACTCGCGCATCCCCCACGTCCCGGCCTCCTCGGCGCCGGTGGCCACGAACCATATCTCCTTGTCGGCGAGCGCACGATCCACAGACTCCGTCACCCGGCGACGGATCCGCGATGCCTCGGTGGAGGCGAAATCCGGGTCACCGAACGGATCCCCGCCTGCAAACCCGCCCTTGAAACCGAGGTCATCGTCATCCTCGTCACCAAAGTGCTCCCACGAGCCGATCTTGCGGCCCGCATCGCGCACGTCGAAGTCCTCGTCAACGCCAAGCCAGCCGCCAACCGCGTCACTCTCGTCGCGGCGCTTCTTCCCGAACCTGCCGAGCAAGCCCCGGCCACGTCGCCGCGGTGGCTCAGCGACCTCCACCTCGTCGTAACCAACAAACCGCTCGCCAGAGGCCGCGCCGGAGGCGGGTGTTGAGGGCTGCGACCCCACGACATCGAACTCGACCGTCTCAAACTGGAGCCGCTCCTGCGCGGAGGAGGGAGATGGCGGCGATTCCGCCCACCGATACTCGTCAGGCAGTTCGGTCACGTCATCAGGAACTGCTGCGGGAGAGTAGCGAAGCTCGGAATCCTCGCTCACGAGACCGGCCTCACGCGCTGCGTCTGGCCCTCGGACGACCCGTCGAAACGACGTCGTGCTCTCCTCGTCGAAGGTGGGAGAGAGGCGCTCGGCTACCCCCAGCATCACCGCAACACCGGATGCATTGTCGTTTGCGCCATCCACAGAGGCAAAAGCGATCTCACGGTGCACATTGATGAGAAGCGGGACTACAAGGTATGCGCTCACTGCGATGGTGAGATACCACGTGTAGGGAGCCCACTCCGCTGCGAACGGCAGTGCTGCGACCAAGATGAATACCGGCACTGCTATCGTGAGCCACTTCATGAGCGCGAAGGTCCCCCCGAAGTTCTTCACCATCGACGGTGCGAATGCAAGCGAGGCTTTGGCGCTGTCATAGTGGGCGACGACGATCACTCTCTGGGCACGCTCACCCCGCCGAACCTTGGGCACATGTCGCGCGATGACGTTCTGGCTGGGGCCTTTCGGCGGCAGCCACCCCGACAAGCCGAACCGCGTGTCGAGATCCATCCACATGAGAAACGCCACAAGCGTCGCCACCACAAACGCCGGCCAGCGCAGGTACGCCCAACCCGAGGCGACGGCGGCTGCGATAGTGAGGAGGTGATAGAGCGCGTATGCCCAGCTGTACGTGCGAGGGCAGTCGAACTCCTGAACCTCCACGTCTAGCCCACGCGACTCAAAGACTGACTCGATGTACTCGGCTGCCTCGGCCTCGGTATCGGTTGTGGCCGGGCGCGGCCCGATCACGGTGGCTAGCTGATGGACGTGCTCGGTGGCTAGTGACATAAGCCCCTCCGCGGCATGGTGTCAGCGATACGCGGTCTCAACCGCGCCATCCACCCACAATCATACTTCACCGCAGGGCGGGAGGTATCAGGGGCTACCAGCGTGGCACCCTCGGCACTGATTGAGGCGGTAGTCCGCGTGCTCTTCGACGACCGCTGGATCATCGCTGTGGCACTTGCAGCCCGGGATCTGGAACGCGAACGGGCTGTCGGGGTCAGGATCGGGTACCTCGCCTTCGATGATCTCGCCACCAAAAGGAGCGCCTCCGGCTTCCTGCCCGCCCGCACCGCTATCCGGGGTTGCCGAGGGGGAGGTGCCGCCTCCCGCACCTGCGATAGGCCCGGGGCCCTCACGCACTGGGGCGGGGGGCGCTTGTGGCGTCCCGAACGCAAGCGCGAGCGCAACCAGTACGCCGACGATGGCGATGGCCGCAACCACGATGTATGCAGTTCGTTTCACGACTGTGCCGCCTTACTTCCGAGAATCACCGCTGCCGCAGACTCACGACAGGCAAGCAACCGTCTCTTCGGACTGCCTATCCGTGGATGAGAGTGGGCAGACAGCGTGTGCACACCCACTCGCTGCGGCCTTGCTGGCGCACGGGCAACAGCGGCGCATGGTCCTCATCGGTGCCACAGCGGAAGCATTGTTGGGGGATGTAGGTGTCTGGCAACGTGGTCATGTGCACCTCGACCGCATGGTGGTCGAAGGGCAGTGCCTCGCGGGTCTCGATGGTGAGCGCGCCAGTGGGACATACTCCCAGACAAAAGCCCGCCCCGTCACACAACTCCTCACGAATGACGCGGGCCTTCCCGTCGATGATCTGGATGGCACCCTCGGCGCACGGTGACACGCACACACCGCAACCGTTGCAGAGCTCGTCATCGATACGAACGATCTGTCGGGTCACCGTCATGTCACTCATGAGTGGTCCTCTCTCATCAATCGGGCTCTCTGTCGTTTGGCGCGTCGTCCCTCAAGAAGATGGCGCACCGAGTCAAGCGCGTGTCCTCGCGTCATCGCGCGTGGCCCGCTGTAGCGCATGATCTCGCGCACGAACTCGCGGTTCTCCGCCGAATAGCAGTGCGTGTCGCAATAGTTGCAGAACGGCTTCGGGTCCTTCGGACAGAACGCGCGGCGCTTCTCCGCATAGCGCAGCAGCTCAGCGCACTTGTCGCAGACCACCGGCACCTTGCGGCCATACACGCCAAGAGCTACGCCCTCGCTATGTAGCACCGTGCGCTCTGCTCCCGTGTGGTTGCCCTCACAGTAGATCGCGCAGAAGTCGCCGAGGAGTCTTGTGTCCTTTGCGGCTCGTTTGTGAGACATCTTCTCGGCAAACCGGTCGTTCAATGTCGTTCTCCCGCTCCTGGACGCGACCGTTGATCAGTCCTGCCTTGTCACGCACACCGTGCAACATTAGGTATTCTGGATGGTCTTGACCTTGACGCGGGTCAAATCAGGGAAGAATCTTGAGCGAATGAGTAGGAGTCTGCTCGTGTGCCAGAGCATACCTAGCGCCGAGGAGCGCCAGTGACGAATGAGGACGCCGGGCGTATCAGGCCCGATGTACGAGCTGCCTTGCGTGAATGCCGCCTGTGGCGCAGTGCCAGCGAGTCCGCGGTTGATGCGTTCGCCTCTTCCGCACGCGTTCAAGACGCCCCTCGTGGCACAGCGCTTCTTGCCGAGGGAGAGCCTGCAGAGAGGTTCGGCGTGGTGGTGGCTGGCAAGGTACGCATCTACCACCTCGCGGCTGACGGAAGGCGCATCACGTTCGAGACGCTTGAGACAGGAGATCCCGTGTCTGTCGTGGCCGCGCTAGCGGGTGGTCGCTACCCTGCGCATGCGGAGACAGTCACCCCCGCCACCATCGCGTGGCTCACACGCGACGCCCTCTTCGATCTGATCGCCGCCGAGCCAGAAGCCGCCCGTGACCTCGTCACCGACCTGGCCAACCGAGTCGTCAACTTCACCGCCGTGGTGCAGACTCTTGCACTCGATGTCCCCGCTCGGCTCGCCCGCTATCTCTTCCAGCGTGCGCTCGCTGCTGGCAACCCCTCTCCGAGCGGCCTTGAAGTGGACCTAGGCATGCCGAAAAGCGAGCTTGCTTCGGCATTGGGGACCGTACCCGAGACTTTGTCGCGTGCGTTTGCGCGGTTGCGTGATAGCGGGGTCGTCGAGGTGCACGGACGGCGCGTCGTCGTGCTGGACGTGCGTGGCCTTGCCACACTGGGAAGCGGCTACGTCGAAGAGTAGCGGGTAGTCACGCGCTGGCAGTCGGTGGCCCGTCTGGCAGCTGCGCTCAGTCGCCGCCGATCTGGCGCAGCCGCGCATCGGCTTCGGCAGCTTGCGCGCGGGCCTGGAAGTACCGCGTGCTCGCCTCGCCGACGAGTTCGTCATAGGCAGCGGCAATGGGGATCTTCGGTGACGCTGGCAGCTTGGCGGCCTTTGCGGCGAGATCACGTTCGGCTGCATTGAACTTGTCGCCCAAGGCGTTTGCCTCGGCGATCTTGCCCGCAAGGTGCGCCTCGTTTGCTTGTTTGGAGATGCTCAGAGCAGCTATTCGCTGGTCGCTGTTCTTGGTGAACTGCCCGAGATCCGCCTCGGGAAACGCAGTAGCAGCCTTGCTGAAGAGATCTTTCGCCTCGGAGATCTTGGCGATAGCCTGCTCCGTCAGAGCCGTCGACTGCGTGATGCTCTCCTTCGTGAGCTTGTTGTACTGAACCACAGCCTCTCGCGAAAGCTCAGTCCCTTGATCCATCAATGTCCATGCCTCGGTGGCGGGGCCGAGCGCTGCGAGCATCTTTCCGTTCCCGTCGAGGATGGGTCCGGCTTCTTCGAGCATCCCCAGACGGGCAGCAGCAGCATCGCGCAGAGCGCGCGAGTACGCGGTCTCGCCCGAAGGAAGGTCTGCGGCGCACCCGTCGATGATCTCGATCGCCTCTTTCAGCTCATCGACCGTCGACGGAACCGCATCTTTGACCTCGGCCACTTGCGTCGCCGTGACCGATGCGATCTCGCTTTGCACAATCGCATCGAGTGCCAGCACCACCTCGTCGGCGCTCTTTACTAGAGCAGTGGCCTGGCCGAGCTGCTCGACAGCAGCTCGTTGCGTGGTCGTGTTCTTGTAGTACACCCACCCCGCCACGCCGAGAGCTGTGATCGCCACCAGTGCGATAGCCACGATCACCCCCGTGGCGGTGTTGCGGCGTCTGCCCGACCCAGGCGTGTCCGGAGCCGGGGTGGCAGCGGCCGCCGCGGAGGAGGCGGTTGTAGCCTCGGCGGATTCGGGTGCTGCATCCGATGTGGATTGAGTGGTGTTGTCCACGTGCGCCCTTTCGATACGATCTGCAGTCCATCGCTCTTGCGCCTGACCCGCGCTCCATCAGTGTACCGCGAAGCGCCGAGCACGCGCCCCGAAAATCCACAACTCAAGACACCTGAGTTCTGCATTGATTGGCACATGCGTTGCTCCATGTGGTGCAGGGTTTGGCGACCTGTCCTCTCCTCCCCCCTCGAGGGCAGATCACGCCGGACCGCTACGAACGAGGCGCGTCCCCCACGCGCCTCGTTTTTTCTTGCGCGGCTCCTGCGTATCCCGGTGTTCACCGCACACGCACGCACTGCGTCATCCACATAATCGCAGACGCCTGTCCTGTGGTGCCTACTGGGATAGAATCGACACATGACGACGGGAGGAGCACTATGGCCGAGGCCGTTGAGCGTCTCGTGAATCTTGCGATGTTTCTTGCGGCGGCCAACAGCCCTGTGAGTGTTGAGCGCATCCGTGCCGAGGTCGCTGGCTATCCGAACGACCAAGACGAGGTGGCGTTCATCCGGATGTTCGAGCGCGACAAGGACGACCTGCGCGCAATGGGAATCTCGATCGAGTCGACTCCCGAGGGCACATACCATGTCGATGCGCAACGAACCTTCGCCGCCGAGCTCGACCTCTCACCTGAAGAAGAGGTCGTACTTCGCGCCACCGCCGCGGTGTTTGTCTCCGACCCGACCTTCCCGTTCGCCCGCGATCTGCGCTATGCGCTCGCTAAGGTCTCGGGCCCGGCGAGCCGAGAGCTGCCTGCGACCGGTCGCTTTGCCAACGAGGAGTCCGAGGGGCAGGGGACTGGCGTGGGCGTGTTTGCAGCGGCGATCACTGCGCGCAAACAGGTGACGTTCGACTACACGAACGCCGCAGGTGTCTCCCACTTCCGCCGAATCGAGCCCTACGGGCTCTTCGTCCACTCGGGGCGCTGGTACGCGGTCGGGCGCGACATGGCTCTCGGAGAGATACGTGTGTACGCGCTCGCTCGCATAGAGCACTTGAAATCAAACGCCGTCCGCCCCAAGGCACCCGATTTCGACCGTCCCGCGGATTTCGACGTTGCCACCTACATTGGTTTGCCTTTCCAATACGGCACAGGTGAGCCGTTCGAAGCACAAGTGCGCTTCTCGCCCGCGGCCGCCTGGCGCGCCAAGACCCTCACGGGGGGGCTGGGTGAGCTTCGCGAGGACGCCGAGGGACTCGTGTGGCATGTTTCCGCACGTGACTGCACCCGCCTCGCTCGCTGGACGCTCACCAACGGTCCGGGAATCAGCGTCATCGCTCCGAGCGAAGCCGTGACCGCCGTTGAAACGGGCATCCAGAGGGTGGCGGTGCTTCATGGCTAGACCCTCGGCCGCCGAGCGAGCTCGTCGGATGCTGGTGCTCATCGGGTTGCTCGCACCCAAGAGCGAGATGCCGCTTGCTCAGCTCGCGGATGCGCTCGGCGCGAGCATCGATCAGGTGGCCTCCGACCTCGAACTCCTATCGTTGTGCGGGGTGGCGCCTTACTACCCCGATGACCTCGTGCCCTTGTATGTCGATGGCGAGACCGTGAACGTCTTCGGGGAGATGCCCGCGCTTGATCTCCGGGTGCGCCTCTCGGCACCCGAGGCCCGCGCTCTGGCGTCTGCACTGCAGGCTGCCGGCAGGGCGGCCACCGATTCGCTTGTGGCACGCCTGCTCAGCGCTGCAGGAGAGCCCGACCATCTCGCCCTCGAGCGTCTGATCCGTACCTTCTCGCAGACCGACCCTTCCGTACACGGCTCGATCGCTCTTGCTTTGGACCGAAGCGAGGTCGTGGCCGTGCGCTATCAGAGCAGCGGTGCCGAGGAAGTCACCGAGCGGCTCGTCGAACCGCTAGCGCTCCTCGACGACCAAGGGACCTGGTATGTGGAGGCCTACTGCCGTCTCGCCGAGGCGATACGACTGTTCCGAGTGGACCGCATCGAATCGGTACGACCCATCGGTGAGCGGTTCGAGCGTCGCTGTGTCCCCGTGCTTCGCAGCGCTGTGCCGGACGGCAAGATGCCGCTTGCACGCATACGGTTCGATGCGGGCGTGG
Source organism: Coriobacteriia bacterium (assembly GCA_034005175.1). Lineage (GTDB taxonomy): Bacteria > Actinomycetota > Coriobacteriia > Anaerosomatales > SLCP01 > JAVEVF01. The sequence continues at coordinate 3,283 of JAVEVF010000058.1, read as the reverse complement.
AGCTCCCCGAACGAGAGTGGCCGCACATGCGCGTGGTGGAGACGAGCGCGACCGGCACGCTCGTGGAGGTCCCGTACGCTGGTACGGGCTGGATCTCACGCCAAGTGCTTTCCTTCCTCGGTACAGCAGAAGTCCTGGAACCAGCCGAGGTGCGTGATGCTGTAGCGCAACTTGCGGCAACAGAGGCCGCCCGTCTAGGCAGGAGAGCGCCGGAAGACGCCTAGCTTCGGGCAGGTGCGGCGAAGCGCCGCGTGATCTCCTCGATCACCTGCGCGCTTTCGAGTCGCTCGATGTCATTGACGGGAAGGGCAGCAAGAAACGTACGCCCGTAACCCTTCTGCACTACCCGCGCGTCTGCGATGACCAAGCAGCCGGTGTCGGTAGACGAGCGGATGAGCCGTCCAGCCGCCTGCTTCAGTTCGATGACCGCTTGCGGCAGGTAGTAGCGCTCCCATGCAGCCCTGCCGTAGCGCTCCTCTCGCTCGCTCGTAAGAGGGTCGTTCATTCTCCCAAAAGGCAGCTTCGGCACAACCACGCAGCGCAGCGTATCGCCCTTGGCGTCAAAGCCCTCCCAGAATGATTTGGTCGCGAAGAGCGAGACCCTCTCATCTGCAAGGAACTCGTCTCTTAGGCGCTTTGTCGAGACACCCCGGCCCTGAACGAGCAGCCCTAACCCTTCAGCCTCGAGTCGCGGCGCAAGCGCTCGGTGCAAGGAGTCCATATCCCGCCTGTTGGTGAACAGCGTGAGCACCGAGCCTCCCATCCCTATATGCAGCTCGAACAGGAGCTCCTCTAGCCTGCCGAGGTACTCAGGGCTGCGCGGGTCTACGAGATCCGTCGGGACGAACACCGCCATCTGCCGCTCGAAGTCATACGAGGAAGGCAGCCGCACCGCGCTCCACTCTTGTCTCTCGAGGCGATCAAGGCCGAGTGCACGCGCAAAGTGGCTGAAGTCATCTCCGGCAGCGATGGTAGCCGATGTGAACACCACCGAACGTACGCCTGGATAGAACCCCTCCGCGAGGGCCTCACCTACGTCAAGCGTCGATGCCGCCATCCTGTCGGAAACGCCCGAGGGACGACGGTCGATTGTGAGATGGTAGACGTATTCCGAGGCCTCGCCGTCAAGCACCGTGATGAGGGCCGCGTATTGGGCTGCCAAACGGCTCAGCGCGCCCACCAGGTCTGCACGCACCTCCGTTGCTTCAGGTCCAGAGACCTCAAGATCGGTGACGAGCCGCCTTCCCGCTGCCAACACGGTCTCGATGCGTGTGGCGAGCGAGCGTCCTACACGGGCTACCGTGTGCCAGGCTGCACCCTCGCGAACACCTGCGTGAATCCTCACCTCCTCGATATCGTATCCGGAGCCCTCCCCGCCACCGACGTCGCGCACGAACTCGAAGAGCGAGACGACAAGCGTCATTCCCTCGGCAACACCACGCTCCATCTCGGCCAATGTGGCGGCCATGCCGCCTTCCTCCTCACCTCCAAGCTCACGCTGCCGACGACGTATGACATCGATGAGACCCACCCGCGGTGCCCCGAGAGCCGTGAACACAGTGGTGAGTTCAAGCCGCGAACAATCCATCGAGAGCTGGGCGCGCGCTTCGCCCTCAGCCGCGTGCGACTCGTCGATGACCCAATGTCTGATCGGCGGCAGGATGCCCCCGTCGGCGACGACGTCACGGAAGAGGAGCGCGTGATTGGTGACAACGACATGTGCTGACGCGGCATGCTTGCGTGCTCCGTGCACATAGCACAGGTGTGGGTAGAAGCGGCAGCGCTTGCGCGTGCAATCCGCCACGCTCGCACAGACCTCGTTGCGCATCTCGCGAGTGAGGTGCACGTTGGTTGCGGCAAGGTCTCCCCATGAGCTCTCGGCGACCCACGAGAGTAGCGCTGCAACGGCACCTACACTCGCCACGTCGTCTGCTCCCAACCCGGCGGCGAAGCGGTCGAGCTTACGCAAGCACAGATAGTGTTCATAGCCTTTCAGCGCTACATATCGCAAAGGCTCGCCAAGCGCGTCACAAAGGGCTGGCAGCTCTCCGTACACGAGTTGGTCCATGAGCGCGTTTGTCTTGGTGGCGATACCCACCCCGACGTCGTTGAGCAAGCCGAAGCGCACCGCCGGCAGGAGATACGCGAGTGACTTGCCCACTCCCGTGCCGGCCTCAACAGCTGCGTGCGTGCCCTCCGCAAACGCGCGCGCGACCGTCCGTGCCATCTCAGCCTGCTCGCCCCGGTGCTCATAGCCCGGATACATCCGGCCCGCGACACCGCCTGCCGCGAAGTCCGCTGCGACCTCGGCGGGCGAGGGGCACGCATACTCGATGTCCCCGGCGTCCGGGAGAGCTGGTTCGCGCTCGGTCCCGCAACGCGCCCGGCGTGCGTCAGCAAGATCGAACGCCAAGCGGCTCGAGCCAGCGGCCAGATGTGAGATCACGCCGCGCACAGGCCAGGGCGTGTCCGGCGCAAGTGCTGCCAGCCTGCCGAGAAGCGCAGGACCGAGCGCCTCCAGCCCGCAAAGGACAACACGCCACACAGTGCCGAGCGCACGAACATCATCGGCTGCACGATGCGATGGGGCCTCGCCGCCGAACGCCTGCGACAAGTCACGCAGCCGGTGGCTGGTGAGTCGCGGAAAGGCTATGAGTGCGAGCTGCAGGGTGTCGATCCACTCGCCTGAGAAGCGTCCCTTTCCCGCGATGTGCTCCAGGAAGGAGCGATCGAACGAGGCATTGTGCGCCACCATGTCGCGGCCACCGACGAACGCCGCAAGAGCCTCAGCGGCCACATCGGGCGCGGGCGCACCTTCCAGATCCGCTGCGGTGATGCCGGTGAGGCGAACGATCTCAGCGGGCAGGTCGCGTCCGGGATCGACAAGCGTGGAGAACGTCTCGAGGACCTCAGGTCCGCTCATGCGTGCGGCAGCGATCTCGATGAGCCCATCTCGCGCGGGGTCGAACCCCGTCGTCTCGATGTCGACGAGCACGACCTCGTCCTCGAAACCGAAGACGGCGTCGCGGGCACGCTCGATGCACGCCGCGTACGAAGCGGCAACATCATCATCGGTGCCAGGCACGAGAAAGCCGGCAAGTCCTGCGCTCATCACCGGTCAAGACTAACACGCCGCCCCGACAACAGCGGGGGCGGCGTGGTGAGCAACGTACGGTGTGGGAAGGGAGACCTTACTGTGCGCCTGCCATGGTGCGCGACTTGACGCGCCACGTGCCGTCGTCAGCCTTCACGAACGTCCACTCATACCCAAACGTCATGCCCT
>JAVEVF010000057.1:0-10969 GCA_034005175.1 Coriobacteriia bacterium | reverse complement strand
TAATCTTGCTGCTGAAACAACATGTTCCCAAAGTCTAAAATCTAAGTCGTCCATTGTCAAGTTTCCTATAACAGCATATGTATACCCTTGTGCGAGAAAACCAAACCGCGAATCGGTTACGCCGAGCCCTTGTCGATGCTGCTCTTCCAGATGTCTTTACAGAGCCCGAAACGCTCGCTAAGGTACGGCAGGATCGTAGCCCTGAACGTACGCCACCACATTTCTTTCCGAGGAGGATGCATGCCCCGACCTGTCATTGATGAAGACGAGTGCTCAGCCTGCGGCATCTGTGTCGACGCATGTCCGGAGGGCGTGCTCGAGCTCGTCGGGGACGTGGCAGATCCCGTTCATGACGAGGAATGCACCGGGTGCGCAGCCTGTATGGAGGAGTGTCCCATGGGCGCCATCACCGAGATTGAAGACGTCTAGACACCAAGGTGTCTTAGAGCACCGGTTTGCGCGGCTCGCACGCCTGAAGCTGGCTCCAGACCCTACGCTTGGCGCGAACATCAATCAGTGAGGCCTCCAGGCCGTCCACAGCGACGAACTCTCGCCCACCGGCGAGGATGCGCTTCCCGAACGCAAGCTTCCCGAGGCCGAACGCTCCGGCGATGTCAGCAGCAGCGACCCCGTCAAGCGCAAGCACCAACCAGGGGTCGATGGCTTCGACCTGAGCGCGCAGCCGAGTGAGAAGCAAGGTCTCATCGATGCCGGCCGCTGGCCGCACGAGCGTGGCGTAGACGCTATCGGGGTCAAAGCCCAGCGCAGCGAGCGCCTTACGGACAGCCTCGCCGTCCGGCCCGCTCAATGCAGCTCCTCCCGAGGCCTCGGCGGGCCCCGGTTCACCCTTAGCCACAAACACCTCGGCAAACAAGTCTCCAGCACACGCGACTGCGTCAGATCCCGGTGCCATCTTGTCGGCAGCGGCAAGCTCGGCCCTGATCTTGGCGTGATAGAGCTGCCGAAGCTCTGAGGCGGTAGATGGAATCTTCGAGTCCTTCTTGCTCATCGGCCAGAAAACCAACGGTATGTGGGGGTGAGACCCACCTCCAGAGGTACCTGCGCCTCCCAGCCAAGCACCTCATGGATCTTGGACGGGTCGAGCACGCTGCGCTCAATGTCTCCAGCGCGGGCCGGTCCGGTCTCAAAGCTGCCGAAGTAGTCGGCGATGGGACGCAAGGTGTTGGCGAGCGTATTCACGCTGATCTCCTGGCCAGTAGAGACGTTGAACGCTGCACCTCCGGATGTCTCGGCGAGCTCGCCCCCGTACTCGGCCGCTGCCATAAGGGCCGTGACGACATCGGCGACGTAGATGAAATCACGCGTCTGCCCACCTGACCCCAAGACCTTGGGCGCTCGACCGGCGGCAAGCTCTGAGCAGAAGATGGCCACCACGCCACCCTCCCCCTCGGCGTCCTGGCGAGGGCCATAGACGTTTGAGAAGCGCATCGACGCGAAATCGGTCGCCGTACCGGCCAACGTGTCCGCGAGCGCCCCCTCGGCTGCCAGCTTCGAGGACCCGTAAGGGTTGACAGGCACAGTGGTCGAACTCTCGCGCAAAGGCAGTTCGGCAGGCTCGCCATAGACGGCCGCCGATGATGCGGAAATCACGCGACGCGCACCAGCTGCTGCCGCAGCCTGTGCCACGCGTCTTGTGCCATCAACATTGACCTCCCAGTCACGGACTGGATCGATAATGGAGCGTGGAACGCTCGCCTGCGCTGCGAGATGCACCACCACCTCAGGCTGAAACTCGGCAACGGTCGAGCTAAGTCGCTCATCGAGAATGTCCATCGTGCGATTCCACGCCGCTGGGTGCAGGTTGGCGGGCCTTCCGGTCGACAGGTCATCTATGACGCCGACTTCGTGTGAGCCGAGCAAGACATGCACGAGGTTCGAGCCGATGAAACCCGCTCCTCCGGTGACGAGTACGCGCATGAAATAACCTCCTAGGGGCCAGCAGCTTCGGCAGGACCTTCGAGCCGTGCCATCTCGATCAACGTTGATTGCACAATCAAACGATACCGCGCGCTGAAAGGCGGGTGGCAGGCCGAGAGCGTCAGTCGCGAATCTGGCGTGCTGTCCATGACCTCGACCTGATCGGGCGTGACTATCTTCTTTTCGGCCACCTCATACGTGTAGCGTCGGTATGGCGAGTATAGGTTGATGGTGTCGCCCACGGTAAGCTCGTCCAGGCGCCTGAAGGGTGCGCCATACGTGGTCCGGTGACCAGCGATGCCGACATTACCGGTCTGACCGGGAAGATCCGTGTACTGAATCCAGCCTGGGCCCTTCTTCAGATCCGCGGTCCCCGATCCAAACACCACGACAGCATCCAAGCCGATCTTCTCGATGACGATGCGGCCGAAGATATCGCCGTCGTGCAGGCTCTGCCAGTACGCGGCATCCTCCTCATCCCATGTCTCCCAGCCGGTCTCACCAGGTCCCATTGGCCGATCGGGTCGATCCCAACCCTCCGCTTGGCCGGAGATCTCGGCACGAAGCGCCCGCTGCTCACGCGCCGCCAGGAAGTCTGTGACGAAGTAGTAGGAGATAAGCCCCAGGGCGATCCCGATCAACACGTTCCCGACAGCATGAAGGGCCACACGCGATGCGGGGCGCCGCCTGGAGTCTCGTGCGGTAGCAGCTTGCACCTTCTCGGCAACCTCTCGTCGTTCGGACGATGTCCCTGCGAACTGTGACGGCCGACACAGAATCATCCTAAGGCTCAGCACGTCTGGTGCCGATATACCCTACTGCACGCAACATTGAAAGCCGCACATTGCCGCAGACTCCCCGCCAAAGGCACGGCCGCCGAAAGGCGCGCTTCGCAAAGTCACGGGTCTACCGGAGGAAACACATCCTCTCATGACAGCCGGACCGCCGGGTACGAGATCTGGTCGAAACATCGGCCCGATCCCACCCATGCCATCAGGGAGGGAGGGGCCGATGTGCGCACCGGGCTCGTAAGGGGTGCACGGCAGATGAGCATACAGACACGTAGAACGACTGCTTCCATGCGGCTGTTGGCAGTGCTTCTCAGCGCCGCTCTTGTGGCAGGCGTAGCCCCAGCGGCCGCACTCGCCATCACGATCACTGGCAACCGGCCGCTCGAGGTGGCCGAGAGGTTCTCCTCGGAGCTCGACCCTCAGGCCGAAGCCCTCAGCACGCAGGCGAAGGCCGGCATCGACTCCAGCGATAGCGAAGCCGCCGCGTCTTACACCACACCTCTCGTGCGGGTGGAAGCCCCGCTGCCAACACCCAAGCCTACGACGACAGCGATATCGCGCACGGTGCGCGTCGGCGGCACATCGGCAAGCTCGAGCCCACGCGCAAGCTCCAAGGCATCGGGCTCAAGCGGGTCAAGCGCCACCAAGAACAGCGGTACGCCCGCCGCGCCGGCAAAACCCGCGCCGGCGCCAAAGCCCAAAGCATCTGGTGACACTCTCTCCCGGGCGCGCGCGATCCTTAATGCACGTATCGCCAGCTACCCCATTCTGAGGGGCGCCTCGGTGGAGGTTGGTGACACCAAGGGCAACGGCCAGGCCATCTGCTACTACAAGTCCGGACGAATCATCATCAATGCAAATCACACAGCCAGCCTCGAGCGCATAATCGACCACGAGATCTGGCACATCATCGACTGGCGGGACAACGGTCAGATCAACTGGGGCGAGAGCGTCCCGCCAAGCAACGCGGCGAGTTTCCGCGGTTAGCACGACGTGCGCGGCGAGGCCGGAGCTCGCCGTAAACGTGACAGAGCCCCGGCGGGGATAACCCCGCCGGGGCCCCTCATTACCCGATGGATCCGGGTGTCAGACGACAGAGGCTGCTAGGCCTTGCGACCGCGCCTGCGAAGCTGTGCTCCCGCGATTCCGGTCACACCAGCAAGGGCAAGCAGACCAAGCAGGTTCGCGCCGGTGAAGGGCAGATAGGGCTCTTCCTTCTCTGGCTTCACGTTCACAGTGATGCTCCACCCACTGTTGTTGTTGGTCGCGTCCTCGTCACCAGCCATGGTGACGACAACCTTGTTCGGAACGACTGTGCGACCCGCCGGCATGGTCTTGGAGACCATCATCTTGTAGGTGATGGTCTGGCTCTCGCCAGATGCTAGCGGCCCAGGGAAGGTCCAGGTGATGGTATTGCCTGCGACCGTTCCACCAGCAGCGTCCACGACGCTGAGGTGGTCCTTGTCAAACGTATCCTTCACCGTGTACTCGGTGGCGACTGCGCCACCGACGTTCTTGATGACAACGGTGTATGTGATTACGTCACCAGGATTGGCGGTCTCGCGATTAGCCGACTTCTTCACCATGAGGTCCGGCGGGAACTCGAGAGCCTCGTCGATGTCGACAAACGCCTCTGCGCTGTCGGAGACTTCTTGGCCTACCCCGTCGGTACCCTTGGCCACGACGATGTTCGTCGTCGGCTCGAAGATCGCAGCTGTCTTGGTGAACGTGAGCTCGGCGCCCACCGCCACCATCTCAACCTCGGCGATGGTGCCGAGGTGATCATCGACGACCGTGACCTCGTAGAGGGGGACGTTACCGGTGTTGCGAACTACGAACGTGTAGGTGACAGAGTCGCCTTCGAGAACGAGGTCCTGATCGACGTACTTCTCGATGCTGATGGCGGGATCGGCACCGAAGTAGCTCGAATCGTCGCTAGCCCAGACGCCGCCCTCGCTGACGGGCGGAACACCGAATGCAGTGCCGATGTTCTCGTACGAGCCTGCGACGGCGATCCCGTGCGCATACAGAGTCTCGCTCGCACCAGGGGCGAGGCTCTCGATGGTGCCGATCTCCCCGATCACATCGTCAGTCACGACGACGCTTCTAAGCGTCACGTTGCCGGTATTGGTGACGAGATAGCTCCACGTCACCTCGGCGCCGGCAGCGATGAGAAGGCCATCCTCACCATTGGTGAGCTTGACGATGTCGATCTGGGGATCTTGCTCCGCATACACGGTCTTGTCGTCGAAGTTGGAGTCGATGGCGCCCTCGCCGAAGTGGCCATGGCCCTGCGCGGTGTTGGTGACGCTGCCATCATCAAGATCTGCCTGGTCGATCACGTAGCTTGCCGTGAAGGTGGCAGATGCGCCGGGGGCAAGCGCCATCAGTGCTGGATCGTCAGGCACGACGGTGGCCTTGTCGTCATCGACGCTGAACGGGCCGGAAAGCACCACGTTGCCGGTGTTGGTGAGTGTGTAGGTGTAGGTGATGACGTCGCCCACTGCATCGTAGGTCCCAGGGCTCGCGGCCTTGAGCAATGAGAGCGCAGGCAACCTGATGCCAAGCACAACCGCCGAATCGTCGGGAGACGAGACAAGCTGCACTCCGTACATGCCGGTGGCATATGCGAGGTTAGTGACTGAACCCGCATTCAGGTCGTCTTGCGTGACAGCGTAGCTTGCAGTGACGATGAAGTGATCGCCAGGTGCCAGCGTAGCCGGTGCGCCAGTGACATCGATCGGGTTGATGACCTTGTCATCGACGACGGTCCAGGGTGCCGAAAGCACCACGTTGCCGTTGTTTGTGACCTTGTAGCTGTAGTTGATCACATCGCCGAGCGCCGAGTAGTTCAGCGTAGTCGTCGACTTGTCGATCTTGAGCGACGGCTGTGGCGGTATCACCTCACGGTTGCCGATGTTGATCGTCTGCGTGCAGCAGGTGCCGAGAACGACCTTGACGGGCTGGGCGGTCGTGCTCTCCCAGCCGCTCTTGAGCGTCTCGGACACGTAGTAGGTCCCCGCAGCCAGACGATCGAAGACCGCCTCGCCCTTGGAGTCCGTGGTCTTGGTGGCGACCACCTTGCTCTTCGAGTCCTTGAGAGTGATCTCCCAGCCCGAGAGGGTAGGCTCGCCGCTGTCCTTCTTGCCGTTTCCGTTCAGGTCGTTGAACTTGACGACGACGATCTTGGAGTTGCCGGTGGTTCCTTCCTTGCCGGCAGTCGCCGGAGCGGCTGCACCGAGCGCACCGCTTGCGGGCGCGGTCAGGGGCTGCATCTCACCTTGCGATGCAGCAGGCGCGCCCTCCTCGACCGGCGCTGCCCCTTCGTCAACCGGTGCCTCCGCAGGCGGCTCGGCCTGCTGATCGAGGTCTTCTCCAGAGGCCACCACCTCTCCGGTGAGCTCCGGCGTGTTCTCCTCGGCGACGGACACGGGTGTCGCACCGGCTACACCCGTGAACATCACGACGATGACAAGCGTCAGATACGTCGTGAACAGCCGGGAGAGCACAGTCTTGCGGCGCAGTGTCTTTGCCATCTCGCTCATCCCTTTCTCATCCGGACGCCCTACCCCGTGGGACCGGTCAGAGGGGATGAAGAGTGCGAAAAGACCGGCTCGTGATTCACGGGCCGGTCTCACCAGTGACTCCCTACCGGCGTAAGGTGACCGCATTCATGCCGGTAGATCTATGCCTCCCGCTTGCGCCTGACACAAGGTCAGGCCCACATATGGGGTTGTGAACAGGCGCCAACTCCGGCTACCTGTGGAGACTATACCCAGCGCAGCCCTCTCGTAGGGCATGAAACACATCATCCGATAGTATGAGCCGGGAATGACTACGCCCCGGGTCCGAGCATGACAGAGCCCCGACGGGGAGAGCCCCGCCGGGGCCCCTCATCGCTGCAGGCCCGCAGGGCGGTAGCCGGAGTGCGGGCCGAGCGATCGTGGTGGTCGGCGGTCGCGGTCATCGTCGCGTGATCCTTCTCAAGGATCCGGTTAGGGCTTGCACTCGCTGCAGGCCCGGTCCACGACGTCACCTATCGGCACACACGCTACACCAGCTGTGCACGCCGATTTCCGGACAGCGTCTTCACCGGCTACCTGGACAGTGTATTCCCGATGAGGCAGCGGGTGAGAGTACGAAGGCCATCATCCAAAAGTATGAGCCCTGCTGTGGAGCAGCCCTCATGTCATGGTCGAGGTTTAGCCTTGCGGCGCTGTTTGTGGATGGCCGGTCGGCATGAAGCCACGAGTGCGTTGGCCAGCACTTCGTCCATCGTAGAGACCGGGATTATCTCCAGCTCCTCACGCACATGCGCCGGCATGAGCTCGAGATCGCGCACGTTTTCCTTGGGGATGAGCACCGTTGACAGACCTGCGCGGTGCGCGGCAAGCAGCTTCTCCTTCAGGCCGCCGATGGGCAGCACTCTCCCCCTCAATGTGATCTCACCTGTCATGGCGATGTCACGGCGCACAGGGCATTCCGTGAGCACGGAAGCGAGTGCGGTGGCCATCGTGATGCCCGCGGACGGTCCGTCTTTGGGAATCGCGGCGGCAGGCACATGGATATGCATATCGAACTTCTCAGCGAAATCGGGCTGAATGCCGAGTTCAGCTGTACGCGTCCGGATGTATGACACCGCTGCCTGTGCCGACTCTCGCATGACGTCACCGAGATGTCCCGTAAGCGTGAGACCGCCCTTGCCGGGCATGACCGTTGCCTCGATAGTGATGACGTCGCCGCCCACCTCGGTCCACACAAGCCCGGTCGCGGCCCCTACTTCGTCGTGTTCTTCGGCAAGGCCAAAGGAGAACTTGGGCGGCCCGAGGTACTTGTGCACCGTGCGCCCGGTCACCCTCGTCTTTCCCTTCTTGCCTTCGACGACCTTGCGGGCGACCTGCCGGCACACCATCGCCACCGTGCGCTCCAGGTTGCGCACGCCAGCTTCACGCGTGTAGCGTCGTATCATCTCGCGCAGCGCGTCCTCGGTGAACTCCAGCCTGCCTGGCGTCAGGCCGTGCTCCTTGAGCTGTTTGGGGATGAGGTATTGCACTGCGATGTGCAGCTTCTCGTCCTCGGTGTAGCCCGGAAAGTGGATGACCTCCATCCGGTCGCGCAACGCCGGGGGGATGGGGTCCAACAGGTTGGCCGTGGTGATGAACATCACGTTTGACAGGTCGAACGGCGCCTCGAGATAGTGGTCTTGAAACGCCGAGTTCTGCTCGGGATCAAGCACCTCAAGAAGTGCCGAGGTAGGGTCGCCACGGAAGTCCATCCCCACCTTGTCTATCTCATCCATCATGAAGACGGGGTTGTTGGTGCCCGCCTGGTTGATGGACTGGATGATGCGTCCCGGCAGTGCGCCGACGTACGTGCGCCGATGTCCCCGGATCTCAGCTTCGTCTCGCACGCCACCCAGGGACATACGGATGAACTCGCGCCCGAGCGCGCGAGCGATGGACTTGCCGATCGAGGTCTTTCCGACCCCTGGAGGCCCAACGAAACACAGAATAGGCCCGCGCATGCGATCGGTGAGCTTGTGCACGGCAAGATACTCAAGCACCCGCTCCTTCACCTTCTCCAGCCCGTAGTGATCTTCGTCAAGAATCGACTGCGCCTCGATGAGGTCGAGCTTCTCCGCGGACCCCGTCTTCCAGGGCAACCCCGTGAGCCAGTCGAGATAAGTACGGATCACGGCTGTCTCCGCAGCAGCAGGCGGCATCTTCTCAAGACGACCGAGCTCCTTGAGAGCCTTCTCCTCCACCTGCTCAGGCATCTTCGCGGCGGCGATCTTCTCTCTGTACTCGTCGACCTCGGCTTGCACCTCATCGAGGTGGCCGAGCTCCTGCTGGATGGCCTTGAGCTGCTCACGCAAGAAGTACTCTCGCTGGGTCTTGGTCATCTGATCCTTGATGCGGTCCTGGATCTTCGAGCCCAGTTCAAGCAGCTCTATCTCCTTGCGCAGGAACCGGCTCGTGCGCTCCAACCGCTCGAACGGAGCAACCGCCTCGAGAATCTCTTGCTTCTGCTCCATCTTGAGGCTGAGATGAAATGCGATGAAGTCGGCGAGCCGGCCGGGCTCCTCGATCGCCGCCGCAGCCATCTGTACTTCTTGTGGTATTGGCTTGCCAAGCTCAGACGCGCGCTCGAAATCGTGCACGATGGTGCGCATGAGCGCCTCGGTCTCGATGTCGACCTCGGTAGGCTCTTCGATCAACTCGACGCGGACGAGATAGTAGGGGTCGGTCTGTACGAACTCGACGATACGCATGCGCTGCCGCCCCTCGACAAGCGCTTTGGCGGTACCATCGGGCAGCTTGAGTTCTTGCATGATGGTGGCAACGCACCCGATCTCGTACACGTCTTCGGGACCGGGGTCTTGAATCTCGGCCTCGCGCTGTGTGATGAGGGCGACGAAATGGTCCTCGCGCAAGGACTCCTCAAGCGCGTTGATGGAGCGCTCGCGGCCGACGAACAGCGGCACGACGAGATTGGGGAAGAGTATGAGATCCCTCAGGGGAATGAGGGGGAGCACATCAGGTATGGTACGAAGGTCACTCTGCTGTGACATGCCGTCGTGGTTCCTTTCTCTAGCACCGTGAGATAATCATTCTGCCCTAGTCTTCGGCATGATACACATCACCCCTACCCACCCCGGCATTCCTGCTGCCTGCGGGCAGCAGGCAGACAGCACATGACGACGGAGAACAGTTGACGTTGCCCAATCGCCAGATGGAACGACCGTTCAGGCGCCGTGCTCTCACTGTCGTCCTCACTGCGCTGTTTGCGCTGAGCGTGCTGGCTCCTGCAATACCACCAGCGAATGCGCAGCCTGCATCATCCGCGCAGCCATTGTTCTCGCCTGCCGAAGGCGTGAGAGTCGACGCGGGCCCGCTCTCCCTCCCATCGGATGGTGCGTTCCGCATGAGGGTGGGGGTGGACATCAACGAGCCGACCTCCTACCTCGAGGTCAGGCTTCAGATACACCGGCCGAGCGGTCGGCTGATCTTCCAGCGCACCGAGGTTCACTCGAACGTGGATACTGGCACCGTCGAAGTCGAGTTCGCGCGCGAGCTCTCCGACCTAGACCTGCGCCCTGACGCTTATCCGTACACGGTCAGAGTGAGAACCCAGGCTACCGAGGTCACAGAGCGCACGGCATCAGGCTTCCTCCTTGTTCATGCACCTCGCCCTGAGGTCACTCCAGTGGTAGTCGGGGCGCGCATCTCCACCGCACCGCGCTTCGACGCACAGGGGAACTTCGTCACCGACCCTGCACGCTCCACAGCTGCTATCGAAGCCGCCGAGGCACTCTCGCGAGCGGTGCTTGATGACCGCGCGCTCAAGTTCGCACTCGCCATCTCCCCAGTGACGCTTGACGAATGGGGGAGAATCGCCCACGGATACACGCTTGCCGAGGCCGACGCGGGATTAGTGGAGGTCGCCGCCGATGAGCCCGGACCGATACGCTACGCTGCTGCGCTGAAGACCCTTCAGGAGGCGATAGCGACGGGTCGGCTCGTTCTCCTCGACGTCGGCTACGGAGACCCCGATCCGGTGGCCTTAGACGGCATCGGGAGCGTTCAGGATATCGCCGCACACTACACCCGGGGGCTCTCTGCATACCTGGCGACGCTGGAAACCACGCCGTCAACAGGAACCGCGGTCGCCTATGACGCGCTGCCCATAGGAGCACTCGATGTGCTGGCAGAACGCGGTCACACATCGGTGATGCTCGCGCCTGAATCACTCGGAGACGGCAAGACAAGCTCAGGGGGCGCGTTCAGAATCGAGGGAGCCACGGTCACGGGCCTTGTTCTGGATCGGGATGTGTGTGATGCGCTGGAAGGGGACGATCCCTCGGCAGCTGCATTCCTGCTGTTTCGCCACGCCGTCTCGGACCGTGCCAAGACCCCGGTTATCACGCTCACCGACCTCGGCCCTGGCCGCCGAGGAACCGCTCAGGATCTTCTTCGATTCGCAGATTTCATCCGAGACGCGAAGTGGGCCGAGTTCGCTTTGCCATCCGACATCTCACCGGACTCCTCGGTTGCCCCCCTCTCCTTGACCGGGTCGCTTGAAAGCACGCCGGTCGCACCCGCTGGCTACTGGGAAGAGGCCACAAACGCGCAGAGATACGCTCTAGCCCTTCAATCGGCGACAGGCGCTGCAGACCCCGATGCGCGCTCTGTCGTTGATGCCGCCCTCATCGCACAGTCCGCCAGATGGGCGGGGCCGGA
>JAVEVF010000145.1:0-2508 GCA_034005175.1 Coriobacteriia bacterium | reverse complement strand
CGCCTTAGACGCCAGGTAGTGGATCGTGGTGACTGTCGTGGCGCATACCATGCCGTCGAGACGGCCTTGGTCCACAAGCGACAGAAGCCGTGCGGCCACCTCCGCGTGCGGCTCACGGTCGAGGAGCACGTCGAGCACCACGTTGGTGTCGAAAAGCACCCTCACCGGTATTTCTCCTCGAGGTGGCGGCGATAGTCGCGCTCATCGAGCCCCGGACCGCAGAGTGCTCCGCGAAGCGAGCGCACGCGCGGCGTGATCTCAGCGGGCGGCAGGTCGTCGTCGATCAAGGCGAAGTAGTCTTCCACGAGCTTGGAGACGGACTTGCCGGACCTGGCCGAATGGCGCTTGGCGCGTCCGATGAGCTCCTCATCGAGGCGCAGGGTGAGTTTGGTGTTCAGGGGATGCCTCCTGACGTATATATTACAGTGATTATATACGTCACTCCTGAGAGACGCAACTGCAAGAGGCGCCCGGGAGGCAGCCTTCGCGACCGTTCCTAACGTGGTTGCGTTTCACCTGCACGCCGATAGCTTACCGCGTAGCGCCCATGACTCCTGCGTGTCAGGTGGAAACGCGTGTTAGAAACCACTCACCCGAAGAAGCACCCGTACTCATCGCGCTCGACATCTCGAACCAGCATAGAGAGCCTGCGGACGCGCCCGGCGGGCTCGTAGAAGTGCCACTTGAAATCAGCACGCATCCAGTACAGTTCCCATTCGTCTTGGCGGCGGACGTAGCGGAACCGGGCGATCGGAGTGCGCATCCACTCGCCGGCGCCGCGCCAGCCAGGTCGCTCCTCGTAGACGATCACAGCGAGCCGATCGATATCGTAGGTGGTGCGGAGCTGGTCGGCGATGTCTGGCAGCGAATGCCGCTCGCAGAAGCCAGCGAGAGCTTTGTCGATAGCTTCACATTCCGAGTCACTGAACGCCACGATGGCTCCAAGCTGGTGTGTTTCTAACGTGATTGCGCATGAGCAGACGCCGATGCGCTTCGGGACTGATTCTACCTCGTGGCGTCCTGCTCGATGCGCTTGTTAGACCTCACTCGTAGTGGGTCCACATGCGAAGCACCTTGACGGTGTGCTTCTCCTCAAGGACCTGGTAGACGAGCCGATGCTGCAGGTTGATACGCCGCGAGTAGGCACCGGACAGATCGCCCACGAGCTTCTCGTAGGGCGGCGGGTTCTGATACGGGTTGTCTGTGACGACATCGAGGAGCGCCTGTGCCTTGTGCTTCAGGCCGGATGTCGCGAGCTTTTTCGCGTCGCGCTGCGCCTGCTTCGTATAGCAGATGCGCCAGCTCACCAGCCGGGCTCGCAGGCGCACTCGTCGACCGGCTCGGCCATGCCCTCTATGATCGACTCGCGCATGCCGGATACCGACAGCAGGTGCAGCGTCTCCTGCACGGCCCGCCAGTCGTCCTCGCCCACGAGCACGGCGCTGCCGCGCTTGCCGGTGATCTGGACCGGCACGTGGGACTCTGCGACCTCGTCGACGAGGCGGTAGAGGGACTTGCGTGCTTCTGTTGCGGTGATGCTGGTCATGGCTGGAGTGCTCCTCTCACGTACGATATAACGTACGACACGTTCGAGAAGCCGTCAATATCTGTGTAGGTCTAACGTAGTTGCGCATGAGCAGACGCCGATGCGCTTCTCTTCCGCAGTCTACCTCCTGGCGTTCTGCTCGATGCGCTTGTTAGACACTCACGACACCTTGCGACGGAACTCCACCCCATCGAGTCCGTCGAAGTGCGCATCCTGAGTCCACAACACCGCGCCTTCTGCGCGCGCCGTGGCCAAGATGATGGAGTCAGCCATCGCGAGACCGGATTCCAGTGAGAGTGCCGCCGCAGCAAGAGCGAGCGCAGGCGTAAGGTCGACGACCCTCCCCTGCATCATCAACGCGATCGCGCCGAGTGCGGTGGTCTCGTCTGATATCTGATGCGTGCGCTTGAACACCTCGAACAGTGTCAGCGACGGAACGATGAGATCGGAAGGACTCTCGATGGAGCCGGCAAACTCCTTCGCGTTCGGGCCGTCGCCGAAGTACTCGAGCCACGCCGAGGAGTCGATGACGTTCACACGCGGTCCTCACGGTCACGCTCGAAACTGGTGTCAAGGCCTTTGAGCATCCCGCGAAGCGCGGCTGCAGGCCGGACCGGGATGAGTTCGACTCTGTCCCCATAGGCGATGGCCTGCACTTTCTGGCCGGGCACGAGGTTGAGCTGATCGCGGATGTCTTTGGGAATCACGACTTGATACTTGGGAGAGATGGTTACAGCGGTCATGGCTGCCTCCTTAGTGACGTACGCATAGTGTATCGATATTAGAAGCGTATGACAATGGAAAAGCCAAGACGGGAAGAGACTGCCAGAGATGTGTCTAACGTAGCTGCGCATCACTCGCGCCCCATGACTTCCATGGTAGCCGATGACTGGCGAAGTCGAGTGGATGCGCTTGTTAGGCTGGCCGATACTGAGCCCGATGAAGTGTGGATCGCCGCACAG
>JAVEVF010000144.1:0-2570 GCA_034005175.1 Coriobacteriia bacterium | reverse complement strand
ACCGGCCTCTAGTATTGACAGGCACCGTGGCCATCATGGTGATCGCGATGGTGATCCGAAGAGGTCCCTACACCATCCGCAGTAGTGTCGCTATCTTGCAACAGATACCCGTTACGACCGAGGAGGCTGCCATCAGCCTTGGCGCGTCGAAGTTGAAGACATTCTTCACGGTTACAGCGCCCATGATGGCCAACGGCATCATCGCTGGGGCGATTCTCAGCTGGGTAACAATCTTAACCGAGCTATCTGCATCGATAATGCTGTACAGCGCGAAGACCCAAACGCTGACTCTCAGCATCTACGTTCTGGTGAGCCGCGGCACAGACGGGCCCGCATCAGCTGTTTCAGCGATTCTCGTACTATTCACTACTTTGTCCCTCGCCCTGTTCATGCTGTTCACCAAGAGCAGCGACATGGCGATGTGATGTGGCGCCCAGCGTTCATGCGGGGCCAAGGAAGGAAGCTTAATGCCTTACGTTTCCGCAACTGAGATGATAGAAGATGCCAAACAGCGAGGCTACGCTGTTGGACACTTCAATTTGAACAACATGGAATCCGTGCGGGCGTACCTACTTGCCGCTGAAGAAACGAAGAGCCCGATTATCCTCGGCGTGTCGTCGGGGACCGCGAAGTACATGGGCGGCTACGAGACGATCGTCGGCATGGTCAAGCCGTTCATAAGGTTCCTGCAGATAACCGTGCCTGTGGCTCTGCACGTGGACCACGGGACTTACGAAGAAGCCATCACCGCCATCGAGGCGGGCTTCATGTCGGTGATGTTCGACGGCTCGGCGCTCCCCATAGAAGAGAACATCCTCAAGACGACCGAACTCGTCAAGCTGTGCCGAGAACGAGGCGTCTCGCTGGAATGCGAGGTGGGCGCCATCGGCGGGGAAGAGGACGGCGTCACCCACATGGGCGAGTTCGCCGATCCCACCGAATGTGTCCGCATCGCTGACTTAGGCGTGACCATGCTTGCGGCAGGCATCGGCAACATCCACGGGAAGTACCCTCCCGCCTGGCCAGGTCTCCGCTTCGACCTCCTCGAGGAGATCGCGGCTGCGACGGCAGGCGTGCCGTTGGTCCTTCACGGCGGCTCGCAAATACCGGCCGAGATGGTGCAACGTGCCATAGAGTTGGGTGTCTGCAAGGTGAACGTCAACACGGAGTGCCAGCTAGCGTTCGCCGCTGGGGTCCGCGCCTACATCGAGGCCGGCAAGGATCTGCTCCCCAAAGGGTTCAGCACACGGACCCTGCTCGCAGATGGTCTCGAGGCCGCGAAGCGCGTAGCGGTCGAGAAGATGGAGCTGTTCGGCAGCTCAGGAAAGGCCTGAGAGGACCCCGCGCTCCGCTCTCTTGGAGGTAGGTCATCGCCAGCGAGTTCAACCAACGCGTCAGGGGCGCTTACCGAGAGCTCACGCCTTCGGAACGCAAAGTCGCCGACACCTTGATACGGCTTGGTGACGAAGTAGCTGTGCAGACGATCGCCAGCCTGGCAACGAAGAGCGGCGTCAGCCAGCCCACCGTGATCCGCTTCTGCAGGCGGCTCGGGTTGAACGGCATAAAAGACCTACGGAGATCTTCCTTGGCTGTGGGGGGCCCACCGGCCGGTAGCCAGGCCGCCCCAGAGCTCACACAGGTAAGACAATGGAGCGACCTGCTTCCTCTCGTGGTCGGCAACATGCGCAGCGTGCTCGACAACCTAGCCATCACGCTGGAGGAGGGCGAACTCCAACGGGCGATAGAGCTCCTGGAGCGAACGCGCTACCTGCGCGTGGTTGCCATCGGCGGCTCCGCCTTCGCGGCCCGTCATGCGCAGCATTACTTACAGCGGCTCGGCATCAGGTTCGCTTCGTTCTCCTCCCTCGGAGAGTTCGATATCGGGCTCGTGCAGTATGAGCCGGGGGACGTCGTGCTCGCCGTCTCAAGGTCGGGGGACAACCCGCCCGTCCTCAACGTTGCCTCCGACGCGAAACGGAAAGGCGCGAAGGTGATCAGCATCACCTCGTGGGGGCCCAACCCGCTGCACGAGTTGGCCGACGTCTCGCTACAGACTCCTCATAGTGAGTTGGGGCTTGCCTGGAACCATCACATCTTGGAGCGGACCGGCCAGATCGCGGTGATGAACCTTCTGTTCACGGGGCTCTACCTGAGGAAGGGCGGACGATTGACCGACACGGAAGCACCGTCGCTTCCAGAAACCGTCGGCCTCTGAAAGCAAGTCCTCGCCTCGGCTCCGCTCCGGACGCTGGATGAATAGTTCACTCCTCGGCGCGTAGGGCAGGCCAGGTGGTCGGCTTCAACCCAGGTCCGCCGCCACCTCGGCCCGCACCCAATGCTTGAAGAAGGGGCTGTCGAACGCTGCACCCGTGTCGCCCTGAACCAGCACCCCCCGCTTAGTCAGCCCATCCACGGCTTTCGCAACCGAAGAGGTGCCCGGCAGTCCGTACTGGTCGCGCGTCTGAGCGGAGTACAACTGCTCCACCCCTAACGCCACCACACGCAACACATCCTGCTGCTGCGCGGAGAGATCGTTCCACAAGGAGCGTAGCAAGGGAACTTCGCTGCGG
>JAVEVF010000056.1:0-11654 GCA_034005175.1 Coriobacteriia bacterium | reverse complement strand
ATCATCTCATTGTACTGAGGAGGGGCAGTCTCGATCATGGGGATCTCGTCCACGCCAAGGATGCCACGCAGATGCAGCGCGCCACGCCATCGGGGCGAGAGCGCCACCTTCTCATGCGGGTAGCGCAAGGTCGTAGCAGGACCGAGCGCCCGTCGCCCCGTTATACCAAGCCCGGTCAACAGCGAGCGCCAGCGCGCGAAGAATCCCGCAGCTCCCCCCGGAAAGTCGTTCGTCACATTGACGGTGACCGGTACGACATCCGGCGTACGGACAGGCGCGCCCACCTCATGGTGGCGGTGATCGGCGGAGTCGGTGTTCCTCACAGCCATGCAACCACCAACCCGACGACTGCAAGCTGAACGAGCGCCATGGGTGTGAGCACCTTCCACGCGGTAGCCATCAGTTGGTCAGGCCGCATGCGCGAGAACGTCCACTTCGCCCAGATCATCGCGACGACAAGCGCCATAGCCATCACGATGAACAGAATCACGCCGAGCGCCCCCGGCAGATGAGTGTAGCCACCGAAGAACAGCGCTGCCCCGAAGAGCCCCGCAGCCAGCATCCCTCCATACTCGGCCATCATGAAGATGGCCCAGCGGATGCCGGAATAGTCAGCGAAATACCCCGCCACAAGCTCGGATTCTGCTTCCGGAAGGTCGAACGGTCCTCGGTTCAACTCGGCGATGGACGAGATGAAGTACACGATGAATCCGACGAAGGTGAGCGGAATCCACCACCAGCGCCACTCGGCCATGATGTCAAGCGGCCTCATGGAACCAGCGAGCAACACGAATGGCAGGATCGACAGGGTCCGGGGAATCTCGTAGGAGACCATCTGCGCCGCTCCACGGATGCCACCGAGAGTCGCATAGGTGTTTCGTGAGGACCAGCCGGCGAGAAGGACGCCCAGCACCGATATGGCCGGCACTGCCAGGAAGAAGAGAACGCCGACACTGGTATCAAGCGGTGCAAAGCCGTTGGCGTACGGAATCACAGCAAAAGACATCGCAATAGGTGCGAACACGATGAGAGGTGCGACGCGGAAGACGCGCACGTCGACTGCGTTTGGCGTGATGTCCTCTTTCAGCACGAGCTTCAGGGTATCCGCAAGTGTCTGAAGAAGACCGAACGGTCCAAGCTCCTGCGGTCCGATGCGCATCTGAATGCGCCCCGAGACTTTGCGCTCCACCCAGACACCGATAAGCGCTGCAAGGGCGATCACTAGCCCGGCAAGCAGACCGTACAAAGCGCCCCACGCAAGCCCGCTCATCGATCCACCTCCCCGAATACCGGATCGAGGCTGCCGAGGATCACAACGAGGTCTGACAACATGTGACCTTGCGCAAGGAACGGCAGCAGCGCGAGATTGCAGAATGCTGGCGAGCGCACCTTCATGCGGTACGGACGCACTGACCCGTCCGATACCAGGTATACGCCGAGGGCACCACGGGCCGACTCGATGTGGTCGTACGCATCGCCTGGCCGAGGTGCCAACAACCGCGGTAAGCCAGGAGTGTGGATTGGCCCTGGCTCCATCTGAGCGATGGCTTGCTCGATAATTCGGCAGGCCTCATAACACTCGAAGAGGCGCACACGCGCACGGTCGTAACAATCTCCCGCGCTGCCAGTGGGCACATCGAAGTCAAACCTCGGATACACCGAGTACGTGTCATGTTTGCGCAGGTCCCAGTTGACACCGGAGCCGCGAGCGACTGGGCCCGACGCCCCACGAGCTACGGCATCGGCCGCCGAAAGCACACCGACGCCCTTCATGCGCTTTCGTGTGATGACGTTGCCGAAGAACAGCCGGTCCATCTCGTCGAGCGCACCGCGGTGCTTGCGGCAGAACTCCAAGACACCCTCGGTCCAGCCGTCCGGCACATCGAAGCTCACACCGCCGGGTCGTACGTAGTTGTAGGTCAGCCGAGCGCCACACAGCTCTTCGAATGCTTCGATGATGCGCTCGCGTTCATCGAACGCGTACACGAACATGGTGAACGCACCCGTGTCTGCCGCAGATGAGCCCAAGGCCATCATGTGGCTAGCGATGCGCTGCATCTCGCACACGATGACGCGCAGGTACTCAGCGCGCTCAGGAACCCGGATGCCCGCGAGACGCTCGACGGCTCGGCAGTACGCCCAGTTCGCGTACATCGAGCCCACGTAGTCAAGCCGGTCGGTGAGCGGCACTACCTGGAGGTACGTGCGGTTCTCCGCCATCTTCTCAATGCCGCGATGAAGGTATCCGATGACAGGGTCAGCCTTGGTCACGACCTCACCGTCAAGGTGCACGATCACTCGGCACACACCGTGAGTAGACGGATGCGACGGGCCGATGTTCACGACCAGCTCTTCTCTCCCGGCAGTCTCTACGCCCGCGAGAGCGACATCCCTGACATCTTCCAGTGCCATCAGCCCACCTCCTCTCAGATGTAGTCCGGGCGGCGAATCACAGTCGAATCCACATAATCCTTGCGGAGCGGAAAGCCCTCGAAATCCGTGGGTAGCAGTATCCTGCGAAGATCGGGGTGGCCCTCGAAGATGATGCCGAACAGGTCGTAGACCTCCCGCTCCTGCCAGTCGGCCGACGGCCAGAGATCGACCACAGACGCGATGACGGGTCCCTCCCGTTCGACCAGGCACTTCACAAAGAGCGCGGCTGACATCGACCGGGATTTCACCCGATATACGAGCTCGAAACCGGCGGTCCGATCAACCGCGGTCACCATGGTGAAACGGTCAAAGCCCAGATCCTTCAGGTCCGACATCGCCTGGTGAAAACCCTCGCGCTCGATCGTGAGGACGCCATCACCGAACTCCACGGAGAAGAGCGGGCAGAGCTCGGGATGGATAGCACACAGGTGCTCACGAAACTCGGCGATGTTCATCGCTCATCGCCTTCCGAATCCGTCACGTCGGCCGATGAGGGCGTCCCCAGGCGCGCGCCAAAAGAGATGCCGCTTGATTCCGGCAGGAGAAGCGCGACTTCGCGCTTGCGGTCAGGCGCGATGGACTCGGTGGCGATTCGCTCGCGCAGGCGCAGCACCGCATCTTGGAGAGACTCCGGCCGAGGGGGGCATCCCCCGATGTACACATCGACCGGCAAGAACTCGTCGATGCCACGCACTACCGAATAGGTGTCGTAGTAGAAGATACCTCCCGACACAGCGCAGTTACCCATGGCGATGACCCATTTCGGATCGGCCATCTGCTCGTGGAGGCGTTTGACTGCAGGCGCCATCTTCTTGGTGATGGTGCCTGCAACGACCATCACATCCGTGTGTCTAGGATCAGGCCGAGGAAAGGTGCCATGCCGGTCGAAGTCGAATTTGTTGAAGGACGCAGCGATGAGTTCCATGGCGCAGCATGCAGTCCCCATCGGCATGGCCCACAGTGACTTCCCGCGTGCCCAGTCGACGAGCGAGTCCAGGGTCGAGAGTATGATTCCTCCGCCTTGTCCGCCATCAAGAGCCTCACCGAGGCGATCAATCAACGCCACTCCAAGGCCCCCTTTCGCCATGCGTAGACAAGTCCAAGTGTGAGCACGCCGATGAAGACGCCGACCGCCGCGACAGCCGTCGGCGACCCGCGAAGTCCGCTCGCCACTCCGAAGAGCATGGCTGCTTCCGCATCGAAGACGACCAGGAGAAGGCCGACGGCAGCGAACCGCACCCGCACAGCTGCGAGAGGCTGGCCCGCCTGCGGCATGCCACACTCGTAGGGTTCACCCTTCTCGGGGGTGGGATTGTGCGGGCTGAGCACACGGTTGGCAAGAAACACGATCAGGATGAAGCCGACTGCAGCCGCGGCGAGGCCGATTACAAATAGCACGTTTTCGGCGTGAGCGCCGCTCATGCGATCCCCCTGGTGACGGACCGGCTCCAACGTGTGTACTCTTCTGCGAAGGAGCGGTTCTACCTCTTTCCGGCATAACCAAGACGCACTACTTTGAGAGGCTGCCCAGGCGTGCGCCTGACGGTAGTCTGCCAGACCATCAGGCGGTTGTAAACATTGTTACAATCCATGAATCATCTCTGGCGGGGCAGGTCAGCAGCTCACTCCCCCACTTCAACACCCTCAAGCTCCGCCGCGACCTCCAACCATTCGCGCTCTGTCTCGGCAAGCTGCGCGCTCACCCTCCCGTACTCCTTCATCGCCTCCGAGAACGCCTCCGCGTCCTCGTAAAAGGATGCATCTCCCATGAGCGCGACCAGTTCTTGGTGTCGTCCCTGCACGGCGCTCAACCGTCTTTCGAGAGAGTCCATCCGGTTGCGAAGGTCCTGGGTCTCACGGTACGTCCGGTTGCGTGCCTCTGCCTCTGCTCTCCTCCGCTCCTTGGTCTTACGTGCCACCAGCCGCGTGTCTTTCGAATCTGCCGCGGTGGCGGCTACATCAACACCTTCGCCAACCGTGGCGGTGCTGTCCTCGATCTCGTCGAGTCTTGCACGCTTGTAGAGGTAGTAATCGTAGTCGCCTTCAAACACCACAATTCGTCCGTCACGCACCTCGATGATCTTGTTCGCCACGGAGCGGATCAGGTGCCTGTCGTGGGTGATGAGCACAATGGTGCCCGCGTATTGAGAGAGCGCGGCCTCCAGCACATCAGAAGAAGAGATGTCGAGGTGGTTTGTCGGCTCATCGAGGCAAAGCAAAGGGGCTGGACGCACCAGCATCTTTGCGAGCGCAAGCCTGCAGCGCTCGCCACCGGACAAGACGCTCACACGTTTGCTCACGTCATCTCCGCTGAACAGAAAGGCACCCAGCAGCTTGCGTACCTCGCCCTGTGTCCACGCAGGCGCTACGTTATCGACCTCGTCAAAGACCGTGTTCGTTCCATCCAACGATTCCAGTTGATGTTGCGCGAAATACGCGACCTCGACGTGGGTGCCGTAGCGGAGAGTCCCCCGATCAGGCTCAAGGGCACCAGCAAGCATCTTGAGCAGGGTTGACTTGCCCGCGCCGTTGGGACCGACCAGCGCCACCTTGTCGCCGCGATACAGCGCTAGGTCAAGCGCTTCGTACACCACGTTGTCGCCGTACGCCTTGGCAACAGCCGCAAGCGTCACGACCTCCTCCCCGGTACGTACAGGCTGAGGGAAGGAGAACCTTACGCGCTTGCGCTCCTCGGGAAGCTCGACCAGCTCGCTCTTGATCTTCTCGATCCGCCGCACCCGCTCTTGAGCCTGGCGGGCTTTGGTGTTCTTGTAGCGGAAACGGTCAACGAAGACTTGCATGTGCGCGATCTCCTTGAGCTGGCGTTCGTGAGTGGCGCGCTGCCCGGCTCGTACGACATCGCGATGCGCGAGGTATCGGCGATACGTGCCCGCATACGTCGACAGCCGCCGCTGGTCGATCTCAGCCACGTGGTCCACGAGTGCCTCAATGAATGCCCGGTCGTGGCTCACGAGGACAATCGCACCTTCGTACGCTCTGAGAAACGACTCAAGCCACGTCACCGTCTCCAGGTCTAGATGGTTGGTGGGCTCGTCGAGGAGCAACACGTCGGGCTTTGCCAGAAGAAGCTTGCCGAGTGCAAGGCGCATCAGCCAGCCACCGCTTAGTTCATCGACCTTACGCCCGTGGTCACACTCCTTGAACCCAAGGCCGGAGAGGATAGCGCGTGCCTCGGCCTCGATCGTATAGCCGCCTGCGTGCTCAAACCGCTCACGAAGCCGCCCATACTCGGCCAAGAGATGGTCAGGCTGCGGGTCGGAGCCCCCTTGAGCGGAAACCTCGACTATCTCCGCCTCCAGCAGATGAAGCCGATGCTCCAGCGTCGTCACGTCCGAAGCAGCCGTAAGCGCCTCCTGCAAGATGGTTCGGCCGTGCATCTCAATGGCTTCTTGCTTGAGATAGCCCACCACACAGTCTTTGGCGAGGGTGACCGTGCCCTCATCAGGACTCTGCTCACCGGCGATGATCTCAAGCAAAGTGGTCTTGCCCGAGCCGTTCGGGCCGAGCAGGGCATACCGGTCACGGACGCCTACGCGCAGCGCCGCATCTTCGAAGAGCACACGCTCGCCGAAGGTCTTTTTGAGGGAGTCAACCGAGATGATCACTGTGACAGTCTAGCAGGCCGAGAAGGCGTGAGAGAGTGACGCCCCTCGCTCGGCCGCCGGCATGTCAGAATGCCGGCCAGGGCAGCTCTATGCCGGCCGCCTGCCCTACGAACCGCACGCCCATGTACACGAGGGCAGCTCCGAGGATACCCATGATTACCGTGTACACCCGCGGCGTGAGGAGTCCTTTGCCCTTATGAACAACGGCGATGACGAACCCGTACCATGAGACATCGGCGAGCTGGTGTCCGATGAAGAACGCTGCAACACCGATGGGGCCGATGGCAAGCCCGTCGGTGGCGAGTTTCACCCCGATCGTCGCCCACCAAAGCGTCCACCATGGATTGGTGATAGAGACTATTGCTCCTTGCGTGACTGCGCCAAGCCCGCTTGCCGGTACCGCTTGCGCCTCGACGGCGATCAGGTCCTCGGCAATGGTCTGGCGCAGCGCCCCGCTCAGCAGATTGGCGCCCATCCATAACAGGACGGCGCCTCCCAGAAGAGCAAGCGCGAACGTCACGCTCGGCAAACGCAGTACGCGCTGAAGCCCGAACGCGAACCCCACCAGCAATGCTGCTTCTAGCAACGCGTGGCCAACGAGCATGAGGCTTGCGGAGATGACTCCGCGTTGCATCGTGCGTGAGATGGTGACCGTGAGGAATGGCCCGGGTGCCATCGCGCCGGAAAGCCCGACGACAAACGCCTGTGCGCCGAGAGTGAGTGCTGCGGCGAGGTCCGGAGACATCAGCCCTTCTCCATATCGTGTCGTGGGCGGCAGCGAAAACCCTACCACGACCTCAGTCCACAACGCTACGCGGTGCTACACCCAAACGCAGCGGGAATGAGGCGCTCAGACGGCCATCAGGTAGGATGGAGTCGACGATCCGCATAGCGCCGGCGCATCGCGGCCAAGCGCGTGCCGGTAGTGGAGGTATCGCATGAATGCATCGAGCGCCCCGGACCTCAACGCCTGGGTCGATGAAGTGAAATCGAGCGAACACGCTGCCGAGGTCGGTATGATCCTCATGCACCGGGGTATCGTTCGCGGCCACTCGCGAGCCGGTGAGCCCGTGGGTGGGATGACGCTCAGCGTCGATCGTTCGAGGCTGGCCGAGGTCATCTCCGAGGCCGAGCAGTGGCCTGGCATCCTCATCATCCGCTGCTGGGTGAACGAAGGCAGACTTGCTGTGGGCGATGACATCATGGCCGTGTTGGTCGCAGGCGACATCCGAGACAACGTCTTGGGCGCCCTCGAGCGGCTTGTCTCGGTCATCAAGACCGAGGTCGTGTCGGAGACCGAGCTTGCATAGATCAGCCCGTCACCATCGGTCACCACTCTCGGACTCGCGTGCGTATCAGGGAACGCATTAGGGCCCCAGCAGTATCGCCGGGGCCCTAGTCTCTTGTGGTGGGCGATAGAGGATTTGAACCTCTGACTTCTTCCGTGTGAAGGAAGCGCTCTCCCCCTGAGCTAATCGCCCGTATCGCTGCTGCGTGGCAGCGAAGGATATTCTAACATCTCTAGCCCTGTGGTCTACCCCGAATCAGAGCACTGTTTCGATGAATGCCATCTCCAGGCGTCTTCCACCATCTGCCTGAGCGAACCCCGGGTGGGCGTCCATCCCAGCACTTCGCGTGCACGGTCAGCACTCGCTACAAGCATCGCAGGATCTCCGGGCCGCCTCTTCGCTACACTCACGTGTATATCGGCTCCAGTCACCTCGCTACACACGCTGAGAACCTCCCGGTTCGAGAAGCCCTTCCCGTTGCCGAGGTTGAACACACCCCCCTCGCCGCCAGCAGCCAGGTGCTCGACCGCAAGCAGGTGCGCCTCGGCAAGATCACACACATGGATGTAGTCGCGAACACATGTGCCGTCAGGCGTGGGATAGTCATCGCCGAAAAGCTCGAAAGACCTCGCGCCTGAGGCGATCGATCCGAGGATGCGTGGAATGATGTGTGTTTCAGGGACGTGAGCCTCGCCGAGAGTAGCGTCGGGCAGGGCGCCGGCGACGTTGAAATACCTCAGGCGGATGTTACGCATCCCGTACGCATGTTCATACCACTGCAACATCTGCTCGAACATGAGTTTTGTGGCCCCGTATACGTTGACCGGCACAGTGGGCGCGTCTTCGGTGATGGGGATGGATGCAGGTTCGCCATAGACCGCGGCAGTGGACGAGAACACAACCGCGCGGACATCAAAGGCGAGCGCCGCCTCCAAGAGCCGAGCGGGTTGCGCCACGTTGGCCTCAAAGTACGCCCCGGGCCTCTCGGCGGACTCCCCCACCTCGATGAGACCGGCGACATGCAAGATCGCATCGCATTCGGGCAGCGCCCGCGCGAGCGCTGCAACATCGCCCACCTCGGCTTCAACGAACTCAGCGCGGACGTCTACGGCATCGCGGTGGCCTCTCACAAGCGAATCGAGCACGACGACCTCGTGACCCGCATCAAGCAAACGACGAGTGGTGATGGAGCCGATATAGCCTGCGCCGCCAGTGAGAAGGACCCTCATGATCGCCTTTCGCTCATCTCAACGGAACGAGCCCGCGCTTCAAAGAGCGCACCACTCGTTGCGAGACCGCCTTGTCCCAACGCTTGGGCGTCGGCCATTTCCGTGGACCTTCAATGGCCTGGGCGACCGCTGAGACGATGGCATCAGGCATCGCATCGGCAAGTCGGTTCGCGCCGACCTCGATGGTCGCCACCCGCTCGGTGCAGTGCCGAACGGTGACACATGGCGTGCTCAGCATACACGCCTCCTCCTGCACGCCACCGGAATCAGTCACTACCACCGCCGCGTCTCGGATGAGCGCGAGCATCCCGCGATAGGGAACTGGACCCACAATGCGCACGGATTCATCTGCTGCAAGATTCCCCACATCAAAGCAAGAGGAGACGCCGCGCACGTCAACCATGAGGACAGGCAGATCCAAGGCGGAAAGCCCCTCGAATATGGCTTGGCACCGCTGCGCGTCATCGAGATTCTCCGGACAGTGAAAGCTCGCTAGGACATAGCCCTTGGGCGTCAGCCCGTACTCCTTTGCGGCATCCACATCACGAACCGCCTCTGCATTGCGAATCACAGACTCGGCAAGAATGCTCCCCACGAGCACGATGCGATCAGCGTCCACTCCTTCGTCTACCAGATGACTCATGCCCGTCTCATCACATGCAAGGTGCAGGGCAGACACCCGCGAGACAAGCACGCGGTTGACCTCCTCCGGCACACCGAGGTCACCACAGCGCAGTCCCGCCTCGAGGTGCACGATGGGGATGTTCTGCTTCGCGGCTGCAATGGCAAGCGCGAGAGTGGCGTTGTGGTCCCCCACCGCAAGAACAGCGTCGGGGCACTCCGCCGCAAGGAGTTGCTCGAGCACGACAAGCGCCGTTCCCGTCTCCACGGCTGAGGTTCCTTCATCGATGCCGAGAAACCACCGTGGCGTTCTGAGAGTGACGCCCCAAAACGACATCCGATCAGGGTCTTGCACAGTGACGCCGAGAGCCTCCGTTCCCGTGAAGGCCACATCGGCCGAGATGCCCGCTCGCTCGAATGCAGGAAGAAGCGGCGCGACCTTGATGAGGTTTGGACGAGCCCCTGCCACCAGGATGAGTCTCACTCTTGCTGCTACCGTCCCTCGTAGATCGGCGCCATTGCTAGTGGTGTACCCAACAGAAGCGGTTAAGAACAGTCATTGTGCGAGATACGCCGTTATTCCCGTCGCCATGCCCTCGGCGAGGCTGTCTTGGTAGTGTGGGCTGGACAGAAGCCTATCTTCGACCGGGTTCGTCAGAAAGCCGCACTCCACAAGCACAGACGGAACGCGTGACCAGTTGAAGCCCGCTAGGTCTCCACGGGCGATCATCCCTCGTGAAGCAGCACCGGTCGATGCGATCACCGCGCTGTGTATCGACGTGGCGGCAACCCGGCTCCTCTCGGCAATCGGCGCAGTCCACTCGTTCTTCGCAGGATAAAGAGTGCTGATACCAGCCTGGCTGCTGTCAACGCTGCCGTCAGCATGTATGCGGATGAAAAGATCAGCGCCGATGTCGTTGGCGCGCGCAGCGCGCTCGGAGTTCGAGATGTTCACATCGTTTGTGGTGCGCGTCATGACGACCTCAATACCTGCTGTTTCAAGGCGCGCTTTCAGGTTCATGGCGATCTGCAACACCACTTCGTACTCGGCCATGCGTGTCTCGACTCCGGTGGTACCACCGGTGACCCTCGGCTTTCTCTCTATCGCGCCTGGACCGATCGCCTCTGCAACCGAATCCCCGCGTGACTGATGGCCGGGATCAATGACAACGATGCGGCCTTTGGGAACAGTCCTCGCATCAGCGGCGGGCACGACTATCGTCACCACCCCGCCGGGCTGCAGAAGGCTACCCGGAGCCGGCTCCTGACGAGCCACCACCCGGGCATCCCCTACGGCATCAGGAACCAAGGCTGTGTCCTCAGACACTGCTAGAGAAACCTCCATGGCGTCAAGAAGAACGCGCGCTTCTGCCAACGTGCGACCAGTGACGATGGGAACCTCGACAGCGACCGTTGCGCTCGCCTCGACAGCTGACGGCGCAGGTGAAGGGGTGGCAACGAGACTGGGCGGGGCGGCAGTCACTGGCTCCGCATTAGCTCTGACGCCGGTTCTCGACGATTTCAGCGCGGAGATGGCGAGACCGGCTGCCACGATAACGAGCACGACAGATACTGCCGTCAGCCAGATCTTGTGGCGGCGAGCACGTTCGCGGGCATGGCTGTGTTGTCTGGTTCGCTTCATAGGCATGTGGTGGGCCCGGCAGGATTCGAACCTGCAACCAAGGGATTATGAGTCCCCTGCTCCACCATTGAGCTACGGGCCCTTAGGCGTGATAGGTGCACCGACCGACTATAGCGCATTGTTGCGTCGTGCTCACCCCATGTGTATCATCTCCGAGGTACCGCTGCGCAGGCGCGGCACACGATTTTTCCTCGGTAGCTCAATGGTAGAGCATCCGGCTGTTAACCGGAGGGTTGTAGGTTCGAGTCCTACCCGAGGAGCCAGCAGAGATACAGGCCGCCCCATGGGCGGCCTGTCCACTTCCCGCATGTCTGTCCACCTACGCGTGTGGGCGAACGCCCTACTCGAGATAGTCCTTGAGCTTGCTGCTGCGCGACGGATGGCGCAGCTTACAGAGGGTCTTGCTCTCTATCTGCCTGATACGCTCGCGTGTCACACCGAACTTGCGCCCCACTTCCTCCAGCGTGCGCGGGTGTCCGTCAGTCAGGCCGAAGCGCAGCTCGATGACCTTGCGCTCGCGCTCAGAGAGCCCGTCCAGCACCTTGGAGAGCTGCTCTTGGAGCATGGAGAAGCTCGCTGCATCAGGAGGTACGACAGCCTCGCCATCCTCGATGAAGTCACCCAGCTGGCTGTCTTCTTCCTCGCCGATGGGTGTCTCGAGGCTCACGGGCTCTTGGCTGATCTTCAAGATCTCTCGCACGCGATCGGCGGTCATCTCCATCTTCTCGCCGATCTCTTCGGGCGTGGGCTCACGACCCAGCTCTTGCAGAAGGCCGCGTTGCACACGAATGAGCTTGTTGATGGTCTCGACCAT
>JAVEVF010000143.1:0-2582 GCA_034005175.1 Coriobacteriia bacterium | reverse complement strand
TGCAGCGGTATGGTGTGGCCGCACAGACTT
Organism: Coriobacteriia bacterium; assembly: GCA_034005175.1. Lineage (GTDB taxonomy): Bacteria > Actinomycetota > Coriobacteriia > Anaerosomatales > SLCP01 > JAVEVF01. The sequence goes on along the minus strand of JAVEVF010000143.1, from coordinate 2,552 downwards.
ACCGCGAGTGGTTGGGCGAGGGGATACTGCAGCGCGAGGCTGTGCCTGCCCTGTATGTTCACGATCATGCGTTCGTGTTCCGCGGCAAGGCGCACGTGCGACGGGGGCTGGTCGCCGCCGTGCTGCTTCGCCCCTGGTATCAAGGCGTGTTTCCGCACGAACTCACGGGCACGAAAGCGAAGCAGGACCGCCTTGAGTTGATGCGCGCCTGCAAGGCGAGCTTCAGCTACCCCCTGGGATTGTACGAGGATGCCGCCGGGACCATTGCCTCTCTCATCGGTGAGGCTCTGCAGCAGATGGAACCTGTCGAGATCCGAGAGCAGGTCGATAGCCACCGCTTCTGGACGATAACGGATGGGCGCTTCATTGAGATGATTCGGCAGGCGTTCGATTCCGAGTCTATCTACGTCGCTGATGGGCATCACCGTTACGAGACCGGTCTGGTGTATCGTGACGAACGCCGTGAGCAGGAAGGCGCGAGTGACGATGTGCTGCGCTCGTATGACTTCGTCCCGATGACGCTCACGGCGTTTCACGACCCAGGCTTGTTCATCTCACCCGTGTATCGGGTCTTGCGTGGCTTCGAGTTGCCGGAGTGGGAGTTGGTGGAGCAGCGGCTTCAGCAGTACTTCACGATAGATTATGTGCCCGTTGCGACCGCTCTGGCGCGCAGCGCACCGGTCGGTGAGATGGCGCTTATGGCTGTGGTGGGCTTGCGCGATGGCATGCTGGCCGAGTTGCGTCAACGACCTGGTGTGGACCTGGGCTTCTATGTGCCCGGTGAACACTCAAGCGAGTATCGTACCTTCAATGTGAGTATACTGAACCACGTGGTGATGGCCAGGGTGCTGGGAATCGACCCCGATGGGGAGGGTGTGAGCTACAGCCCCGCGCTCGACGAGGTGGTTCGCAGCGTCCAGTCCGGTGATGCGCAGATGGCGTTCCTGCTGGCCCCGGCGCATCCGCGCCTGGTGAAAAAAATCGCCGATCAGATGGAGCGGATGCCGCGAAAGTCGACCTACTTCTACCCCAAGCCGCCGACCGGCCTCGTGGCCTACCCGCTGGAGTAACGTTCGACTCAGTCTCTCAGGCTCACGGTTTGCACCGTGTGGATGTTCGGAATCGCTCGTATGATGTTCTTCTGGGCCTCTCCCAGTGGCTCGTCGAGCGCCATGACGAACAGCGCTTTCCCCCGCGGCGCGAGACGGCCCAGGTGCATCGAACTGATGTTGATGCTCGCTTGTCCCAACACCGTGCCGATAGCGCCAACCAGCCCCGGTCCGTCGATGTGATCGCAGACAAGGAAGTGCCGCTCGGTCAGGCTGATATCCATCCAGAAGTCGTTAATACGCACGATCCTCGTTGTGCCGTCGCGTACCGTGCCGGCTACCGTAGTGCTGCCGGTCTCGGTATCCAGTGTGACGGTGAGGAGGTTGGCATAGGCGCCGCATTCCGGGTCCACCTCCTCGGTGATGCGCAGCCCGCGCTGCCGTGCGATGAGTTCAGCATTGACCAGGTTCACCCGCTCTTCTGTGGCCTGCTCCAGGATGCCGCTGACGACGCCCGCCTTCAGGGGTTCGCAGGCAAGCTCCTGCAGTTCACCGCCGTAGTGTATCCGAACCTGCCGTATCTGCCCGGCCATGAGCTGGCTCGCGAAGCTGCCGACCGTCGCGCCCATGTGAATGTAGGGCAGCACCTCTGGCGAGCCATGCGGCAGGTTGACCGCATACTTGCTGATGCGGCCCTGAAGCACTGCAATTACCTGGTCGGCGATGTCGACGGAGACGTTTGTCTGGGCCTCAACGGTAGAGGCGCCCAGATGAGGTGACAGGACGCAGTGGGGCGCGGAGAGCAGAGGGCTGTTTGCCGGCGGCTCTTCGGCAAACACATCGAAGGCGGCTCCCGCAAGGCTGCCATCCTTGAGTGCTGCGGCGACTGCCTCTTCATCGACCACGCCACCCCGGGCGCAGTTGATGATGCGGGCGGTGGGCTTGACCATCTCGAGTTGCGCGGCGCCGATGAGGTTGCGTGTCGCCGCCGCAAGCGGGATATGCAGCGTGATGAAGTCGGACTGGCTCAGCAACTCCTCCAGCGACACAAGACTTACCTTGAATGCGCGGGCGTACTCAGTGGAAACAAACGGGTCGTAGGCAATCGCGCGCATCTCGAAGGCCTGTGCTCGTGTGGCGACGAGGCTGCCGATATTTCCCAGGCCCACGATGCCGAGGACCTTGCCTCGAAGCTCGCTCCCTATGAGCTTGCCGCGCGACCACAGACCCTTGTGCATATCCGCGTCCGCCTGTGGGATGTTGCGTGCCAGCGAGAGCATGAGAGCCATCGTGTGCTCCGCTGCTGATACGGTGTTGCCCGCAGGGGCGTTCACCACCACGATGCCACAGCGTGTGGCGGCGTCGACGTCGATGTTATCCACGCCCACTCCGGCGCGGCCGATGACCTTGAGGTTGTGGCCGGCCTCGATAATGTCAGCCGTCACACGAGTCTGGCTTCGGACGACCAGCGCGTCGTAGTGTGGCAGCTGCTCGCACAGTTCT
>JAVEVF010000142.1:0-2592 GCA_034005175.1 Coriobacteriia bacterium | reverse complement strand
TGTCCAAGAACCCGATCAAAGAGAGCTTCGGCAACCCGTACAACCTCAAGTGGGTCTTGCTCGCTCTGTTGGGCGCGACGATGGGTCAAGGCGTGGTGTGGTATACGGGGCAGTTCTACGCACTGTTCTACCTCCAGAAGGTATTCGCCGTGTCTGGCGTCGCGTCCAACTACATAGTCGGTGGTGCGCTGCTTCTGGCGACCCCGTTCTTCGTCATCATGGGTGCCCTGTCCGACAAGATCGGGCGCAAGCCGATCATGTTGGGCGGCATGGCGCTGGCTGTCCTGTCCTACTATCCGATCTACCACCTGATGGCGCGCTACGCACCGGTCTTCCCGACCGACCCGGCCGTCCTCGAGAAGATAAAGCCGATCGTCGGCGGTCAGGTTCAAGGCTGGTTCGGTTACGCCGGGTACAACCCGTGGATGCTCGGCCTCTTCGTCTTCATCCAGGTCTTCTACGTCTGCATGGTCTACGGCCCGATCGCCGCGTTCCTGGTGGAGCTCTTCCCCACGAAGATCCGCTACACCTCGATGTCGCTGCCCTACCACATCGGTAACGGCGTCTTCGGTGGCCTCGTGCCGATCATCGGTCTCTCGATCATCGGTGCCACCGGCAATGCGTTCGCGGGCCTGTGGTACCCGATGATCATCGCTGCGGTGTGCTTCGTGGTCGGAATGATCTTCGTCAAGGAGACCAACCACATCGACATCCACGCAGGCGAGTCCATCGCCGAGCACAAGGCCCACATGCCTGGCGCTCCTGCGATCCAGGTGGCTCCCGACGAGATGTAGGGAACACGACGGACTGCGGGACATGCAAGGCCCGCCGCCTTGATCAGCCTGAACTCGGCACCCGCCCCTGACAAGGGGCGGGTGCCGACGTATGAGTTCACAGAAAAAGGAAGACTCCGTAAGCTCGAACCGCTCCAAGATGGCCCGACTGGGGTACATCTTGGAGTACGTTCGTCCTGTGCGTTCGTTCTGGATTGCGAGGTCATCCCAATGCGTTTCATGCTTCGCTGGCTTGTCTCGGCCATCGCGGTAGCCGCGGCTGTCCTGTTAGTGCCCGGCTTCGACGTGAGCGGCAACTCATTGATAGCCATCCTTGTGACAGCCGTGATCATCGGCCTCGTGAACGCCACGCTCGGCTTCGTCTTCAAGATCGGTGCTATCGGCTGCATCGTCATGACGCTGGGTCTGTTCAACCTCGTCATCAACGCGGGGCTGTTGTGGATCTCGGTATGGATCGTGAACAACTGGCTCGGATGGCTAGGTGGCCGGATCATCGTGGACGGCGGGTTCTGGCCGTACTTCTGGGCCGCGATCGTCATCAGCATCGTCTCAGGGCTGCTCAACTGGTTCGTGCCCGACGAAGAGTACCGGGACAGGCGTTAGCGCGATGGCTCGCGCCATGTGGAAAGGCGCCATCTCCTTCGGGCTCGTCACGATCCCCGTGAGCCTGATGCCTGCCGTCGCCCCCAGGAAGCTATCGTTCCATCTGCTCGACAGCCAGGACCTCTCCCCCATCCACAACCAACGGGTCAACGCCTCTGGCGAAGAGGTGCCGTGGGAGCGCGTGATCAAGGGCTACGAGCTTCCCGACGGACGTTGGGTCACGCTCACCGATGAGGACTTCAGGGCAGCCAACGTCAAAGCGATGCAGACGATCGATGTGGTGAGTGCGGTATGCACCGATGAGGTGCCGCTCACCTACTTCGACATGCCGTATTATCTCGCGCCCGAAAAGGCCGGGGTCAAAGCGTATGCGCTGCTGCGCGAAGCGTTGCGGCGCGCCGGCAGGGTAGCCATCGCCCAAGTCGTCATCCGCACCCGCCAGCGGCTTTGTGCGTTGGTCCCGCATGACGACATGCTGCTGTTGGAGATCCTGCGCTACCCCTACGAGCTCCGTGCTGCCGATGAGATCGAGGCTCCCGGCGAGGATCTGATGGCGCTGGGTGTCTCGGAAGCGGAGATCGCACTCGCGGAGCAGCTCGTAAGGACGATCGAGAGAGCATGGGACCCGGATGCGTATCACGACACCTACCACGACGACCTGCTCGCGCTGATCGAGCGAAAAGCCGCGGGTGAAACCGTCGCGATCGCCGAGGAGCCCGTACCGGCTGCGAAGGTGGTCGACATCGCCGAGCTGCTCAAGCGCAGCGTCGAACAGGCGCGCCGAGCGCGGGCCGCAGGCGCGGGCTAGGGGCGCGCCATGTCCCTCGATGAGTACCAGTCCAGGCGGGACTTCTCGGCGACTCCGGAACCTACAGGAGGCAAGCCAGGCGAGCGGCGCATCTTCGTCGTGCAGCAGCACCACGCGCGTGCCATGCACTATGACTTCCGGCTCGAGCTTGACGGCGTGCTGCTGAGCTGGGCGGTACCCAAGGGTCCCAGTTATGACCCCAAAGATAAGCGGCTCGCCGTGCATGTCGAAGACCACCCACTCGACTACGCGAGCTTCGAAGGGGTGATCCCAAAAGGTGAGTACGGCGGCGGAAACGTCATCGTGTGGGACCGCGGGACATGGGAACCGGTGGCGGACCCACACGAGGGTCTCGCAAAGGGCGATCTCAAGTTCCGTCTCGAGGGA
>JAVEVF010000055.1:0-11845 GCA_034005175.1 Coriobacteriia bacterium | reverse complement strand
TTCCGATCTAGTCGCAGGGTTCCTGACCACCGAGCGAGAACCGCTCGTGGCCTCCGCCGTCAGTCGGTGGGGGCCACGTTTGTATCTGGTGTGAGATGCATCGCCGCGTGGCTCGCGCAATGGGATATGAGTCCCACCGAGCGCTCGAGCCGTGCTGGAGGAAAGGAGGGAAGCACATGCCGACAAATGCGAAGTCAGATAAGGTCGCAGAGATCAAGGATAAGCTCACGGATAGCGTGGGTGTGATCATGGCCGACTACCGCGGCCTGTCCGTCCGTGAGATGCAGGAGCTGCGCGCGAAGGTACGTGAGTCTGGCGGCGAGGTGAAGGTGTATAAGAACACGCTCACCGAGATCGCCGTGCGCGAGTTGGCCTTGCCGAGCATGGACGAGTTCCTCATCGGGCCCACCGCTTTCATCTTCGCGGGCGAGGACCCGGTCGCCCCTGCCAAAGCCATCATGGGCTTTGCCAAGGAGCACAAGGCTCTTGAGGTCAAGGGTGGGTTCGTGCAAAACGCGCTCATCGACGCTGCCGCCGTCAAGGCGATCGCCGCGCTGCCGTCGCGCGAAGAGCTCATCGCCAAGCTTCTCGGCACGATGATGAATCCAATGACGCAGACGGTGCGTATCCTCATTGCGCCCGTGGGCGCGCTCGCGCGCGCAATCGATGCGATCGCGCGCCAGAAGGAGGCGGCTGCAGCCTAGCGGCTACAGTGTGCAAGAAGGATCCGATATGTGGCCGGACACCGGTCCGGTGCAGACCTGAGAAGGAGAACGAAAGAGATGGCTATCAGCAAAGACGAGGTATTGGAGTACATCAAGCAGGCTCCCGCGCTCGAGCTCGCCGAGCTTGTCAAGGAACTCGAAGAGGTCTTCGGTGTTTCCGCCGCCGCTCCGGTTGCCGTGGCTGCCGCAGCGCCTGGCGCTGGCGGTGGCGAGGGTGCGGCCGAGGAGGAGAAGGACTCCTTCGACGTCGTGCTCCTAGGCGCTGGCGACAAGAAGATCCAGGTCATCAAGGTCGTTCGCGAGCTCACCTCGCTCGGCCTGAAGGAAGCAAAGGACCTGGTCGACGGTGCGCCCAAGCCTGTGTTGGAAGGTGCCAACAAGGACCGGGCCGAGGAAGCCAAGACCAAGCTGGAAGAGGCCGGCGCAGCCGTCGAGCTCAAGTAGCTCGCACAGTGACAGTCAGGGTCGGCGCCAGTTTGCCGACCCGGGCGGCGGAGGGCCGGGACCGCTCGGGTGCGGCCCGGTCTTCCGCACCATATCGCGAAGTTTTCAAGGATTGACCTCAGACAGTTTTCTAGGTATCCTGATTCTTTGCGATTACGCTACCCCGCCTCTACATCTGAAGGAGGAATCGCCTGGTGCCCCGCGGAGAAAGCTCCCCCGTTGCAAGCGCAGGTGTCCGCCAGCGCCGTACGTTCGCGAAGATTCCCGAGATACTCGAAGTCCCCAACCTGATCGACATCCAAAGAGAGAGCTTCAAGTGGTTCCTCAGCGAGGGCCTTGATGAGACGTTCTCTGACATCTCGCCCATCGAGGACTTCACCGGCACGCTTGCTGTGGAGTTCGGTGGACATGAGTTCGGCGACCCCAAGTACTCCGTCGAGGAGTGCAAGGATAAGGACATGTCCTATCAGGCGCCGCTCTTCGTCGAGGTGCGGTTCATCAACAAGGACACCGGTGAGATGAAGGAGCAGCAGGTCTTCATGGGAGATTTCCCTCTCATGACCGATCGCGGCACCTTCGTGATCAATGGAACGGAACGTGTCGTGGTCTCGCAGCTCGTGCGCTCTCCGGGCGTGTACTACGCCGAGGAGCTTGACAAGACCACCGACAAAGCCATCTACACGTCCAAGGTCATCCCGGCGCGCGGCGCGTGGCTCGAGCTGGAGACAGACCGACGCGACATCGTGAGCGTGCGCGTGGACCGCAAGCGCAAGCAACCGGTGACCATCCTCCTCAAGGCGCTCGGCATCGCTGAGACCCGCGAAGAGATCCTAGAGCTGTTTGGCAACGCCGAATGCATCGAGCACACGCTCGAGCGCGATTTCACCGAGACTCGCGAAGAGGCGCTCATCGAGATCTACAAGCGCCTGCGCCCCGGTGAGCCGCCGACCGTCGAATCGGCACGCTCGGTGCTCGAAGGGCTCTTCTTCAACCCGCAGCGCTACGATCTTGCCAAGGTCGGCCGTTACAAGGTGAACAAGAAGCTCTCCCTCGATCTTGCCGACGAGCAGTCCACACTCACCAACGAAGACATCCTCGCCGCAGTGCGCTATCTCGTGAAGCTTTGGGAGGGAGCCGAGGGCTACCAGGTCGACGATATCGACCATTTCGGCAACCGCCGGATTCGCAGCGTCGGCGAGCTCATCCAGAACCAGTTCCGCATCGGTCTTGCGCGCATGGAGCGTGTCGTGCGCGAGCGCATGACCACGCAAGACGTCGACGAGATCACACCCCAGTCCCTCATCAACATCCGGCCCATCGTGGCTTCTATCAAGGAGTTCTTCGGCTCCAGCCAGCTCTCCCAGTTCATGGACCAGACGAACCCTGTAGCGGGGCTGACGCACAAGCGACGTCTGTCCGCGCTGGGTCCTGGTGGCCTTTCGCGAGAGCGTGCTGGCTTCGAGGTGCGTGACGTTCACCCAAGCCACTACGGGCGCATGTGTCCTATCGAGACGCCAGAAGGCCCCAACATCGGGCTCATCGGCTCACTCGCGACGTTTGCACGCATCAACCCGTACGGCTTCATCGAAACGCCATACCGCAAAGTCGTCAAGGGTAAGGTCACCGACGACATCGAGTATCTCACGGCCGACGTGGAGGAGCGCTTCTTCATCGCGCAAGCCACCGAGCGCTTCAATGAGAAGACGCGCAAGTTCGATAACGAGCGCGTGTTGTGCATCAAGAAGGGCGAGCCCATCGATGTCGAGCCTGCCTCGGTCGATTACATGGACGTGAGCCCGCGCCAGATCGTTTCGGTGGCAACCGCCCTCATCCCATTCCTCGAGCACGACGATGCGAACCGCGCGCTCATGGGATCGAACATGCAGCGCCAGGCCGTGCCTCTCATGCGGCCGTCCTCTCCGCTTGTGGGGACGGGCATGGAGCGCCGAGTCGCCATCGACACAGGCGAGATCCTGCTCGTCAAGCGTCAGGGTATCGTGGAGTACGTGGACAGCAGGAAGATCGTCGTGCGAGCCGAGGACGGAAGCATCGACGAGTACTTCATGCCGAAGTTCATGCGCTCGAACCAAGGCACCTGCAGCAATCACCGACCCATCGTGACCGAGGGCGACAAGGTCAAAGTCGGCGATGTGCTCGCTGATGGCCCGTCTTCGGAGATGGGCGAACTTGGGCTTGGCCAGAACCTGCTCGTGGCCTTCATGCCCTGGGAGGGCTACAACTACGAGGACGCCATCATCATCTCCGAGCGCCTCGTCAAAGACGACGTGCTCACCTCTATCCACATAGAGGAGTACGAGGTCGAGGCGCGCGACACGAAGCTCGGCCCGGAGGAGATCACGCGCGAGATCCCCAACGTCGGCGAAGACGTGCTTGCGAACCTCGATGAGGATGGCGTCATCCGTATCGGTGCGGAGGTCTTCCCTGGAGACGTGCTCGTGGGCAAGGTCACCCCGAAGGGCGAAACGGAGCTTACTGCCGAGGAGCGGCTGTTGCGCGCTATCTTTGGCGAGAAGGCGCGCGAGGTGCGCGATACCTCGCTCAAGGTCCCACACGGTGAGACGGGTCGCGTGATCTCGGTGCGCACGTTCTCACGTGATGCCGGAGATGACCTCTCGCCAGGTGTGAACGAGCTCGTGCGAGTCTACGTCGCGCAGAAGCGCAAGATCTCGGAGGGTGACAAGCTCGCCGGCCGCCATGGCAACAAGGGCGTCATCGCAAAGATCCTGCCTGTTGAGGATATGCCGTTCATGGCCGATGGCACATCGGTGGACGTCATCCTCAACCCGCTCGGTGTGCCGAGCCGTATGAACGTCGGACAGCTGCTCGAAACGCACCTCGGATGGGCAGCGATGACGGGCTGGAGTGATGAGGCCAAGCAGACCAAGCCGGTCGATGGCCCCATCCATGTGGCCTCACCGGTGTTCGACGGCGCGAGCGAGGAAGAGATCTCCGATGTCATAGAGCTCGCCAACCGCAACATGCAGCTCAAAGCCAAAGCCCGTTTCGGCAAGCATGCTCGGCCCGACCTCGTGCCTGAGCTTTCGCGCGAAGGCAAGACGGTGCTCTACGATGGCCGAACCGGTGAACCATTCCGCGAGCCTGTCACTGTGGGCGAGATCTACATCCTCAAACTGTTGCACCTTGTCGACGACAAGATTCACGCACGCTCGACCGGCCCGTACTCGCTCATCACCCAGCAGCCGCTCGGCGGCAAGGCGCAGTTCGGCGGGCAGCGCTTCGGTGAGATGGAGGTCTGGGCACTGTATGCGTACGGCGCGGCATATGTGCTACAGGAGATCCTCACGGCGAAATCCGATGACGTGCTCGGCCGCGTGAAGGCATATGAGGCCATCGTGAAGGGCGAGAACATCCCTGAGCCTGGCATCCCCGAGTCCTTCAAGGTTCTTGTCAAAGAGATGCAGTCGCTCTGTCTGGATGTGGAAATCCTCACCGAGGACGGTGGCGAAGTGGAGTTCCGGGAAGAGGAAGAGGACATCTTCAAGACGGCCGAGGAGCTCGGCCTGGACCTCGGCGATGCTGGAGGCACCCCAGAGGGGGAGACGAGCACTGACGCGCTTGAAGAGCTCATCGAAAGCGACATCTCCGCGTTGGACCTCGACGATACGCTCGAGTCCGACGACACGGACGAGAAGGAGTAAACCTTGCTCGACGTCGATGTGAACAACTTTGACAGGCTCCGGATAGGCCTGGCCTCCTCGGAGCAGATCCGGCAGTGGTCACGTGGCGAGGTCAAGAAGCCCGAGACCATCAACTACCGCACGCTCAAGCCCGAGAAGGACGGCCTGTTCTGCGAGAAGATCTTCGGGCCCACTAAGGACTGGGAGTGCTACTGCGGCAAGTACAAGCGTGTTCGCTTCAAGGGCATCGTGTGCGAGCGCTGCGGTGTCGAGGTCACACGTGCCAAGGTGCGCCGTGACCGTATGGGCCATATCGAGCTTGCGGCCCCGGTGAGCCACATCTGGTACTTCAAGGGGGTGCCGAGCCGGCTCGGTTACCTGCTCGACATCGCACCCAAGGACCTCGAGAAGGTGCTGTACTTCGCATCCTCCATCACCACAGCGGTGAACGAAGAGGATCGCGAGGCCGACCTCGCCACTCTCAAAGAGGAACTCGCCGCAGATATCGATGGGCTGGAGGCGGAAAAAGCCGAGGAGATCGCTGCGATAGAAGAGGAACGCGATCACAGCATCTCGGTCGCAAGGGGTGAGATCGAGCCCGAGGCGGGCGATGAAGCCGTTGACGACCAGACGCCTGTGGCTGATCGTGTGAAGAAGATCGAGAAGGAAGCAACGCGCGACCTTGCCGATCTGGAGGAGGAGTACGCGGAGCGCAAGCACCTGCTCACGGAGGCATTCGACACCTTTCAGAAGCTTTCACCCAAGATGCTCATCAACGATGAGACCCTATACCGTGAGATGAAGGCCCGCTATGGGATGTACTTCCGCGGCGGCATGGGCGCCGAGGCCATCAAGGACCTGCTCGAGCAGGTCGATCTCGATGCGCTTGCTGAAGAACTACGCACGCAGATTCGAGAGGGCAAAGGGCAGAAGCGAGCCAAGGCCATCAAGAGACTGAAGGTAGTGGCCGCGTTTCGGGGCTCGAAGAACGATCCTGCGTGGATGATACTTGACGCGATTCCCGTGATTCCACCGGACATCCGTCCGATGGTGCAGCTCGATGGCGGCCGTTTCGCGACGTCAGACCTCACCGACCTGTATCGTCGTGTCATCAACCGCAACAACCGTCTGAAGCGCCTTCTCGACCTCGGCGCTCCCGAGATCATCGTCAACAACGAGAAGCGCATGTTGCAGGAGGCGGTGGACGCGCTGTTCGATAACGGCCGCCGCGGCCGCCCGGTCACCGGACCCGGCAACCGCCCGCTGAAGTCCATCTCTGACATGCTCAAGGGCAAGCAAGGTCGCTTCCGCCAGAACCTTCTCGGCAAGCGAGTGGACTACTCGGGCCGTTCGGTCATCGTGGTCGGACCGGAGCTCAAACTCCATCAGTGCGGCCTGCCAAAGACCATGGCGCTCGAGCTGTTCAAGCCCTTCGTGATGAAGCGCCTTGTCGACCTGGACCATGCGCAGAACATCAAGAGTGCGAAGCGCATGGTTGACCGCGGGCGAGGCGTGGTGTGGGATGTGCTGGAAGAGGTCATCCGCGAGCACCCCGTGTTGCTCAACCGCGCGCCCACCCTGCACCGCCTGGGCATACAGGCCTTCGAACCGGTGCTCGTCGAGGGCAAGGCCATCCGCATCCACCCCCTTGTGTGCACGGCGTTCAATGCTGACTTCGACGGAGACCAGATGGCGGTGCATGTGCCGCTTTCCGCCGAAGCCCAGGCCGAGGCCCGCGTGCTCATGCTCGCGACCAACAACATCAAGTCGCCGGCCCACGGTCGTCCGCTTACGACGCCCACGCAAGACATGGTCATCGGCTTGTATTACCTGACCGCTGAGCGCGAGGGTATGCCGGGCGAGAACAGCGTGTTCTACAACTTCGACGAGGCCATGCTGGCATATGACAGCCGCTCAGGTCTTGACCTGCAGGCGAAGATCGCGGTGCGCCTGACCGAGGACCTGCACGTAGAGACCTCTCCCGGCGAATACAACGACTTCTCCGCCGGCGCGCGCATCGAGACCACTGTCGGGCGCATCACCTTCAACCGGTCGCTGCCTGACGACTACCCCTACGTCAATCACGAGATCGACAAGAAGGGCATCTCCCGCATCGTCGAGGAGTGCGCTGCCCGCTACTCCACCAACGAGATGAGTGCCATCCTCGACGAGCTCAAGCGCCTCGGGTTCCACTATGCGACCCGCGCCGGGCTCACGGTCTCGGTCTACGACGCCAAGATCCCCGCGGATAAGGGCGCCATCCTTGATAGCGCCCAGGCCACCGTCGACAAGATCGACGAACAGTACGATCGCGGCCTCATAACCGAGGATGAGAGGCATCGCCAGATCGTGGACGTGTGGACACGTGCCACCGATGAGGTCGGCGAGACGATGGCGGAGAACTTCGACAAGTTCAACCCCATCTACATGATGGCGAACTCCGGTGCGCGCGGGAACATCAAGCAGATTCGTCAGCTCGCGGGGATGCGTGGTCTCATGGCCAACCCGAAGGGCGAGATTCTCGACCGTCCCATCAAGGCGAACTTCCGGGAGGGGCTGTCTGTCCTTGAGTACTTCGTGTCCACGCACGGCGCGCGCAAGGGTCTCGCTGATACCGCGCTGCGTACGGCCGACTCGGGCTATCTCACCCGCAGGCTGGTAGACGTCGCGCAGGACGTCATCGTGCGCGAAGCCGATTGCGGCACCGATGAGGGCGCAGTCTTCACCATCAGACCGGAGGCCAACCTGCCCTCGGTGGACATGAACCTTGTGGGCCGCTGTCTGCTTGAGCCCGTGAAGCATCCTAAGACCAAGAAGGTCCTCAAGAAGGCAGGGGAGTACCTCACCGACGAGGGCGATCTTCTGGCGCTTTCCGATGCAGGGATCGAGACCGTCAAGGTGCGTACGGTCATGACGTGTCACGCACGTCATGGTATCTGCCAGGCCTGCTACGGGTGGGACCTTGCGACCCGCAAGCCCGTCGACATCGGCACCGCAGTGGGCATCATCGCTGCACAGTCGATCGGCGAACCGGGAACGCAGCTCACCATGCGCACCTTCCACACCGGCGGTGTCGCCGGCGAGGACATCACTCACGGTCTGCCGCGTGTCACCGAGCTCTTCGAGGCTCGCAAGCCCAAGGGTCAGGCTATCCTTGCCGAGATATCGGGCAAGCTTACGATTGACGACGGAGACAAGAGCCGCACACTCACCGTCACCGACGAAGAAGGCCACGAAAAGGCATACCAGGTCTCACGCCGAGCAAGACTGCGCCCAGGTGTTGCTGATGGCGCTCAAGTGGCGCTCGGCCAGCAGCTCACCGAGGGTTCGGTGAACCCGCACGACCTGCTGCACCTCAAGGGTCCGAGCGACGTGCTTCTCTACGTCGTCGCCCAGGTTCAGGATGTCTACCGCAGCCAGGGCGTGGATATCAACGACAAGCACATCGAGGTCATCGCGCGTCAGATGCTGCGCAAGATCACCGTGCTTGAGCCAGGGGACAGCGATTTCCTGCCTGGGCAGCTCGTGGATCGCTTCGTGTTCGAGCACACCAATGAGCAGCTCATGGCAGACGGCGCCGAGCCGGGGGTCGGCACACCCGTGCTCCTCGGCATCACGAAGGCCTCGCTCGCCACCGAAAGCTACCTCTCGGCGGCTTCGTTCCAGGAGACGACGCGCGTGCTGACCGATGCGGCTATAGCGGGCAAGGAAGATGAGCTGCTCGGCCTGAAGGAGAACGTCATCATCGGTAAGCTCATCCCAGCTGCGACGGGTATGAAGCGCTATCGGTCGGTGAAGCTCACGTACAAGGGCCAGTCTGCCGAGTGGGAGCGTGCCGAGGAAGGTCCGCTTCCCGAATTCGCTCCCGAGGAGCTTAAAGAGATCGAGTCGATGCTTCCCGGACCCCAGGCGACCGAGGGCCTCTCGATCGATGAGGCTGCCGCGTTCTTTGACGACTTCGGGTCGGGGGAGGGCGACACCGACATCGACGTCTCACGTTTTGACGGTACGGTGTTCGAGCCGGAGACCGCCAAGGCTTCCGTGAGCGATGATGGCGAGATCTCGTTTGATGAGGCGGTTCCGAGCGCTGTTGCCGGAAACTCGCTCACGCTTGACGAGGCCGGCGTGTCCACGCGCGTGAGAACGTCGCTTGCCGAGGCGGGCATCACTACGATCAAGCAGCTGCAGAGCCTCACGCGAGCTGAACTCGCCGCCATAGACGGGATCGGCCCCAAAGCGGTCTCTGAGCTCGAAGGGCGTCTTGCTGAGCATGGGGCAACGCTCAAGGCATGATCAGCGTTCGATAGTTGTTGCCGATGGGGCGCCCGAAAGGGCGCCCCATCGTGTGTGGAAGCAAAGTGGGATGTCACGGGAGATTGGGGTAGATACGCCCGGCTGCGTGGCATTTGACATGCAGCGGCGGGATTGATAGAGTGCCACCCTGCGACTTCATGCGCGGTGGTATAGCCATGCTAGTCACCGTGTCACGGACGACATCATTGATCTGAGAAAGAGGAGAGCACGTTGCCCACGATCAACCAACTGGTTCGCAAGGGCCGTACGGCGAAGGCCACGAAGAGCGCCACTCCTGCGCTGAAGGGAAGCCCCCAGAAGCGCGGCGTGTGCACGCGTGTGTACACCACCACCCCGAAGAAGCCGAACTCGGCGCTCCGCAAGGTCGCGCGTGTCCGCCTCGTGCACGGCATGGAAGTGACTGCCTACATTCCCGGCATCGGTCATAACCTGCAAGAACACTCTATCGTGCTCGTGCGCGGAGGCCGAGTCAAGGACCTGCCGGGTGTCCGCTATAAGGTCATCCGCGCGGCTTTGGACTGCGCTGGCGTGAGCAACCGCAACCAGGCTCGCTCCCGCTACGGTGTGAAGAAGAACGCATAAGTCCGACTGAGGTGGGCTCGCTGCGTCGTGCAGCGAGCCTTTGAGTGAACGAAGACCGGAGGAGACCGAGCATGCCCAGGCGCGCTGCAGCAACCCGTCGTGAGATTGAGCCCGACGCCGTGTACAACAACCGGCTCGTCACGCAGTTGATCAACAAGATCCTGTGGGACGGCAAGAGATCGACCGCCGAGCGAATCGTCTACGATGCATTCGGTATCGTCGAGCAGAAGACCGGCGGTGATCCGCTCGCCACATTCAAGAAGGCGATGGACAACGTGCGACCGACGCTGGAGGTGCGCCCCAAGCGTGTGGGTGGCGCCACCTATCAGGTGCCTGCCGAGGTGAACTCCCGCCGTGCGACAACGCTCGCCATCCGTTGGATCGTGGGCTACTCACGGGGACGCCGCGAGAAGACCATGTCCGAGCGTCTTGCCTCCGAGATCATGGATGCCGCTAATGGCACCGGAGCCTCGGTCAAGAAGCGTGAGGACTTGTTCAAGATGGCCGAGTCCAACCGCGCGTTCAGCCACTATCGCTGGTAGCTTCTCTGTCTGACCGAAACTGAGAGATGTGAGGACGAACCTCTCTATGGCGCCCAAAACGTACCCACTCGCCAAGACCCGCAACATCGGGATCATGGCTCATATCGATGCCGGCAAGACCACGACGACCGAGCGCATCCTGTTCTACACCGGGAAATCGCACAAGCTCGGCGAGGTTCACGACGGCGCCGCCACCATGGACTGGATGGCCCAGGAGCAAGAACGTGGCATCACCATCACATCCGCAGCGACGACGTGCTTCTGGAAGGACCATCGAATCCAGATTATCGATACGCCCGGACACGTGGACTTCACTGTAGAGGTAGAACGTTCGCTACGTGTGCTTGACGGCGCGTGCGCGGTGTTCTGTGCGGTTGGCGGCGTAGAGCCTCAGTCCGAGACGGTGTGGCGCCAGGCCGACACATACAAGGTGCCTCGCATGGCGTACATCAACAAGATGGACCGCACGGGCGCGGACTTCTTCAACGTCGTGCAGATGATGAAGGACCGCCTCAACACCCGCCCGGTCCTCCTGCAGATCCCGATGGGTGCTGAGGATCGCTTCCACGGCATCATCGACCTCGTTGAGATGCATGCGATCCACTTCAATGAGGACGACAAAGGCATCAACCCCACGGTGGAAGAGATTCCTGCCGAGTACGCTGACGACGCTGAGATGTATCGCGCCGAGCTAGTAGAGGCGGCTGCCGAGTACGACGACGAGCTCTTGGAGAAGTACCTCGCCGAGGAAGAGCTCTCCGTCCCGGAGATCAAGGCAGCCTTGCGCAAGGCATGCATCGACACCGCCATCACGCCTGTCGTGTGTGGCGCATCATTCAAGAACAAGGGCGTTCAGCCGCTTCTCGACGCTATTCTCGACTATCTCCCGTCCCCACTCGACATCCCCGCCATCAAGGGGCATGACGTGAAGTCAGGCGAGGAGATCGAGCGCCCCGCTGACCCGAAGGCCCCCTTTGCCGCCCTTGCGTTCAAGGTGATGACCGACCCGTACGTCGGCAAGCTCACGTTCTTCCGCGTGTACTCGGGCTCCATGGATGCTGGCTCATACGTGCTCAACTCCACGAAGGGCCACAAGGAGCGCGTCGGCCGCTTACTTGAGATGCATGCTAACAACCGCGAGGATGTCCAGTGCGCATCGGCAGGCGACATCGTCGCCGCCGTCGGTCTGAAGAACACCACGACGGGCGACACGTTGTGCGTCGAGAGCTCGCCTGTGTTGCTGGAGTCGATGGTATTCCCGGATCCTGTCATCGACATCGCGATCGAGCCCAAGACGAAAGACGAGCAGGAGAAGCTCGGCGCTTCACTGGCCAAGCTGTCCGAGGAGGACCCGACCTTCCGCGTGCGCACCGATAGCGAGACGGGTCAGACCATCATCGCCGGAATGGGCGAGCTTCATCTTGAGGTCATCGTCGACCGACTGCTACGCGAGTTCAAGGTCGAGGCGTCCGTGGGCAAGCCGCAGGTCGCCTACAGGGAGACCGCCGGCAAGCGTGTTGACGGCGTGGATGTCAAGTTCGTGCGCCAGACCGGTGGGCGCGGTCAGTACGGCCACGTG
>JAVEVF010000141.1:0-2623 GCA_034005175.1 Coriobacteriia bacterium | reverse complement strand
ATCACCGATGATCTCAGCATGTGCCCCGGATCGACGTACGCAGTCCGATCGCGGAATTGCTCGCTGGCCACGCTAGAACTGGTTGCAGGAGGCCTGGGTGCGGTGCAGGAAACCCAGAGCGTGGTTGGTTTTTCCTAGCGCGGCCTGCGGCCGCAACCAAGCACGGCTGCGCCGTGGAGGAACAGCAGGCGTAGCGGACGTGTCTCGGTGACGGTGTAGTATGGTGGCATGAAGGACTTCGTCGAGACTCATCAAGGCAAGATCAGGGGCGTGCTGTCGTGCTTCGATCGGATGCTGTTCCGCGGCTACCTCCCGCTGCGGTGCGGAGCGCAGATGGCCGGGTTCCTCAACCAGCCGCACGTCCGGTTCCATAGCCTGAAGGACTTCCTTACCGAGCACTCGCTGCGTCTCAAAGCCTTCGCCCAAGAGATGGCCCAGCGCGAAGGGCGCCCTTACGTGTACCTCGACCACAAGAGGCCGATGGAGCGGGAGGCCAGAGCGCTAGCGGAGAAGGACGGCATCGACAAGGGGCTGGTCTGCATCTTCTCAATTCTTGAGCCGTGCCGGACGTTCTCGTTCAAGTTCCTCAAGGACCAGACCTTCGCCCGTTCTGCTCAGCGCAAGTGTCTGCACCTGTACTACTACTTCATGGAGCCGGACTTCGGGCTGATCCACGTCAAGATCCAGACATGGTTTCCGATGACCATGCAGGTCTACGTCAACGGCCAGGAGTGGCTTGCCCGCAAGCTCCAGGCCAACGGGATCGGCTTCGCAATGTTGGATAACGTGTTCGTCGAGGTCGAGAATCTCGAGCGCGCACAGGCTTTCGCCGACCGGCTGCCGTCGCTGGATTGGCCACGCATCTTCACCAACCTTACCCGGCGGGTGAACCCGCTGATGGACGAGCTCCTCGAGGGGCTGGACTACTACTGGGTCACCGCGCAGAGCGAGTATGCCACCGACGTCCTGTTCAAGAGTCGACAGGCGCTCCAGGAGCTATACCCGCGAATACTGAGTCATGGCATGTTGTGCTTTGGCGCCAAGGAGGTGATGGGCTTCCTTGGAAGGAAGCTGCACGGGAATTTCCAGGGCGAGGTCGTCACCAACATGACCGCCATGGAACACCGGCGAATTCCCGGCATGCGGATCAAACATCGAGTCAAGAAGAACTTGCTCAAGATGTACGACAAGGCGGGAATCGTGCTGCGCGTGGAAACGGTGATCAACAGCCCCGAGGAGTTCAGGGTCCGTCGGCAGGTCCGTCGAGGAGGCCAGGCGAAGACCGAGTGGGTGCAGATGCTCAAGGGGGTGAGCTACCTGTTTCGCTATCGTGACGTGTCTCGGAGCGCCAGCTCGCGCTACCTCGACAGCCTGGCAGTCGTATCCGACCATTCGGCGAAGGTGCGCGAGCTGGAACGCATCACGAGCCGCAAACGCGTGACGCCCCACCGCACGGTCAAGGCTCTCAATCCCCTGTCGCGCGAAGACCTCCAGCTCTTCGAGGCCGTCATGAACGGCGCGCATTGCGTGCGCGGATTCATGAACCGCGACATCCGCGATCAACTCCGTGGCACCACGCACCTCCGGGGCCTTCGAGATGACGACCGACGGCAGAGCGCCAAGGTGACCCGCATCTTTCAGCGGCTACACGCGCATGGCCTGATCGCCAAGATCCCTCGCTCGCGCAAGTGGCGCACCACGCGGTTCGGTCGTCGGGTGATGGCCGCAGCGATCCTGGTGAAAACCCATACCTATCCGGAGTTGCTCGAACGCCGAGCTTGATCTTCTTGCATAAAAACGATGAACTCACGATCGAAGAATCTACAAGCGTGATGGTCGCGCTCATGGCCGGTGTGGTCATGTCCGGGATCCCTGGCGGCGGGTTCATCGGTGAGCTGCTCATCGTCTCTCTGTACGGGTTTCCCGCTGCCGCGCTCCCCATGCTGTCGGTGCTGGGGCTCTTAGTGGATCCTCCTGCCACCATGGTCAACTCCACCGGCGACACGCTGGCCTCCATGCTCGTGACTCGCTGGAGCGAAGGCCCGGACTGGATGAAGCCCGAGCCATGATCTCGATATTTTGGGGTCACTATCAAGAGTGGAGCAAACGGAGTATGATGCAATCTTTCGGCTCACAGAGAAGGAGAGTCTTATGAAGAAGCTCATGCTTTTAAGCTCATTTTTGTTCCTGTTTCCGTTTGTGCTCGCGGTGGCAGGGTGCGGGGACGACTCCTCTGGCAGCGTGGGCTGTCCAGAGGGTGTCACAGAGTGCTCGGGGGTGTGCGTGGACACCCAATCGGACAGGAACAACTGCGGTCAGTGCGGCGAGGTGTGCGCTGTGGGTGAGCTCTGCTCCAACGGCCAGTGCGGATTCGAGTGCGTGGGCGGCACGACAGAGTGTGACGGCGTCTGTGTAGACCTAAGCGTGGATCCTGATAACTGCGGGTTGTGCGGTGAAACCTGCGACGCCGGCGAGGTGTGCTCGGCGGGTCAGTGCGGGCTCGAGTGCGTGGGTGGCACAACAGAGTGCAGCGGGGTGTGCGTGGACACGCAGGTCGATCCCGCCCACTGTGGCGACTGCAATCAACCATGCGACGCCGGCGAGGTGTGCTCGGCGGGTCAGT
>JAVEVF010000140.1:0-2625 GCA_034005175.1 Coriobacteriia bacterium | reverse complement strand
AGAGAAGGTCCCCACCTTGCGGCGCCACATGGCAGCTGTCTGGTCGAGATTAATCGCCGAGCACGGGCAGTGTCCCGCGTCTCTCGGCTACCGTCCCGTCGGCAGCGCACGAAGGCCGCGGGACGTTTTGTTGTGTAAGAGTGTGATTCGGGGCGGAACGGATCACGAGTATGGAGGTGAACTGCCCATCAGCGCAGTCGAACCGCGAATCAACGAACGTATACGTGTGCCGCGCGTGCGCCTCATCGGGGTGGACGGATCCCAGCTTGGGATCTTTGAGACAGCCGATGCGCAGCGCATAGCCGATGATCAGGCGCTCGACTTAGTCGAGGTGGCGCCAAACAGCGATCCACCTGTGTGTCGGATCATGGACTACGGCAAGTACAAGTACGAACAGGACATCAAGGCTAAGAAGGCGCGCAAGCACCAGGCCACGGTCCAGGTCAAAGAGATCAAGTTCCGGCCGAAGATCGACACACATGACTATGAGACCAAGAAGAAGCACGTGATTCGCTTCTTGGAGGCAGGTGCCAAGGTGAAGGTCACCATCATGTTCCGGGGCCGGGAGATGGTGCATGCCGAGCGCGGACTTGCCATCCTTGAGCGTCTCGCCGAGGATGTCGCGTACCTCGCGACCGTTGAGAACCAGCCAAAGCTTGAGGGGCGCAACATGCATATGTTGATTCAGCCCGTTAAGAAGGATTTGAAAGATTCAGGTGCAGCCGTCGGCGAAGCAGCGGCCGAGTAAGGAGTCGATACGATGCCGAAGATGAAGACACACAAGGGTACCGCCAAGCGGTTCAAACTGACCGGTGGCGGCAAGATCAAGCGAGCTAACGCGTTTAAGAGCCACATCCTTGAGAAGAAGAGCCCCAAGCGCAAGCGGGCCTTCCGGAAAGACTCATACGTTCATCCGTCCGATGAGAAAGTCATCAAGAAGAACCTCGGCATCGGCTAGGTCCGACGCTTCGAATCAAGGGAGTTGATTCATCATGCCTCGAGTGAAGAGGGCGACCACCGCCAAGAAGAAGCGTCGGACGATGCTTGCCAAGGCCAAGGGGTACTACGGCAACAAGAGCCGCAGCTACCGCGCCGCCAAGGAGCAGGTCCAGCATTCACAGCAGTACGCCTACCGTGACCGCCGCAACAAGAAGCGCGAGATACGCCGTTTGTGGATCACGCGCATCAACGCCGGCGCACGTCAGAACGGCATGTCGTACTCGACGTTCATGAGCGGCCTGAAGAAGGCAGGAGTCGGGCTTGACCGCAAGGTGCTGTCCGATATGGCCATCAATGATCCGGGTGCTTTCGCCAAGCTCGTGGAGGTCTCCAAAGAGCAGGTCTCGGCGTAGAGCACTTCAATATAGCCCAGCATCGCTCCAGACGCCGCCCCTGAGGCGGCGTCTGTCGTGTCCGCTGACGCGCGCGCATTCGCACGCCGTGTTTGAGCGGCTGCGCACTCACGGGGCCCCCTAGTCACACTTCGGACAGGGTTTGTTCATGGGCATGCGCTAGGGTCTGCCCGCGGCCCCAGACCTTCCCGGGTCCGCGCCAACTGACATGTGGCCTCCCCTCGGCCGACGACGAAAGGGGAGCCACTGTGAGACGTTTGGTCATGCTGGGATGCGCGATGGTGTTTGCGGGAAGCATCGGGTTCGCGGGCGCGTACTTCACCGCACAAACCTCGGTGCCGGACAATGTCATTCGTGCAGGGAACATATCACTGGCGGCAACGCCAGTGTCTGAGGCGGTCTCGATAGAGAATCTAGCACCGGGACAGAGCCAAAGCCGGGTGCTCACGCTCACCAACACCGGGTCGTTGCCTGTGAATGTAACGGTGACCGAGTCGAAGAAGGCTGGCATCACCGAGTTCTACAACGCTCTTGCGTGTGTCGGGAGTTCGGCAGGGCGGCCCATCTACGATGGTGCGCTGGCAGGCATGGCAACGGCACCGGTACGCATCGATCCAGGGCAGAGCGTCGAGCTCGAGTTCGCTGTAAGCATTCCTGCCGAGGGCGGCAACACCCTAGCGGGGGATTACGTGCGCCTCACGCTGTACGTGGATGCCACGCAGGTACTGTGAGCGCGCGGTTCGTCGCCATGCCGGTCGCAGCGCTCGCGCTGGTGTTGGCGACACATGGTGCCGTGGTGGTGACCGGCAGCTCGATGGAGCCCACGCTCTCACGAGGCGACATATGCATCTACCGCAAGACCCACAAGGTGCAGCCAGGTCAGATCGTGGTGTTTGAGCGTGATGAGGACGAGGGCTTGGTGGTCCATCGTGCGCTCACGGTGGGATTGCGTGGAGAGGTACGCTCGCAAGGTGACAGCAACGACGTCGGTGATCAAGGAGTCGTGAGCGCAGACCGGTTGCGCGGGCCTGTGGTTCTCGCCTTCCCAACCGGCAGTCTTGAACGCCAGTGATGTCGCAACGTGTGCTAGACTTCTCAACCAATCGCACAACCTAAGGCGATGACGGAGAAGAGTCGGCGCTACGCCTCCACTGCCAGGAAGGGAACCCAGAGACTGGGAGGTTCTCGGTGGAACACGCCGGCCGTTCGCTCCCGAGCTGCGACCTGAACGCATCTGCTTTAGAGAGCAAGTAGGGAAGCCGGATCCCCCGAT
>JAVEVF010000054.1:0-11944 GCA_034005175.1 Coriobacteriia bacterium | reverse complement strand
GGAACGAGGTCGCTGTGGAAGATCTTTGCCTTGCTGGCCCAAGCCGAGAGCTTGCCGGTCTCCCGGTCGTCGAAGCGCACGCCCCCGCCGATGAGCAGATCGGTCACGGTTATCGAGTAGTTCGTGTATTTGGCGCCGTGCATCCCTGGCATGCCGATGGACAGATGGTGGTCTTCGGGAAACGCGCCTTTGCCCATGAGCGTAGTCGTCACAGGCAGCTGCATGAGCTCGGCGAGCTCCTTGATCTCCTTGGACGCACCTGCCGAGATGACACCCCCGCCCACATACAGGAGCGGCTTGCGTGCCTTGGTGATGAGGTCAGCAGCCTGTTTGATCTGCTTGGCATGCCCGCGCTGCGTGGGCTTGTAGCCGGGCAGGTTCACTGAGGCCGGCCACTCGAAGTCCACCTCACCCTTGCTTACGTCCACCGGCAGGTCCACGAGCACGGGGCCGGGCCTTCCAGTGGAGGCGATATGGAACGCCTCCTTGATGACATCGGGCAGGTCAACAACGTCCTTCACCAGGTAGTTGTGCTTGGTGATAGGCAGCGTGATGCCCGTGATGTCGGACTCCTGAAAGGCATCGGTGCCGATGACGCTCGTCGCCACCTGCCCCGTGAACACCACGAGCGGAATGGAGTCCATGTACGCGTTCGCGATGCCGGTGACGGTGTTGGTCGCGCCAGGGCCGCTTGTGACGAGTGCGACTCCTGGCTTGCCCGTGACTCGCGCGTACCCATCCGCCGCATGCATCGCACCTTGCTCGTGGCGAACGAGGATGTGGCGGATGGACTCGGCGTCGTAGATGGCATCATAGATGGGGAGCACGACGCCGCCCGGATACCCGAACATCGTGTCCACGTCCTCGGCCGCAAGCCCCCTCACGAGGGCTTCAGCACCTGTGATGCGCTCACTCATACGACCACCGCCCCTTCATCAGCGCTGGAGACAAACCGTGCATAGCGAGCCAGATAACCCTTGGTCACGCGGGGCTCGGGCGCGGTCCAGCGCCGGCGCCTGTCCGCGAACCGTTCTTCTGTGACGGCCACCGTGATGGTGCCGGCGTCAAGGTCGATGACGATCTCGTCGCCTTCCTCCACGTACGCGATCGGGCCACCCGCAGCGGCCTCTGGCGAGACGTGACCGATGGCGGGTCCCTTGGTGGCGCCCGAGAAGCGCCCGTCGGTGATGAGCGCGACGCTTGACGCCAGCGACGGCATGCCGCTGATCGCCGAGGTGGGCGTGAGCATCTCCCGCATGCCCGGCCCTCCCTTGGGACCCTCGTAGCGGATGACCACGACATCGCCGGGCATGATGTCACCGCCGAAGATGGCTGTCACTGCAGCCTCCTCAGAGTCGAAGACGCGCGCGGGGCCTGTATGTTTGCGCATCGCCTCGGGCACCGCGGATTGCTTGACGACGCAGCCTTTCGGCGCGAGGTTGCCCTTCAGCACACGCAACCCGCCCTCCGGGTAGTACGCGCGCTCGACGGGACGCACGACCTCGGTGTCGTGGTTGGCTGACGCATCGATGATCTCGCCCATCGTCACGCCAGAGACCGTCATTACATCGCGCTCGATGAGGCCAGCCTTGTCTAGCTCCACAAGGATGGCGTTGATGCCGCCTGCCGCATACAGGTCCTCAAGATGGTAATCGCTTGCGGGAGAGATGCGACAGATGTTAGGGGTGCGCGCCGAGACAGCCGACCAGTCATCAAGCGTGATGGGGTGGCCGGCTTCATGCGCGATGGCAGTGAGGTGCAGCACGGTGTTGCTGGAGCCGCCGAACGCCATGTCGAGCGTCATGGCGTTTCGGATGGACTCGGGCGTGATGATCTGGCGGGCGGTGATGTCTCGGGCAAGCATGTCCATGACCTTCATGCCCGCGTGCTTGGCCAGCCTGATGCGCTCAGAATACACGGCTGGGATGGTGCCGTTGCCAGGAAGGCCGAGGCCGATTGCTTCTGTGAGGCAGTTCATGGAGTTGGCGGTGAAGAGCCCCGCGCATGAACCGCACGTCGGACAGGCGGAGTCCTCGAGATCGCACAGGTCTTGTTCGGAGATCTCGCCCGCCTTGAGCTGGCCGACCGCTGTGAAGACCGTGTCGAGGTCCACGTGCTTGCCGCGATGGCTGCCTGAGAGCATCGGCCCGCCTGAGACCACGACCGTAGGGATGTCGAGCCGCGCTGCTGCCATGAGCATGCCGGGGATGATCTTGTCGCAGTTCGGGATCATCACCATGGCGTCGAACGCGTGCGCCTGCACGGCGAGTTCGACACTGTCGGCGATGACCTCGCGGCTGGCAAGCGAGTAACGCATGCCAGCGTGGTTCATCGCGATGCCATCGCATACGCCGATAGTGGAGACTTCGAGCGGGGTGCCCCCTGCCATGTAGACGCCCGCCTTCACGGCGTCAGCGATCTTGTCGAGCATGATGTGGCCGGGGATGATGTCGTTCGCCGAGTTCACGACCGCGATAAGTGGCCGCGCGATCTCCTCGTCCGTGAGCCCGTCAGCCTTGAGCAGGCTGCGATGGGGCGCCTTGGCCACCCCGCTCTTCATGAGCGTGCTTCTCAGCTCCACAGTCCACCTTCCCTTATGCGGTCAGGGACCTCCGGGGCGGCCGCACGAGCTTGAATCTGGCGCTGTGGTGGGAGAAGACAGATGTTCGTGTGATGACTGATCTCTGGCCGCAAAGACCGGAGATCGGCGACATCAGCATATCGCGGCTGCGCCCACTCGTGCGGCAGGTAACGGATGCCACCGACCCGGCTTACAAGCTCAAGACCCCGTCGGAGGTCATCCGCACAAAAGGATCCGGAGCGTTCTTCCAGGTGGCTCGGGGGACACATATGAGACGTCCTGCGCCGGGCTTCCACGTATGCCCGACTCGCTGGGAGCAGGGATCGGCCCCTGTCACTCCCCGTCTTAGCCACTCACGGTATTCAGCTCGTAGTAGGTGCGCAGTATAACACTAGCGTGGTGGTTGTGAAGGGTAGCTGCCGACCTCTACAAGCCAGCTCCCTCCACCACGGTGCGTCGGCCCAGCCCGTCAACACCAACCCTCACAAGGGCTGTCGGCTCGCCCTGAAACGCATTGCCCTCGATCAAGAACACACTGCGCCCATCGGCGCCCCATCCCAACGGGTAGGTGTCCCGGCGCACCGTAAGCGGCATCGGCGCCCCGCCTGCCACCGACACCACCCATGCACGCGAGTAACCGTCGTCCCCCACCTCGGCGTAGAGCAACCACTGCCCGTCGGGTGAGAGCATCAGGTTCCCGTAGCCAAACGGGCGCGCCGTCTCAGGCCTGCCCACGAGTCGGCGCGCGCTCGTCCCACCTGTGCTCATCACCCACACCTCGGGTTCTATCCTCTTCTCGGCCCCCGTGGCATCCGTGTACCGCATCCCTGCGACCGCATATGCGACCAACCCCTCCTGCACGTCCAAAGCAGCGGCCACACCATGGGTAGCCACCGCCCGCGGGTCGCGCCCCAACGGAAGAACCCACACGGTTCCTTTGCCAGGGTCGGTTGCCGGGCCGTTGGCAGGCAGCGCTGCGATGGTGCCATCCATGCCGATCCGAGCTGCAGTGCCCTGCGCAATCCTCAGCGGTGTGGAACCCCGTCGCCGTGCCGCTCGCCAGATGTCAGCCACGCGCTCGCCGTTCTCCTGGCCACGCACGAACAGCACCGAGGAGGAATCAGCTGCCCACGCGATCTCACGTGGCTGGGCCGGGCCCACTTCAACGCGCCCTCGGTCAGAGACCGTGATGATGGAAAGCACGCCGCCATCGATGAGTGCGAGCGCCGTTCCGTCAGGGGCGAGCGCGAAATCGCCGTGCGCCGAGTCCGCTACCATGACCGCATCGGTGCCGTCCTCGCGCGACACCCAGACCTGACCGCCATAGCGATACGCGACGTACGGTGCGCGTCCGGGCGCCACTGGCCGCGCGTCCTCGTTCTTTCCAGCTGCGGTCTCGCCTTCCTCCGACCCCCCGCTTCCAATCGGCTCTCCCGCGCCGGAAGTCGTCTCGTCTCCGCTCTCTGCACCAGGCGTCGCCTCGGTGCTGCTTGCTGGCGGGATAGGCGTGCCGCCAGTCGACTCCGTGCTTTCCTTCGCCCCACGGCCGCTCAGCATAGCCACGATAAGCGCGACCGCCACACCCAGCGCCACCACAGCGCCAGCCACACCCACCGCCAGCCGCCGCTTGTCAGCAAGCAGCCACTCCCAAGGCGAACTGGGGATGTCTATCGGCTTCTCTTCTGCCTCGACCTGTGTTGGATCCACAGCTGCCCGTCCGTCCCGCTCCGGCCACACCGAGCCGGCAACGCGCCTACAGCTCGGCGATGATCGCGTCAGCAAACGCCTGAGTGCCCACCGAGCCCTCGGTGCTTCCGGTATTTGACCGTTTCACGTCGTAGGTGACCTTCTCACCTCGGCCGATGACCGTGCGAACCGCTCGCAACACACGCTCGGCGCTCTCCGGCTCGTCAAGATGGTTCAGCATGAGCACTGCCGAGAGAATCTCAGCGGTGGGGTTGGCGACATCCTTGCCGGCATACTTGGGCGCGCTACCGTGTACGGGTTCGAAGACCGCACACTCATCACCGATGTTGGCGCCCGGCGCGATGCCAAGGCCCCCGACAAGCCCCGCTGCGATGTCAGAGACGATATCGCCGTAGAGATTCGGTAGCACGAGCACGTCCCACCACTCGGGGTGCAACACAAGCTGCATGGAGGTCGCATCCACGATGTAGTCGTCGAACTCGATGCCGGTATGCGCATACTCCTCGGCGACCTCGCGAGCCACCTTCAAGAACAGCCCATCAGAGTGCTTGAGGATGTTTGCCTTGTGCACCGCCGTGATCTTCTTGCGCCCATTGGCGATGGCGTAGTCAAACGCATACTTCACGATACGACGCGTGCCCATGACCGAGATGGGCTTGAGCGAGATGCCTGAATCCGGTCGGATGGTGCCTGCACCCTCGGCCTGGGCGAACTCGATGAGCTTGCGCGCACCCTCGCTTCCCTCGGCGAACTCGATGCCTGCGTACAAGTCCTCGGTGTTCTCCCGCACGATGACAAGATCGATGTCGTCATAGCGCGCACCGGAGCCAGGAATAGAGAACGCAGGCCTCACGCATGCGTACAGGTCGAGCTCCTTGCGCAGTGCGACGTTCACGCTGCGAAAACCCGTCCCCACGGGCGTGGTGATGGGGCCCTTGATGGCGACTTTGTTGCGGCGCACGGACTCAAGCACATGGGCGGGCAGCGGCGTGCCGTACTTCTCCATGACGTCGGTGCCAGCTTCGGCGACGTCCCAGTCGATGTTGACGCCCGTGGCCTCGACGACACGTGTCATTGCAGTGGTGAGCTCCGGCCCGATGCCGTCGCCAGGTATGAGAGTCACGGTGTGTTTTGCCATGCGTGATGAAACCTCCGGGTAGTCGGTGTCGGTCGGCAGGCCGGTCAGGCCTTCCTCGCGCTGCGGCCCTTCTTGGGTGCGCACGCCACGATGCGACGGGCCCGCTGCCCGATGAGCCCCTTGGCGTTCTCCGCGTCAAACGACATGCGCTCGGCAGCGTCGATCTTCACGCTATCGGCAGCGTTGCCGCTCACAAGACGGATAAGGCCGATGAGCATCGCCGGGAACTCGGGGTCGCCGTGGTAGACGCGCACGGCCTCGCTGAGCACCGGCCAGACCTTCTCCGAGCGGTGAGAGGTTGTCGCACCATACGCCGCCAACAGCCGAAACGCTGCAAGCCTCACCACGCCTGACTCCGCATCGTGCAACGCGGTAGTAGCTGGCGCGATGGCCTTATCGACGATGCGCCCATCCGTATTCACGACCTTCTCAAGCGCGCCGAGGATCTCCCAGCGCGTCTGAGCCTCCGGGCGGTCGAGCGCGTCGGCAAGCTCGGCACCGTGGCCTTTGAGCGCCGCCGGTTCCTTAATGGCAAGCGCGTGCAATGCACGCGCTGCTGCCACTCGATGGGCGCGTTTGTCGCCCGAGAGCGCCTCGAAGAGTGCCTTCAGCACGGCTTCGTCCGTGGCCGCGCGCGCCGCGATCTCTTCCTTGTCCTGTGAAAGCAGCTCCGCGAGCGAGGCTGCGTCCGACCTTGGTGCCATCGGCCGTGACCTCCTAGAGATTGAATCCGCCGTGCTTCTTGAAGTGTTCCACAAGACCGCCATCTGCAAGCAGCTGCTCCATGACAGCGGGAAGCGGCGTGAACGGTATATCCATGTTCTTCGTCACATCGCGCACGATGCCTGCATGCAGGTCGATGACAAGCTCGTCACCATCGTCGATCAAATCGGTGTCGCACTCCACGACAGGCAGTCCGGTGTTGATGGCGTTGCGATAGAAGATGCGCGCGAAGCCCTTGGCTAGCACTGCTTGCGTATTGCTGTGGATGAGCACAAGCGGTGCCTGCTCGCGGCTCGATCCCATGCCGAAGTTCTTGCCTGCGACCAGAAAGCCACCTTCCGGCTTCACCTTCTGGTAGTACTTAGAATCGAGGTCTTCCATGGCGTGGACCGCCATCGCCTCCATGTCTGCAGACTTGAACTTGTACTTGCCGCTGATGATGTAGTCGGTGTTGATGTCATCACCGTACTTGAAGGCCTTGGCCTTGAGTTCCATCTCTGCTCCCCTGCTTTCCGGCTTACCCGAAGTACTTCCGAGGATCGGTGATGACACCCTCGATCACCGACGCGGCCACTGTAGCGGGGCTGCCGAGGTAGATGAACGCGTTGCTGTTGCCCATCCGGCCCTTGAAGTTGCGGTTGGCGGTGGAGATGACGTTCTCGCCATCGCTCGGCACACCGTTGTGCGTGCCCACGCATGGGCCGCATCCGGGCGTGACCACCGCAGCGCCAGCCTCAACCAGCACCTGGATATAGCCTGCTCGCATGGCGTCGAGATAGATCTGCTTAGAGGCAGGTGCCACGATGAAACGCACGTCAGGGTGCACGTGTCTTCCGCGCAAGATCTCAGTCGCGATGGCAAGGTCCTCGAGACGACCGTTCGTGCACGTGCCGAGAAAGCCCTGTGCGATCGGGGTCCCTGCCACCTCTTCGATCGGCGAGACATTGTCGACCGCGTGCGGCTTTGCCACCTGAGGTCCCACCTCGCTCGCGTCAATCTCGACCCTTCGCGCGTACACGGCGTCGCGGTCGGGGTCGACAGGCGCGGGAACGCGCTCACCGCGCCCCTCGAACCACGCCAACGTCTTCGCGTCGGCCCTCATGAGCCCCGCTTTCGCGCCCACCTCGATTGCCATGTTGCTGATGGTCATGCGCGCATCCACCGACATGGAATCGATGACCGGTCCATCGAATTCGATGGCTTCATAGGTGGCACCGTCGGCACCGATCATGCCGGCAAGACGCAAGATGAGGTCCTTGCTGAACACACCAGGAGCAAGCGCGCCGGTATAGGTCACCTTGACGGTCTCAGGCACCTTGAACCACAGCTTTCCCGATGCCATCGCAGCAGCGCCGTCGGTGCTGCCCACACCGGTCGAGAAGACGTTCAGGGCACCGTATGTGCAGGTGTGAGAGTCACATCCCACCATGAGGTCGCCAGGCACGACGTGCCCGTGCTCCGGCACCACCTGGTGGCAGACACCCTCGCCCACGTCGTAGACGCACGCACCGGTCTTCTTGCCGAACCGGCGCATCTCGGTATGCAGCGCGCTCACCCCTTCGAGGGGGCTTGGCGAGGAATGGTCGATGACGAGGGCGACCTTCTGCTTGTCGAACACGGTCTGAGCACCCATCGCTTCCAGCGCGCGAATCGCGAGCGGAGAGGTGCCGTCCTGTCCCATGACGAAGTCGACGTCTGCAATGACGATGTCACCGGCGCGCGCGTCGGTTTGCGAGTGGGCCGAGAAGATCTTCTCGGCGATGGTCTTACCGGGAATCGCGATCACCCTCCCGAGTGTGATGGACGCGAGTCACCCACAGCATGGTGCGTTCGGGGTGCACTTCTGCGCGAAAGGTACAAACATTTATTATACGACACTGCCATCATGCTCGCCACGTCGGCTTCGACCCTGCCGGTGGCGCGCAGCCCACACATACGTGAACTCGGCGCCGAAGAGGAGCACCTGTGTGCTGTAGTACAACCACACGAGCATGACAGCAATCGAACCGGCCGCCCCGTAAAACGACGCCACACTGGACTGCCCCATGTAGCTGCCGAGCGCGACGGAGCCCACGTTGAACAGCGCTGACGTCACGAGCGCGCCCACCACGGTATCGCGCCAATCCACTCGGTAGTCCGGCAGGATAGTGAACAAGATGCCGAAGAGCAGCGCGGTGCCGATGAAGGAGACGCTCTTTTCGGTGAGCCACGTAATCCCCTTGAGCGTGGGGACCCACCCTCCCAGCAGCCGAGCGAAGCCCGTGCTCAGCGCCAGCGCTCCAAGAAGCGCGATGCCGATGATGATCACGGTGAGAAACGCCAGGCCCCGGCGGCGGAGCATGTGCGTGAAGCTCTCAGGTCTGGCTCTGACCCCCCAGACGATGTTGAGTGCTGCCTGCAGTTGGGTGAACGCAGCACTCGCGCCGAAAAGCGCGATCACCGCACCGAGAATCGCAGTAGAGGTCACCGTGGTGTCGGATGGACCGGTCACCTGCAGCAGCACCTGGTTGACGACTGAGGCACCCGCCTCCCCAAAGGCGTTATACGCGGTCGCGATGAGCGCGTCTCTCACAGTGGCGTGCTCGAAGAGAGTCGTCGCCACCGTCACCAGCACGATGAGCAACGGGGCGAGCGCAATGAGCAAGTAGTACGCGAGAGCGGCCGCGAGCCGGGGCGCACCGTCTTCAAGGAACTCGTCAACCGTACGTGCCACGATCTCGATGAAAGCGCGCAGCGGCCCAGGAAGGCGACAGACGAAACCGGGGAGCTTCGGTGGTGTGCGGTCGCCCTTACTCATCGGCCCACACCGGCACAAGATGTTGCGCTTCGCGCAGTCCCGCGCGCAAGTGCAGCGGGGCTGGCACTATCTCGCCCAGTCGCGCCCAGAAGCGTGGTGAGTGATCGAGCACGTCGAGGTGGACAAGCTCGTGCGCGAGCACGTAGCCGACAAGGTGGTCTGGCAAGAAGAGCAGATTACGGTTGAGGGAGATGGTTCCGCGGGCCGAGCAGCTCCCCCACCTCGTTCGCTGCCCGCGTACGGTGATGCGTGTCGGATGCGCTCCAGCGCGATGCGCGAGATCGGCGAGCATGGCAGGAAGCTCGCGCTGTGCCGTGCGGTTGCGCCAACGGCGAAGCGCACCGAGCGCTTCTTCGGCACTGTGCGCACCGCTCACACGCAAGACTCCGTCGCGCTCGCGAGCCACGGCGCGACGCCCATCTTCCCCCTCGTGCGCAGGCTGCTCGTACACCACCGCGTAGGTGCGGCCGAGCGCGCGCAGCTCAACCGACTCAGGCAGCCACGTCTCGGGGCCTGCCTGGTACGCGCTGCGCCGCTCGGCGATGTTCGCAAGCGCGTGCTCGGCCCATTCAGCATGGCTAGCGAGCGCACGGGTGGCCTCTGCAGCCGGGACATGTCTTGGCAAGGTCACTACGAGTCCGTCGCGTGGGGTGACGGTGAGACGGACGCGCCGTGCGCGTGAGCTTCTGCGGACCGTGTGCTCAGGCAGCGCCTGGGTGCCGGCGGACGCCTGGAGCCCCGTGGCTGCCCCTCCCCGCGCGCTGTCGGCAATGTGGGTGCAGTCGCACCCACATTCGCGAAGCGCCCCGATGCTCCCCCCTTGCACCTTGTCGATCTGCCAGGTGTTGTGGATCTTCGGGTTGCGAGCGAAGTCCGTCGGAATAGTCTCCACTGTGATGTCCTTCACGCGAACTCCCTGGAGCGTATCTGCCTGCATTCGAAATGACCGCAGGTTGTTGGAGAAGATGAGCACGCCGCCCTCGGCGAGCAAGGGCAGTGTACGCGAGATGAGCTCGACGTGATCTCGCTGCACGTCAAACGTCGACTCCATGCGCTTGGATCGCGAGAACGTGGGAGGGTCGCAGAAGATGAGGTCGAACGTGCGCTGCCGGGCCGCGGACTTCTTGAGCCACTCCATCACGTCGGCGCGCTCGCGGGTGTGCTGACCGCCCGTGAACCCGTTAAGCGCCATGTTGCGCCCACACCAGTCAAGGTAGGTGGCTGAGAGGTCTACGGTCGTTGTTGAAGCTGCTCCGCCAGCGGCAGCATGCACCGTCGCAGCACCTGTGTAGCCATAGAGATTCAGGAACCGCCTGCCTGGCGCCAACTCGCGCAACATCGCGCGCGTCTGCCTGTGGTCGAGAAACAAGCCCGTATCGAGGTACTGCGAGAGATTCACCTCGAGGAGCAGGCCGTCCTCGGCCACCAACATGGTGCGGCGCACCTCGCTTTGTCGCGCGTACTGTGTGCCGCCCTTCTGACGCTTGCGCACCTTCAGGTACACGTCGGCGGGGGTCACCTCAAGAACGCCAGCAACGGCCGCCACCGCCTCATGCAGCCTGCGCTGTGCCGTCGCAGGATCGATGCTCGCAGGCGGCGCGTACTCGGCGACATGGACAGCATGCCGGTGCTCATCGGGGCCAGCCCCCCGGTAGATATCCACCGCCACCGCGTACTCGGGAAGGTCAGCGTCGTAGACCCGGTAGCACGTCACACCCGTCCTGCGCGCCCACTTGCCGAGGTGGCGCGCGTTCTTGCGCAAACGGTTGGCGAGCGCACCGGCGCCTGAGGTCTCACCGGAGCCCGCTCGTGTGACCTGCCCCTCGGGAAGCGTCTCTCCGATGCTTGCCACTGCGACCGTTACAGGGATGCGACCGTTATAGGTCGCGTGCTGCGTCCCAATCACAAGACCGGTCGTCGCGAGCAGGTCAGGTGCGCCGGTCACGATGCACACCCTCCAACCTCCGAACGCCTCGCGCAGCCGGCTGCCGAGGGCAGCGTACAGCTCCCGCAGGTCTTCTGCGACACCAAGACGCTCGCCGTACGGAGGGTTGATGGCGACGAGCCCGGGAGCGGAGCCGGGCGGTGGGGCGGCGACGCTCGCGTCGCGCGCCTCGAAACGCACAACACCCGAAAGGCCCGCGCGGCCAGCCGAGGCGCGCGCGAGGCTGATCGCGCGGCGGTCGATGTCAGTGCCAAGCAACACCGGCATAGTGGCGCGGCCGGCCTCGCGCCGCCCCACCGCCTCGGCCGCAAGCTCATGCCAGGCGAGCACCTCGTGGCCAAGCCAGCCCTCGAAACCCCAGCGCGTGCGCATGAGCCCGGGGGCGATGTCGCCTGCCATGAGCGCTGCTTCCAGCACCAACGTCCCAGAGCCACAGAGCGGGTCGTAGAACGCGCCGCCGGCCGCAGCGATCTCGCGCCAGCCTGCAAGCATCAGCACGCCCGCCGCGAGGTTCTCCTTGAGCGGAGCCACACCCTGCTCGCCGGGGGTGCGATAGCCGCGGCGGTGCAACCCCTCGCCCGCCAGATCGATGCTTACCACCGCCTTGGCCCCGCGCAGCGCGACGTTCACCCGCACATCCGGCGCAACGGTGTCGATGTCCGGTCTGACGCCAAAGCGCTCTCTTAGCCGGTCGACGATGGCGTCTTTCACCTTCAGCGTCGCATAGCCAGCGTGTGAGATCGGAGAGCGCGAGGCCACCACATCCACGGCAAGCGTGCCCTCGGCAGGCACGTGCTCTTCCCAGGCGATGTTTAAGACTTCTCGGTACAAGGTCTCGGTGTCAGGCGCCGGTATCGTGGCCACAGACAACAGCACCCTTGAGGCCACGCGCGACCACAAACACACGCGGTAAGCGGTCTCAAGCGTGCCGGCGAACGCAACACCTGCTCGGCCGGGGCGCACTCGCTTCGCTCCGAGCGCGCGCAGCTCCTCGGCCAAGACCGACTCCAAGCCAAGCGGGACCGGTGCGAAGAGGGTGTGCTCGAAGCCCAT
>JAVEVF010000139.1:0-2636 GCA_034005175.1 Coriobacteriia bacterium | reverse complement strand
GCGTCACCGCCGCCGTAGACGAGGGTACGACCTTGCGCGCGGTGGAATATTGCAACCTGCACGGCTTGTGGGCCGCCGATATCAGCGTCTGAATGGAAGCGCAGGCCTGTTAGAACAGCCCGCCCTGTCCTGGGGCTGTCTCAGGCACAGGTGCGCCGAGATGCTCGTATGCGCGTGGCGTCGCCTGTCTCCCTTTGGGCGTCCTTGCCAGGAAGCCCAGCTGGAGCAGATAAGGCTCATAGACGTCTTCAAGTGTGTCTGCTTCTTCACCAACGGCGGCGGCCAGTGTGTTAAGCCCCACTGGCCTGCCGCTGAACTTGTGCACGAGCGTCTCAAGGATTGCCAGGTCCATGCGGTCAAGCCCGATATGGTCGACTTCGAAGAATGCCAACGCCTCGGCCGCGATATCCTCATCGACATCACCGTCGCGTTTCACCTGGGCGTAGTCGCGCACCCGCTTCAGCAGCCGGTTGGCAAGCCGAGGCGTGCCGCGTGCCCGCCGCGCGATCTCGGCAGCGCCTTCCTCATCAACCGCCACTCCCAGGATGCCCGCTGACCTCGATACGATGTCAGCAAGCTCGTCGGCGGTGTAGTAGTCGAGACGAAACGCCATGCCGAAACGGTCGCGCAGCGGACCGGTCAGCAGACCGGTGCGCGTTGTCGCGCCGACGAGCGTGAAGCGCGGCAGCTCAAGCCTCAGGCTGCGTGCGGCAGGTCCCTTCCCGATGACGATATCGAGAGAGTAGTCCTCCATCGCCGGATACAGCACCTCTTCCACGGCCCGATTGAGCCGGTGAATCTCGTCGATGAACAACACATCGCGTTCTTCGAGATTAGTGAGGATCGCAGCCAGATCGCCAGCACGCTCGATCGCAGGGCCGCTTGTGGTCCTGATGCGCACATCGAGTTCGGCCGCGATGACCGATGCGAGCGTGGTCTTGCCGAGTCCGGGAGGCCCTGAGAGCAAGATGTGGTCAAGCGGCTCATCACGTCCACGTGCGGCTTGGATGAGCACCCCGAGGTTCTCCTTCACCCGCTGTTGTCCGAGGTACTCCCCCAGACGCTTCGGTCGAAGCGAGCGGTCGATCTCGACATCGTCCTCAGTATGCTCGGCGCTGACCAAGCGCTCGGATTCCTCAGGCCACGGCGCATCCGTGTTCTCCCACACGGTGCTCATGCTCCACCTCCGCCAAACCGCTTGAGCGCATCACGGACGATGGCAGACGCGCCCTTGCCATCTGCGTTCTTGAGCGCTGATGCGACCTCTGCTGCCGAGAAGCCCATAGCGAGAAGCGCCTCACGGGCTTCTGCCACAACACCAGCCGCTTCCGAGGACTGACCGGTAGAAAGCGTGGTCCCGCCGAGTTTGTCCTTCAGTTCAAGGATGATGCGCTGTGCTGTCTTCGCACCGATTCCCGATATGCTGGAGACGATAGCGACGTCCTCGCTGCGAATGGCCTCGACCAACACATCGGGCTCATAAGCGGAAAGCGCAGCAAGCGCCACTTTCGGCCCCACGCCACGCACCGTGATGAGGTGCTCGAAGAGCTCCTTCTCGGCAGCCGACTCGAACCCGTACAACGACAGCTCATCTTCGCGGACGTGCAACCGGGTGTGGATGGTGGCGGTGTCACCCTCAGCTGGAAGAGATGCCAGTGAACCCGTTGACATGGCAAGGCGAAAGCCCACCCCACCCACGTCAAGCACGCAGTGCGATGGCCCCTTCGACGCTATGCGGCCGGTGAGAGAGTCAATCACGACCGCGGCCCTCCGCACGCCAAGGGCGAACGGCTGCGGTGCGCGTGACAGATCGCCGCCGCGAGCGCATCGGCCGCGTGGTCCGGCGTTGGATCACGGTCCAGGCGAAGAATGGTGCGCACCATGTACTGCACCTGGCCTTTGTCTGCAGAGCCGCTTCCCACGACCGCCATCTTGATCTCGCCTGGCCCGTACTCGCCAAGCGCACGACCTCCACCGGCCAAGGCCAGAAGCGCAGCTCCTCGCGCTTGACCTGTTGCAAACGCTGTCTTGGCGTTGGTGCCGAAGTACACGCTTTCCACGGCACCCGCTTGCGGTGCATAGCGATCGATTACCCGAAGCAGCTCCTCGTGTATGGCAGCCAGGCGTGATGGCAGAGGGTCGCACGAAAGGGTGGTGATACAGCCGTATGCCAGACACCTGAGTCTGCTCCCCGCTTGCTCGACGACCCCCCAGCCGGTGTTGGCCAGCCCAGGATCAATGCCGAGGATGATCACCGCACGCCCCTCATCTCCGCCGAATCGAACATATGTTCAGGATAGCGGTACGCGGGTGAGCGCGCAACGCGCCGGCGGGGTGAGCCCTATTCTCCCAAAGAGGCTGCGATCTCATCGGTGAACGCCATAGTGTGATAGACGTTCTGGATGTCATCGTGTTCCTCAAGCTGGTCGACGAGTCTCAACACCTTGCTCGCGTCTTGTGGTGTCACGATCGTCTCGTTGACTGGCTCCATTACGAGCTCGGCACCTTTGACCGGCAGGCCTTGGGCCTCCAGTGCGCCCTTGACCTGCATGGCATCGGTTGGGCCCGTGGTGACCACCCATTCTTCACCGGTCGATTCCAGGTCTTCGCCACCAGCCTCGGTCACCGCCAGCATG